>NZ_JBFTOX010000063.1:0-60354 GCF_056398185.1 Cupriavidus sp. 05L310
ACTGGCTACATCCGTGATTTGCACCCCGGACATAACCAACATGTTTTACTGTGCGAGCACTTTATAACTTGTAAGCTAAAAGACCGAAGTCTTCCGCATCCGCTATCAAGCGCCCACACTTATCGGTTGTTTGTTTGTTAAAGAACTAGCCGCGGYTCGCTTTGCTTACCGCGTCGCTGCGTTTGCTGCAGCAGAGAAACGAGATTATGAAGAACCTTCTACGTTTCGTCAAACACTTTTAATCTTTTCTTGCTTCGGCAAGCCTCGCTTTTTTGCGCCGCCCACCTTTCCAGCAAACCCTGCAACCCTTGCCCCGCCTGCCTTGCAGCGCGGCGTTTGTGTTGCGAGGGGGCGAATACTAAAGCGTCGGCGCCCGCCTGACAAGCCCTTTCTGGAAAAAATTGCAGGAGCCGTTTCGATCACCCATCGCAAAGCACTTCAGTGCTCCATCTGGTGACGCCTGCGCACATCGCATAGTGCGCATCAGTATCTGGCAAAGGCGTTGCCCCCGCACTCAACACCCTGCCCCTCAAAGAGGCGCCCTGCCCTGCAGCCAGCTGCATGCGGGAAGTCCCTGCCCCCTGGATGTAAGCCGGGCGAAAGCTTCGCTGGAATAGCATGCCCCGGCGATCGTAGTTAATAGACGGAGGAGACAACATGCAAATCACCGGCATGCTTCACGGCGCGCGCTTGCTGCAACTCGTGGGCTTCCCCACGGCTGAGGTACTCGGGCCCGACGCCAACGACGACCAGATCAAAGCGCTGATCGAACGCCACAAACAAGTCTTCATCAAGCCGGTATTCCGCGGCGGTGTCGGCAAGAAGGGCAAGGCCGGCCTGCTGGGCCGGGTGGGTGACCTGGCATCGGCACTCAAGGAAAAAGAGCGGCTCTACTTTGCCGAGCACCACCACGGCAACCAGCACGCCAAGGCCAATGGCGTGACCTTCGAAGGCGGCGTGCCTTCCGACCACGAGATCTACTTTTCGCTGACCGATTCCACCGAGTTCCGCGCCCCGACCATGACCTTGACCCACCACGGCGGCATGGACATCGAGGAACTGGACGACAGCCAGGTCGCCCGCGTGCCTTTCAACCCGTTGACCGGCCTCAAGGCCTTTGTCGTGGCGAACGCGTTGAGCGGCCTGAACGCGCCAAAGGAGATCATCTCGCCGCTGGTGCAGCATTTGCCAAACCTGTGGGACCTGTTCCACGACTACGGCATGACCACGCTGGAGCTCAACCCGATCCGGATGCGCGCGGACAAGCGCGGGCGGCTCACGCCTGTCGCCTGCGACTTCAAGTGCGGCTTCGACCGCGACGATCCGCGCTGGCAGCGCCTGGACCTGCCGCCTCATCTGTTTGCTGTCGACACGTCGCCCTTCGAGCAAGAGATCAACCAGCTCCGTACCTATCAGGGGCAAAGTGACGTGTACATCATCAACGACAAGGGAACCATCCTGGCGCCGACCTTCGGAGGCGGCGCGAATTCCCTGGTGACGCAAATGCTGGGAGACGACGCCATCATCTCTTCCGACTTCGGCGGGAACCCGCCGTACGAGAAGATGAAGGCTGTCGCCGGCATCTGCTTCAAGCATTGGCTCAAGCAGAGCAACGTGCTGTTCATCATCGGGGGCAAGTCCAACAACACCGATATCTTCGAGACCTTCCGCGCCATGGCCGACGCGCTGCGGGAGCATTTCGGCAAGTACGGCGCCACGCCGCTCTACGTGGTGGTCGGACGCGGGGGACCGAACCTGGTCCGCGGCATGGCCGTGCTGCGCGACACGTGCGAGTCGCTCGGCCTGCCCTACGTGAGCTTTGGATTCGACTCGGCGATGAGCGAGGTGGTGGACTATGCTCGTAAGGTAGACGCCTGGATGAAAGCCGGTGGCCGCGCACAAGTCGCGGCCAGTTTGAATGTGACCGCCTGAAGTCACTGTACAGGAGACAACCATGCGCGCCAAAGGTGTTGGTGATTTCAAGTATTTCGTCGGTATTCAATCCTTGTCGGAAGTGGCCACGCGCGAGGACCGCGTGTGCGTGCTCAACATTATGGGAGGCGAGTCCAGCGACGTGACGCCGGTAGGCCATGCCTACTCTGGCGGCAACGTGGTGTTCGGCACCTCGCCAGGCCGCAAGGGGCAGGTGCTGGACACGCCGGCGGGGCCGATCCCGGTCTACAACAATGTACGTGAAGGCCTGGAGGCCGGCCACCGCTTCAATTGCGGCGTGGTCTATCTGCCGCCCTCTGCGGCCGACGACGGCGTAGTCGAGCTGATACGGGTCAACCCTGACCTCAAGAAGATCTTCATTCCAACCGAGAAGATGTCGGTACACGACGCCCGCGAAATCCGCGCGCTGGCCCAGCTCAACGGCGTCGATATCTTCGGAGGCAACAGCCTCGGCGTGGCCGACGCCTGGAATCAGGTTCGCATCGGTGGCGCGCTGGGCGGGGACGCGCCGGCCGACACCTTGCGCAAAGGCTCGATCGCGATCCTGTCGAACTCGGGCGGCTTCACCACCACCATTGCGCAGTACCTGCGCATGGCTGGCTGGGGCACGACCACGTTGATCTCTAGCGGCAAGGATGTCTACATTCACTACGCCGCCCCCGAATTCGCCTTCGCGCTGGCCCACGACGACCGTAGCAAGGCCGCGGTGCTGTATTGCGAGCCAGGCGGCTACTACGAACGCGATGCCAGCTTTACCAAACCGGTGGTGGCCTGCGTGGTCGGCCGCTGGAAGAGCAAGCTCACACGCGCCGTCGGCCATGCCGGGGCCATGGCCGGTGGCGCCGACGACGCCGAATCCAAAGAGCGCTGGTTCATGGAAAAATTCGGCGTCGATGCGCTATTCACGCCACAGAACCCGGTGGTCTCGGCCAAGGGCGCGGTGGTGGTCAATATCGCCGATATCCCGGCCGCGCTGACGGCTGTGATGCGTGCCAACGGCGTGCAGCCCGATTTCGCGCCGGAAGGCACGATGGAGCTCAAGCCCTGGTTCAGTGCCAGCCGGGGCCTGAAGCTGCCACCTGAACTCGATCTCGCCGTGGTGGAGGCGCCCGCGCCGTACGGCCAGCAGATTGCCGCCCTCAGGCAACAGATCGGTGCCATGCTACCCCGGCAGTCCATGAAAGACACGTCGGGCGCTTCGCAGATGGATGCCAGGACGCAGTTGACCAGCCTGCACGGCGTATCGATGCTCGACGCGGCGCAGCATCCGCTGGAGACCAACGTGAACCTGGCGCTGCTGCACGAGCCCGGTGGCGTCAACGACCAGCGATTGATCAACGTGGCCATCGGGGCCGGGCTGAACTTGCACGGCCACCCCGCGCTGGCGGCCGCCCAGGCCTCGCGCGATGCCGGCAACGCGCCCAACAGCGTACTGGCCACGGCGGCCAGCATCCTCGGGCCGCGCACGCAAGAGCGCGCGCGGGCACTGTCGCAAATGCTGATCGACGCGTTCGCGGCAGCCGGCCTCGACGATGCGATGAACGAAAGCTTCGACATCAGCGGGATCCAACTCGAAGACCCGGCCTTGTTCGTCGCGGACCAGGCCGACGGCCGCGCCGGCGCCATGCTCAATGGGCTAAAGGCCCGAGGCGCCAGGTCGGTGTTCATCAGCTACCTCCGCACCCTGCCGGGCCACCCGACGGAAGACGCTGTACTGGCCGCCATTACCACCACGCTGGCCTGGGGGCCGCTGATGCGCAAGCGCGTGTCGCGGATCACCGCGGAGAGCTTGCCTTGGTGGATGCGCTTGTTCGGCGCGCTGATCGGCGCCTCGGTGCCGGCGAATCAGCACGCGGCCGACAGTTTCTGCGGCATGGCGATCAGCGACATTCTGGAGCGACGGCCAATCAGCGAAGTCGCATTTGTCGCCCTCCTGGGCCTGACACCCAATCCTGCCGATCTGTATGCGTTCCAGGTGCTGGTCGGGCTGCTGCTAAGCAACGGACCGGGCACGATCTCCGCGCAGGGCGCCAAGGGCGCGGTGTCGGCGGACGGGCCCGAAGACCCGGGCCGCGTGCAGCTCAACAAAGCGCTGGCCGGCTTTCTCACGCACTCCGGCTATGCGCATGGCGGCAACGGCTACGAAGGCATCGCCTTCCTGATCGAGCAGTTCAAGGACACCGGCCTCAAGGACCCAGGCGACCCCAATCACGGTATCGACCTCAAGGCCCTGGCGCAGCGATATGTCAAACGCTATGCCGATTACAAGGCGAACAAGAAGAATACCGGCAGCCTGGACATCCAGAAGATCCCCGGCGTCAACCACCCGGTGTTCAAGGACAAGCCTGTCAACCACGACCCCCGGGAGGTGTTCATTGCCGGGCTGCTCGCCGGCCGCGGCGAGTACAACGTGTTCCACACCTTCTACCGTGAGCTGGTGCAAACCTTGTTCGATGAGGGCGTGTCGCGCACCGTCTACTGCGTGAATATCGACGCGGTGATCGCCGCGCTACTGCTCAAGATGCTCTGGCAGCCCTACCAGGGCGGACAGTACGCGGAAAGCGCGCTGGAGACGGCCGCCTTCACGATCTTCCTCTACCCGCGCATGCTTGGCTGCGCCGCCGAAATCGACGACCACCTGAACCGGGGCCGCAATATGGACACGCGCACGCCGGCTTCCCAGTGCCAGTTCGTAGCCTGAGAGAGCGGAGATACACGACATGCTGACCCTCCTCGCCTATTCGATGGTGATCGTTTTCATGGCGCTGATCATGACCAAGCGCCTTTCGGCCATGGTCGCGCTGATCCTGGTGCCGATCACGTTCGGGCTGATCGGTGGCTTTGGGATGGAGCTGGGGGCGATGATGCTGGATGGCATCAAGAAGCTCGCGCCGACGGGCGTGATGCTGATGTTTGCCATCCTGTATTTCGGCGTGATGATCGACGCCGGCTTGTTCGACCCGGCGGTGCGCGTGATCCTGAGAATGGTGGGCGGGGATCCGATGAAGATCGTCGTCGGCACCTTCGTGCTGGCAGTGTGCGTCTCGCTCGACGGCGACGGCTCCACCACCTACATGATCACCTGCGCCGCCATGCTCCCGCTCTACAAGCGGCTCGGCATCAGCCGCCTTGTGCTGGCGTGCGTAATCATGATGGCTGGCGGGCTGATGAACATCCTGCCCTGGGGCGGCCCCACCGCGCGCGCGGCGAGCGCGCTTGGCGTGGACGTGGGCCTGATCTTCGTACCGATGATCCTGCCGATGATCGTCACCGGGTGCTGGGGCTTGTTCGTCGCCTTCCTGCTGGGGCGCCGCGAGCGCACGCGGCTCGGCGCCATTGCGGCAGGCTCGGCGGATCCCGCTTCCGCCGCACAGCCGCAGGTGACAGCGGGCGACCCCGACATCGCCAGGCCCAGGCTCCTTTGGGTCAATTTCCTGCTGACCCTGGGACTCATGGTGCTGCTGATTCTCGGCACCATGCCGTTGCAGGTACTGTTCATGGTGGCCTCCGCGCTGGCGCTGATGATCAACTACCCCAGCCTCAAGGACCAGAAGGAGAGGCTCAGCTCGCATGCCGCCAATATTGTTCCCGTGGTGTCGCTGATCTTCGCTGCCGGTATCTTCGTGGGCATCCTGTCGGGCACCAAGATGGTCGACGCGATCGCGGCCAGCGTGATCAGCGCCGTGCCGGACTGGATGGGCCCTTACATGGCCATCGTCACCGGCGTGCTGAGCGTCCCGTTTACTTTTTTCATCTCGAACGACGCGTTCTACTTCGGCATCCTGCCTATCCTTGCCAAAGCGGCCGCCGTCTATGGCATTGGCGCCGCTGAAATCGGGCGCGCATCGCTGATCGGCCAGCAGGTGCACCTGCTCAGTCCACTGGTCGCATCGACCTATTTGCTGGTCGGCCTGGCCGAGGTCGAATTCGGCGACCACCAGCGCTACACGCTGCTCTGGGCCTTGTCGGCGGCGCTGGTCATGCTGGTGGCCACCGTTGTCTTCGGGGTCATCCCCATCGTTGGCCATGCCCATTGACGGTAGCCCACCATGCACAACGAAATCCGATCCATTCTCTATGCCGCGGACCTGAGCGAAGGCTGCGAAGACGCGCTGGCCTACGCCATCGGCCTGGCCAACCGGTTGGGCGCAAGACTGCAGGTGCTCACCGTTATCCCGGACCAGCGCGAGAAGTCGCTGATCGAGATCGATTCCCACGTGCCCCAGGACGCGCTCGACAGGTATCACCATGATCGCGCGCAACGGGTGAAGCTGCACATTGAAGCGCAGATCGCGGCCTTCTATGCCGTGCGCACGGACAAGAACCCGCCGCGGCCGATCACCGAGATCATCGTGTGCGAGGGGGACGACGTGGCCCAGCTTATCCTCGACGAAGCCCGTCTTGGGCCCGCTGACCTGATCCTGATGGGTTCGCATGGCGATGGTGTCCTGGCCGGCCTGCTGTTCGGCTCGGTAGCCCATGAAGTCATGCGCAAGACTCGCACCCCCCTGCTGCTGGTGCCGGTCAGCGGACGAGACGAAGCGGAAGGCAAAGCATGAAATTCCTCATCGGGCTGGGGTTCGGGCTGATCTGCACGCTCGGCATGGCGCAGGAGCCTGGGGAGCTCATGGGCTATGCGTCCAAGGGCAGTGTTCCGCCTGGCTATGCACCGGCGTACGCGGAGACGGTCAAGGCCGCCGAAGACGAAGGCCGGCTGGTGATTTACTCGACCACGGACGCGGGCATCGCCAAATTCCTGATTGCGGATTTCCGGGCCATGTATCCGCGTATCGACATCACCTATGAAGACCTGAACAGCACCGTGCTGTACCACCGCTTTGTCGCCGAGACACAGCTGGGCGGCGAATCCGCTGACGTGCTGTGGAGTTCAGCCATGGATCAGCAAGCCGCGCTGGTCGACAGTGGCTACACCATGACTTACGACTCTCCGGAAAAGGCGAACTTCCCGGAGTGGGCCAGTTGGAAGAACCAGGCCTTCGCCACCACCTACGAGCCGATCGTCGTCGCCTACAACAAGAAGCTGCTGCGGGCCGGCGAAGTGCCGCAGACACATGCCGACCTGGCCCGGCTTCTGAACAGCGACCCAACGCGCTTCAAGGGAAAGGTGGTCAGCTACGATATTGAAAAGTCCGGACTCGGCTTCTTTCTTGCCACGCAGGATGTCGCTGTATCGCCCGCATTCTGGGATGTCGCCCGCGCCCTGGGCAAGGCCGCGGCCCGCCTCGACCTGACGACCGACGCCATGGCCAGGCGCGTGGCCTCGGGCCAGGTGCTGGTTGGCTACAACCTGCTGGGCGCCTACACGGTGGCGCAGGCGCAGAAGAATCCATCGCTGGGCTATGTGTTCCCGAAGGACTACACGCTCGTCATGTCACGCATCATCGTGATCAACAAGAAGGCGGCACATCCCAACGCCGCAAAGCTCTGGGTGGACTACACGCTGTCCAAGCGCGGCCAGGCCGTGATTGCGAACAGCGCACACCTCTACGCGCTGCGCGACGACGTCGAAGGCGAATTCACCGCCGCCCGCCTCAGGCAAAGGCTTGGCGGCAGCCTGAGGCCGATCGCGGTCGGGCCGGGCCTGATTGGCTATCTCAACAACCAGAACTACCGGGATTTCATCCTGCAGTGGCGGCAAGCCGTAGTGCAGCCCTAGGCTTAGCGCGGCTGTGCCAGCGCGTCTTTCCAGCGCTTGAGGAATTCCTGCCGTTTGTTGCGGTCGAGATAGACCATCAGCCCGGCGCCGATCGCGATCGGCCGGATGTTGCTGCCCGCATCGAGCCGGAGCACTGCCGCATTGCCGCCGCCATGCGCATCGCTACGCAACGCAAACAAACCCAGCTGGTTTGCCAGCACGGTCTGGCCGCGCTTCGACAGCATGTAGTCGAGCCACAGCCTGGCTGCATTGGGATGCGCCGCGCGCCGCTGGATAAACGCAATGCGCGAGCCGACCAGCACGTAGTCCTGCGGATAGACAAAGCCGATCGCCGGATCGGTGCGCACCTTGTTGTACGCATAGGAACCCAACAGGTTGTAGGCCAGCAGGCTTTCGCCGGAGGCCACGCTCTCCAGCATGGCAGCGGTACTCGGGACTTGCCGGACCTGATTGGCACCGAGCGCCCGGGCCACGTCCCACCACATGCCGGATGCCTTCGCGTCCTGCGTGGCGAACAGGAAGCCCAGGCTCGAGTTCTCCAGGTCGTAGGTGATCACGCGGCCTTTGAAGCGTCCGGGAGCGGCCGTGAGCAGACGAATGAAATCGGCGTGCGTGCGTGGCACTTCGGCGGCGGCCAGCTGGCGCTTGTTGTAGGCAAAGCCGACTGGCTCAAGCGTCGTGCCCCAGGCCTCGTTCCTCCAGACCGCCCAGTCAGGCAGGCCGGCACGCTCCGGCGACGCGTACTGCAGGGCATAGCCATCGTTGACCAGCTTGACCTGCAGGTCCATGGCCGAACTCCACAGCACGTCGGCCGTGGCGCTGCCACCCTGAACCTCTTTCAGGAAGCGGTTGTAGACCTCGGTGCTATTGAGATCGTGGTACTCGACATCGACACCGGGGTACAAGGATTTGAAATCCGCAATCAGGTACCGGGCCTCTGCCATGTCGGTGGGCGAGTAAACAACCACCCTGCCCTCACGCTTCGCCGCCGCGATGGTCGCCGCGTAATCCGCGGGATAACCCTCGGGGACTTGGGCCCTCGCCATGGGTAGCATCAGCAGTAACAGGAGCCCGATCAACCATGCCCTCGATATCATGTTTCCTCCAGCCGGCGCGCCATTATAGCGACGCCAATGCCCTTTGCACCCATACCGGCAGTGCCGGCGAGGGTTGACCCCATGCGCACGCTGCTGGTCGAAGACAACCCGAAACTGGCGCGCTCGCTGACGGAGGCCCTGGGTGCCGCCGGCATGGTGCTCGATGTCGTGTCCGATGGCCTGCACGCGGACCAGTTGCTCCAGGCGGAACGCTACGACGTGGTCGTGCTCGACCTGGCGCTGCCGGGAATCAGCGGCATCGAAGTGCTGCGCCGTGCACGCGCCCGTGGCGACGATGTGCCGGTGCTGATCCTCACTGCGTCGGGTGAAACACCCGACCGGGTGCGCGGGCTGAACGCGGGCGCCGACGACTACCTGCCAAAGCCATTTGACCTGGCCGAACTGGTGGCCAGGTTGCGCGCCATCGCGCGGCGCCGGCAGGGCAGCACGCATGCTCTGTTCGAGATGGGCCGCCTGTGCTTCGACAGCGTGGCCATGGAGTTCAGCGTGGCCGGCCAGCCGCTGGTTTTGCCGCGGCGCGAGCATGGCGTGCTGGAGACCCTGATCACACGCGCCGGCCGGCCGGTCAGCAAGCAGGAGATGTGCGCGCAGTTATGCTCGCTCGACGACGCGGTCAGCGCGGAGGCCGTCGAACTTTACGTGCATCGGCTGCGCAAGCGCCTCGAGGGCAGCGGTACCCACATCCGGACCCTGCGCGGACTCGGCTACCGCCTGGAAGCGGTCGATGATTCGACTGCGTAACCACCTCCTCCGGTGGCTGCTAATTCCGCTGTCCGCCGTCTGGATAGTCGGATTCCGCATCAACTACGTGCGCACGCTGGAGCAGGCCAACCAGGCCTATGACCGTACCCTGCTCGGTTCAGCGCTTGCCATGGCGGAGCGGGTTTCGGTCCAGAGCGGCGAGCTGACCGTCGACGTGCCGTACGCCGCGCTGGAGATGCTGGAAACCCGCTCGCAGGACCGGATCTTCTACAAGGTGAGTTGCCTTGATCCGCCATCGCTCGTCACGGGCCAGGAGGACCTGCCCGCTCCGCCCACCGTGCCTGCGGGCGACCAGCCGTTGTTCCACAACGCCATGTACAACGGCGAGCCGGTACGGCTGGTGGCGCTGCGGCGACCGGTATACGAGGCCGTGCCTTGCGGCCCCTTGCTGGTCCAGGTCGGTGAAACCACGGGGGCGCGCGAAGCCTTGTCCAGGCGCATGCTGTTCGACACCAGCGCGATGCAGCTGACCCTGATCGCAGTGGCCGCGCTGCTGATCGCGCTCGGCGTCCGGCGCGGCCTGCTGCCGTTACGGCGTATCCGCGACGAAATCAAAGGCCGCGACCAGACCGACCTCACACCGATTGCCACGCAAACGGTGCCGCGCGAAGTGATTCCTCTGATCGAGGCGATCAATCTCCACACCGGCCGGCAGCGCCAGCTCAACGAGGCGCACCGGCAGTTCATCGCCGATGCGTCGCACCAGTTGAAGACGCCGCTTACGGTGCTCAAGGCGCAGGCGGCGCTGGCGCTGGCGCAGCACGACGCCCGCCGCGTGCGCGAAATCGTGAAGGAGATCCATGACAGCACCGATGCCACTTCACGCATGATCCAGCAACTGCTGGCGCTCGCGCGCAGCGAGTCAGGCCACGTCGTGGATGACGTGGGGCTCGACCTGACCGAGCTTGTGCGCCAGACGAGCTTCGACCTGTTGCCGCAAGCGCTCGAAAAGCGCATTGACCTCGGCTTCGACGGCAGCGGGCCGGTATGGATGACGGGACAACCGCTGCTGCTGCGCGAGCTTGCAGCCAATCTGGTCGACAACGCGATCCGCTACACGCCGGAAGGCGGACAAATCGACGTGTCGGTGGCGTGCGACGCAACGGGCAACGCCGTGCTGAATGTCAACGACAGCGGCCCTGGCATTCCGCCCGACGAGCGGGCCAAGGTATTCGGCCGCTTCTATCGCCTGCGCGGCTCGCGCGCCGACGGCTGTGGACTCGGGCTGTCGATCGTCAGGCAGATCGCCGACCGGCATGGCGCCCGCGTCGAACTCGGCCAGGCTCCCGGCAGCGGCGGCCTGCGCGTGAGCGTGGTGTTTCCACCCCGGCGTCTCCCGCCAGCCTGACGCGGAAAGCGCCCCGCGCACGTCAACGCAAAAGCATGAACATATCGACATGCATGCAGTCCGAACCGGAAAGCACCATGAGATTTACTTGAGCGAGGTACTGCGGGCGGATCCCAAAAAATGGAAAACCATACTTCGTCATCCCATGAAATGCTGGCGCCAGCATTTGGACGGGCGAAAGGCGGCATTGCGCCCGGTCATCCGACGACCCGGAAATGCTCCTGGCTCTGGCCCGCGCTGACCGCCCGCAGCAACCAGGAAGGCATCTCGCCCTGCCCGTCCCAGCTTCGCCCCTCCGCGTCGCGATAGCGTGCCACTGGCTTCTGTTCCGGTTCCGGCAACGGGAAACAGCCAGCATCCTCCAGGTCTGCCAAGGAGAGTCCGTGCTTCGCCATCTGGATCTTGACCCAGACAATGGCCGCAGCTTTTTCAATTTCGGAGGACATGGATGGAGGAGGAGACGGTATGGAGTTGGCTTGTTGACGGGTTCGGCGCGGCTAGTGCAGCCGCTGACAATCGCACGAAACTGCAACAAGAGTAAGGAAGGCGTCTTCAACTCGCCCGCGCTAGTCAGGCCAAGGAATCGAAAACACAAACAATCGACCTGCCCGCCCTCACCCCGGCACAAGACAGCCCATTCTTCGGTGTACCCCTGGGTGTATCCCGGCGCCCGAGAAAGACAAAAGGGTCAGCACGCGAAACGTGCTGACCCTTGTCATTGGTGGTGCGGCTGGCAGGATTCGAACCCACGACCCCTTGGTTCGTAGCCAAGTACTCTATCCAACTGAGCTACAGCCGCACGCGAAGACGGCATTCTAGCGCAACGGCGCAGAAATGCAAGCCCTCTTCTTTGATTGGGTGGGAAGGCCCCTTCATGCGGCGGTGAACCGGCTGAATCCGGCGCAGCGCAAGCGCGCGACTCGCCCCTACCAGCGGTAGCGCGCCCCCAGAGTGCCGCCAGGATTGCGGCCGGCTTTGAGCTTGACCCAGAGCTTGACGCCGCCGTTGGTGCTGCCGTGCGCTCCGAGATTGACAGAGAGAAGTCCGCGCAGCATGTCGGGATCGATGCGTGTGCCGTTGATATTGATCACCTGCTTGCGGTCCTGCCACAGGTCGGCCTCGACAAACGGATACACACCGTTGACTCCGGTAAGCCGACTCGGCTGTGTGCGATAGACCCGCAGGACGACTTCCGCGGCGCTTGCGTCTGCCTGCTGCCCGGCCAGGAAGCCGGATGCACTTCTGTCGGGAGCAGGCTGATAGGCGAGCTGCAAGCGCGGTTGTATCGTCAGGCCGCCACTGCGCGGGAGTACGGTATCCAGCGCGACAGCCATGCTTTGCATCCGGTTGCCGACGAAGCCGGTGGCAGATGTGACATCGTCCAGGTGCAGGGAAAGTTTGGCTGGCCGCGGCCCGTTGGCCGGTCCGGCATATATCGGATCGAGCACGGCCGCCGAGGGACCGGGGGCGTCATTGTCCGCACCGGGAGGAGGCGACCCGCCGGTCCAGGCCCATTTGCCGATCGACGCCACCAGAGGTGGCTGCGTATCCTCCACGGCGAGCCGCGCTGCCGGCGCAGGCGGATCCGGGAGGTCGCTGCCGACAATCTGCGGAGGCAGCGCCAAGGCGTTGCCGGCAGCCTGCTCAGACGACGGCGGAGCATTGCTGGCAACCTGCGCGTACGGATCAGATTCAGGCTGGTTCCAGCCGAGGCCGGCGTTGCCGGGCGTGGGGCGCTCCTCGGCCTGCACCAGGGCTGCCAGCAGCATCGCAAGAATCGAGCAACAGCACTGGCGGCACGGATGGGAGTGGACAGCGTGCGCGCAATGACCAGTACCAGCGGTGCTGGCACCGCCTCCTGTTGCGCTAGCAGATGACACGCGCCTGGCCATGACTGCAACCCCTGGCTGAAATGAACCATGTCGGCTTTGCTAGAGCATAGGTCAAACACTGGCCAAACGTTAGGGCGCTGGCACGCCTTGCGTGGGGCGCCGCACAGGACCGTTCGCCTGCCGGCCGGAACGTGTCGGACGGCGCCACATTGCTATGCAAATCGAAAGCGCTCCGCTAGGATCGCGGCTGGCAGCCAGGCCCGGCAGCGATGCCCGGCGCGCCAGCCGTAGCAGAACAAGAAGAAGCAAAACAACGGAATAGCGGAAGATGCGGATAAATAGCGATTCGACCGACAGGCCTGAAAATCCTGGCGGGTCCGATGATTCAAAAATGAAACAGAACGGCGCAGCCGGGAAACTGCCAATCGCCCCGGTGCACAACGTGTTGCGCGATACGCGCGACCTGCTGGGCAGCAGCGGCGAGCTTGCGGCCGGACGCGGCCTGATCACGGCCATCCTTGCGCTGGCCCTGGGCGGACTCAGCCTGCTGGGCGTGATCGCTTTCCATTTCCCGCAATACCTGACCACGCCCGAACTGCGCCACAAGTATTCGGTCGACGTATTGCGCCACGTCCTGTTTGCCGCGCTGCTGGTGTCAGGCGGCCTGTCGCTGAGCAACCTGGTGCTGGGGCGCCGCCGCAGTCTGAATGCCGCTGCCTTCGCGCTCGTGGCGCTGGCCGTGGCGCTCGGTGGCTCGCGAGTACCGGTGGGGGACTTCCCGGACCACACGCCATATATCGGCCTGGACTGGTTCATCCTCGACCTGCTGGGCTCGACACTGATTTTCGTGGTCATCGAAAAGATGTTCCCGCTCTATCGCGGGCAAGCCGTATTTCGCCGCGAATGGCAGACCGACCTCGTGCATTTCGCGGTCAATCACTTCATCGTTGGCCTGATCCTGCTGACGGTCAACTTCCTGATCTTCCGCTTGTTCGGCTGGCTGGTACGCGACAGCGTGCATGCTTTCGTGGGAGGTATCCCCTTCCTGCTGCAACTGCTGCTGTGCATACTGGCAGCCGACCTGGCGCAGTACTGGACCCATCGGGCCTATCACGAGGTGCCCTTCCTGTGGAAATTCCATTCCGTGCACCACAGCACCAAGACCATGGACTGGCTCGCCGGTTCGCGCCAGCACATCCTCGAACTGGTATTCACGCGGGTGCTGGTGCTGGCGCCGTTGTATGTGCTCGGGTTCAACAAGGCTGTCATCGACGCGTACATCATCATCGTGGGCTTCCAGGCGGTATTCAACCACGCCAATGTCCACCTGCCGTGGGGCCCGCTGCGCTACCTGGTGGTGACGCCGGATTTCCATCACTGGCACCACGCCTCGGATGACGAGGCGATCGACAAGAATTACTCGGCGCACTACGCCTTCCTCGATTACCTGTTCGGCACCGCGGTGAAGTCCGGCAGGCGCTTCCCCGAAAAATACGGCGTGGTCGGCGACTACATGCCCGATGGCTTCATACGGCAGCAACTCTTCCCCTTTCGGCGCATGCCTCCGGCGCGCAAGGACGACGAGGCATGAGCCGGCTCCTGATGATTGCCGGTGCGGCGCTGGCGGGCCTCGCACTGGGCGGCTGCGCGACGCAATGGGGCAGCCACGCGGACGATCTCAATGTCGCTGCGGCACAGGGCTCCGGGCTGCCGCTACGCTTCCAGCAGATGAGCCTGGAGGTGTCCGGGGTCGAAGTGCGCCCACTCGATATCGACGCCTTGCAGGTCGGCGATATCCTGCTCTCGGCAGCCACCTCATTCAACTCTTCGGCGATCCGGCTGGCGACGATATCGCAGGTCAGCCATTCGGCCGTCTATGTGGGCGGCGGCAATGTGGTGGAGGCAGTGGGCTCTGGCGTTCGGGTCTATCCGCTGCAACAGGCGCTGAATGACGGCGACATCATCGTGGCTTACCGCCACCCCGGGCTCGACGATGGTATGCGCCTGAAATTGCATGCCTTCGCGATGGCCCAGGTAGGCCAGCCGTATAACCATCTCGGCATCGCCATGCATGCGCCGTTTTCGCTGGAGCGGCGTCTGTGCGAACTGCCGGGTGTGCCCGGCGTGGTCCGCAACGCCTGCATGCGCAGCTTCAGCGCCATCCAGATGGCGCCCAACGAGCTGGATGCGCGCAACAGCTTCTTCTGCTCGCAACTGGTGCTCGCGTCCTACCGGGCGGCCGGCCTGTCGCTGACAAGCGCGGCGGACGACGCGGTCTCGCCGGCCGACCTGCTGCATATGCGGGAAGGCGACGTGCCCTCTTTCCAGGTCACGCGCAAGCTGGCTTATGTAGGGCGGCTGACGCCGGTATCGGCCTTGAGGGCCGATGGTACATCGGCAAGCCAGTCCGCGGACGACGATGAGTGGAGGATGCAATCCTGGTCCGCAGGACCCTGAGCAGACCAGAAGGCCTTGCCGCGGCACAGATCGCGCGGCACAAAAGAAAAAGGCCGCTGCATAAGCAACGGCCTTTTTCATCGAGTCTTGGTGCCCAGAAGAGGACTCGAACCTCCACAGTGTTGCCACCGCTAGGACCTGAACCTAGTGCGTCTACCAATTTCGCCATCTGGGCTTCGTCTCACTGCTTTGCTGCTGCAGCGCTGCGAAGAACAACATTATGCAGATTGCATAGTCAGCTGTCAACACCTGCCCTGCAATTTCTTCCCAGTCTTCCCAAAACCGGACTCAAGGCTGGAAACTGACCTGCCCGGGCCTGCCATCCAGGTGCAAGGTGGCGGTAGCCGGACGCGTGCTCGCCACCACCTTGCCCGCCCGCAGCACGAGCAGACGGGTAGCGCGCAAGCGGATTGCCTCGACCGGGTCGCGCGCCTGCAGCAGCACCAGGTCCGCGCGGCAGTCCGGTGCGATGCCGTAGCCCTCCAGCCCGAGGATCCGCGCCGGCGTCTCGGTGACGGCGGCAAAACACGCGCGCATCGCCTCCTGTCCCGTCATCTGCGCCACATGCAGGCCCATATGCGCCACCTCCAGCATGTCGCCGGAGCCCAGGCTGTACCAGGGATCCATCACGCAATCGTGGCCGAATGCCACCGGCACGCCCCCGGCCAGCAACTCCGGCACGCGGGTCATGCCACGCCGCTTCGGGTAGGTGTCGTGCCGGCCCTGCAGCGTGATGTTGATCAGCGGGTTGGCGATGGCCGCCACACCGGATTCTCGAATCAGCGGAATCAGCTTGGACACGTAGTAGTTGTCCATCGAATGCATCGAGGTCAGGTGCGAACCCGTGACCCGGCCCTGCAACCCGAGCCGCACGGTCTGGCATGCCAGTGTCTCGATATGGCGCGACAGCGGATCGTCACTCTCGTCGCAATGCATGTCCACCCGCAGCCCGCGCTCGCAGGCCAGCTCGCACAGGATGCGCACGGACTCCGCGCCATCGGCCATGGTGCGCTCGAAATGCGGGATGCCGCCCACCACGTCGACGCCCATGCCCAGGGCGCGCTTGAGGTTGTCGAGCGCGCCGGGCGCGCGCAGCACGCCGTCCTGCGGAAAGGCTACCAGTTGCAGGTCAAGGTAAGGCCGCACCTTCTCGCGCACGTGCAGCAGCGCCTCGGTGGCAAGCAAGCGCGGATCGCACACATCCACATGCGAACGGATCGCCAGCAGCCCCTTGGCCACCGCCCAGTCGCAATAGGCGAGTGCCCGCTCGACGATGGCATCCTGCGTCAGCAGCGGCTTGAGCTCGCCCCATAGCGCAATGCCTTCGAGCAACGTGCCCGACTGGTTGATGCGCGGCAAACCGTAGGACAGCGTGGAGTCCATATGGAAATGCGCATCCACAAAGGGCGGCGTGACAAGCTGCCCCGCCGCATCGACCTCGGCCGCCGCTGGCGCCTTGAGCGCCGGCTCGACTGCCTTGATGCGGTCGCCCGCGATGCCGATATCGATGCCGGTGCGGCCATCGGGGAGCGTGCAGTTGCGCAGGATAAGATCGAGCATAGTGGTTGTTTGTTATTCGCTACGTGTGATTGGACTCAGCGTTCGCCCTTGCGATAGGGCTTCATCAGCGCCTGCGGGTATGTGGCGCGCCGCGCCACCAGCACCAGCGCGAGAATCGACAGCACGTACGGCAGCATCAGGTACAGCTGATACGGCAGCGGCGGCAGACCCGGCAGGCTGGCACCGCTCTGTTGCAGGCGCAGTTGCAGCGCATCGAAGGCAGCAAACAGCAAGGCACCCGCCAGCGCGCGGCCCGGCCGCCAGGACGCGAACACCACCAGGGCCACGCAGATCCAGCCCCGCCCGTTGATCATATTAAAGAAGAACGCATTAAAGGCGGACAGCGTCAGGAATGCACCCCCCACCGCCATCAACGCCGAACCGGCCATGATCGCACCGATGCGCATGGCGCCTACCCGAATCCCCTGCCCCTCCGCCGCAGCGGGATTCTCGCCGACCATGCGCACGGCCAGGCCGAGCGGCGTGCGATAAAGCACCCAGGCCACCACGGGCACCAGGCCCAGCGCCAGCAGCGTCAACGCGCTTTCCTGGCCGAAGACGGGGCCCAGCACGCGGCCGAGCAGCGGCACGTCCTCGATCCAGCGCATCGGCGCGAAGGGCTTGATGGTGGGTGGCGTGGACACCGAGGCGAAGCCGATCCGGTAGGCATAGTAGGACAGGCTGGTGGCCAGCATGGTGACGCCCAGGCCTGCCACGTGCTGCGACAGCGCCAGGCTCACCGTCAGCCAGCCATGCAGCAGGCCGAAGGCAAGTCCCACGGCGGCAGCCACAGCGACCCCGCCCCACAGCGGGGCGCCATGATAGACCGCCAGCCAGCCGCCGAACGCGCCGGCCACCATGATGCCTTCGATGCCGAGGTTGAGCACGCCGGCGCGCTCGCACAGCAACACGCCCAACGTGCCGAAGACCAGCGGCGTGGCCACGCGCAGCACCGCGATCCAGAATGGCGCCGAGGCCAGGATATCGAGCAATTCCATCAGGCCGCCTTGCCCCGCGCATCGAAACGGATACGGTAGCGTGTCAGCATGGTGGCCACCAGCATGGCGAGCAGCGCCACCGCCACGATCACGTCGGCAATGCTGTTGGGCACGCCCACCGCGCGGCTCATGCCGTCCGCCCCCACCAGCACCCCCGCCACGAATACCGACGCCGCCACCACGCCTAGCGGATGCAACCCCGCCAGCATGGCGATGACCACACCGGCGTAGCCGTAGCCCGGCGAAATATCGAGCGTGAGATAGCTGGTGCGCCCTGCCACCTCCACCACGCCTGCCAATCCCGCCAGCCCGCCCGACAACAGCGCGGCCCACATCGTCACGCGCCGCACCGGCATGCCGGCGAACGCCGCGGCGCGCGCATTGGCGCCCACCGCGCGCATCTGCAGGCCGAACACCGTGAAGCGGTTGACCGCCCACAGGATCACGGCAAGCGCGCCAGCCAGCAGCAGCCCGCTGTGCACGCGCGAGCGCGCCATCAGTTTCGACAATTCCAGTTCCGGCACCAGCGGCACCGATTGCGGCCACCCCATCGCCGTGGCGTCTTTCATCGGGCCGTCCAGCATCATTGACACAAACAGCAGCACGATAAAGTTGGCCAGCAAGGTCGTAACCACCTCATCCACGCCAAGCCGCGTCTTGAGCCATGCAGCCCCGAGCAGCAGCAAGGCACCGGCCAGCATGCCGGCCGCCACCATCAGCACGAACAGCAAGCCCGTCGGCAGCTGCTGCGCCCAGGGCACCGCCGCGCCATCGACCTGCCCGCCAACGGCCACCGCCGCCAGCGCGCCGAGATAGAGCTGCCCTTCGGCGCCGATATTGAACAGGCGAGCGCGAAAGGCTACAGCAACCGACAAGCCGGTCAGGATCAGCGGCGTAGCGCGCGTGAGCGTTTCCGACCAGGCAAAACGCGATCCGAAGCCGCCTTCGAGCAGCAGCATGTAAGCACGTCCCACCGGCGCACCGGCCCAACGCACCAACAAGGCGCAGATCAGCAAGGTAGCAACGATCGCCATGACCGGCGCGGCCAGCATGGCCACGCGCGAGACGCCGCTTCGGGCTTCAAGCCGCATGCAGTACCTCCCCCGTTCCAGCAGCGCCATGCGCGCCTTCGCCGGCACCGGCCATCGCCAGTCCGAGTTCTCCGAGCGTCCATGCTGCCGTCGGACGCGCCTCGGTCAGCCGGCCTGCGTGCATCACGGCAATGCGGTCGGCCAGCGCATGGAGTTCATCGAGGTCTTCCGAGATCAGCAACACGGCCGCGCCCTCTTGCGCTGCATCGAGCAGGCGCGCGCGCACATAGGCCACCGCGCCGATGTCCAGCCCCCAGGTGGGCTGGCTGGCCACGACCAGCAGCGGCACCCTCCCTTCGCCCCGCACCGAGAGCGCCCGGCCCAGGATCAGCTTTTGCATATTGCCGCCCGACATGGTCCGGGCCGGCACGTCGATACCGGCGGTGCGCACGTCGAAACGCGCGACCAGTTCCCGCGCAAACCGCTGCGCCGCCGCGCGCCGGATCACCCCCCCACGAGAAAAACGCGGCTCGCCGAGTTGCTCGCTGGCGGCGTTCTCCCAAACGGTCAGGTCGCCGATCACGCCCACCGCGTGGCGGTCCTCCGGCACGCGCGCCACGCCTGCCTCGATCCATGCGCGCGGCCATGCCGGCATTGGCTTGCCAGCCAACGTGACATGGCCCTCGGCGGCCGCCAGCGTGCCGCTGGTCAGTTCCGCCAGCGCGGCCTGGCCGTTGCCGGACACGCCGGCGATGCCCACGATTTCGCCAGCCCGTACCTGCAGGCTGACTTCGCGCAACAGCGCGCGGCCGTCCGCGCCACACGCGCCAACCTTCTGCAACGCCAGCACGGCGGGCGCCTCACTGGCACCGTCCGCGTCCAGCCGCGCGGCGCGTTCCGGCATGGCCACCACCCGGCCCACCATCAGTTCCGCCAGTTCGGCCTTGCTGGTCTGCGCCGCCGCGCACTGCGCCACCAGCCGCCCGCCGCGTAATACGGCGATGCGATCGGACACCCGCAGCACTTCGTCGAGCTTATGGCTGATAAAGATCACCGACAGCCCCTCGGCAATCAACTGCGCCAGCGTGGCGAACAGCGTTTCGGACTCGTGCGGCGTCAGCACCGCGGTGGGCTCGTCAAGGATCAGCACGCGGGCGCCGCGGTACAGTGCCTTGACGATCTCCACGCGCTGGCGCTCGCCCACCGACAGCTCGCCCACCCTGGCTTGCGGCCGCACGGCCAGGCCAAAGCGCTCGGCCAGCGCCAGCACCCTGTCACGCGCCGCGCGCCGTTCCAGGCGCCAATGCCACAGCGGCCGGGTGCCGAGCATGATGTTGTCCAGTACCGAGAGATTGTCGGCCAGCGTGAAATGCTGGTGCACCATGCCAATGCCGGTGGCAAGCGCCGCGCGTGGCTGGCCGGGCGGCAAAAGCTGGCCGTCGACCTCCACCGTGCCGGCATCGGCCACGTAGTGCCCGAACAGGATACTGACCAGCGTGCTCTTGCCGGCGCCGTTCTCGCCCAGCAGGGCCAGCACTTCGCCGCGCCGCAGTTCCAGCGAGATATCGTCATTGGCGGTCAGCTGGCCGAAGCGCTTGGTGATGTTGCTCAGGCGCAGGATGGGGACTTGCATGGGTGGTTGATCGATGTGGCGGTCAGGTTGCGCTGGCTTGCTCTTCGCTCCCAGGCGGAGGAAAGGGGGCAAGCCAGCGGCGGGGAATAGCGAGGCGAAAGCCGCCCTCACTGCGTCGACTTCGGCTCCGTCTCCACCACCTTGACTGCGAACTTGCCGTCGAGGATGGCCTTCTCCCTGGCCCTGACCTTGGTCATCACATCGGCGGGAACCTTGCCTTCGAACGTGCCCAGCGGCGCCAGTTCGGCCCCCTTGAATTTCATCAGCGAGTAGGGACCGTAGTCCTCGCTCTTGAACTGGCCCGCCTTGACCTTGCCAAGCGCCGCGCCGACCGTGGGCTCCATATTCCACAGCGCCGAGGCCACTACCGTGGCGGGATATTGCGGCTGGGTGTTGATGACATTGCCGATTGCCAGCTTGCCCTTTTCCTTGGCGGCATCGGATACGCCGAAGCGTTCGGCGTAGAGCACGTCGGCACCCTTGTCGATCATGGCGAAAGCCGCCTCCTTGGCCTTGGGCGGATCGAACCAGGAACCGATGAAGCTGACGGTGAACCTGACCTTCGGATTCACCTCGCGCGCGCCTTCCATGAAGGCGTGCATCAGCCGGTTGACCTCGGGGATGGCATAGCCACCCACCATGCCGATGTGGTTGGTCTTGGTCATGCCGCCGGCAATCATGCCGGTGAGGTAGGAAGGCTCCTGGATGTAGTTGTCGAACACCGAGAAATTCGGCGCCTGCGGCTTGCCCGAGGAGCCCATCAGGAAGGCGGTCTTGGGATAGTCTTTGGCCACCTTGCGCGCCGCCGCCTCCACGGCGAAGGACTCACCCAGGATCAGCGCCGACCCCTGCTCGGCATACTGGCGCAGTACGCGCTCGTAGTCGGCATTGGACACGCTCTCCGAGAATACATAGTCGATCTCGCCGCGTGCCTTGGCCTCGTTGAGCGCCTTGTGAATCCGCGACACCCATTGCTGTTCGACCGGCACGGTATACACCGCCGCCACCTTCAGCTTGGCTTGCGCCTGCGCGGGCGCGGCGCCGCCAAGGGCGGCCACGCTGGCGGCGGCCGCCGCGAATTTCAACCAGGTCCTGCGCTTACCCTCAAACCTCATGACGTTCTCCCCTTGTTGACGATAACTCCGTGGCCAGGCCGGCCGACTCCAGCCCGCATCCGCGCAGCAAAAGCCGCACAAGATGGTCAGTGGCCTGTTCGTAGTCGCGCTGGCCCAGGTGGCTCACCCCAAGCACGGCGCATACCTGCGACTCGAAATCGGCATAGGTCTGGGTGGCGGCCCAGATGGTGAAAAACAGGTGCTGCGGATCCACGCTGGCCATCTCGCCACGCGCGATCCACTCACGGATCACGCCGGCCTTGCGCGCCACCAGCGCGCGCAGCGCGCCGTTGAGCACATCGCGGATTTCCGGCGCACCGTGCAGCAGTTCATTGGCGAATACGCGCGAGGCGTCGGGATGGCTCGCAGACAACCGCATCTTGGCGCGGATGTACTGTTCAAGAGCTATCTGCGGGCTTTGCCCCGCGTCGATGATGTCGGTCTCGGACAGCCACAGTGCGAGCGTATGGGCCAGCACCGCCCGGTACAGCGCCTGCTTGGTGCGAAAGTAGTAATGCAGGTTGGATTTCGGCACGCCGGCGCGCGTGGCGATCTCGTTCATGGTGGCACCGGCAAACCCGGCCCGCGCGAACACATGCTCGGCCGCGTGCAGGATCAGCGCCTCGTTCTCCTGGCGGATACGGCCGCCCGCCGCCTCCCGCGGCAGCGGAAAGCATGGCGGCGGCGCCGTGGCCGGCGCTTCCATTACTTGGTGCCGTAGAGCCTGTCGCCGGCATCGCCCAGGCCGGGCACGATGTAGCCGTGCTCGTTGAGCTCCTCGTCGATGGCGGCGGTGACGATGGCCACGTCGGGGTGCGCTGCCTGCAGGGCACGCAGCCCCTGCCGCGACGCGATCAGGCACACATATTTGAGCGTGCTCACGCCGGCTTCCTTCAGGCGATTGAGCGCGGCAATGGCGGAGTTGCCGGTGGCCAGCATGGGGTCCACCACGATCACCAGCCGCTCGTGGATATCCTCCGGGATCTTGAAGTAGTACTCGATCGGCTCCAGCGTTTCGGGGTCGCGGTACAAGCCGATGTGCCCTACCCGCGCGGCCGGCAGCAACTCCAGCATGCCATCCAGGAAACCGTTGCCGGCGCGCAGTATCGATACCAGGCACAGCTTCTTGCCCGACAGCACCGGCGACTGCATGGGCGCGATCGGGGTCTTGATGGAGATCGTTTCCATCGCCAGGTCGCGGGTCGCTTCATAGGTCAGCAACTGGCTGATCTCGCGCACCAGCCGGCGGAAGTTATCCGTGGTGGTGTCTTCGCTGCGTACCAGCGTGACCTTGTGCTGCACGAGCGGATGGTCCACCACCAGCACGGACGGAGTGACGGGCGGTACGGCGGAGAGGTCGGTCATGATGCGCTCCTGGAGGGCGGTCGCGAAGAGGTCTTGCTGCGGCTCGGCGCGTGGCTGCGATATCGGTCAGAACACCGTGCCATCGCTATTGATGACGAACGGCGGCGGACCGCCGGGCCTGCGCTTGGCGGCAATGCGCCGTCCCGCGGCCCAGGTGCCGCCTTCCAGCACGCGGGCAAGCGGGAACGCCGCGGCCGACAGGCCAAGCGCCTCGCGCACCGACGCGGCCACAAGGTCCAGCCCCGTCACCGTAAGGGCACGCCACTCCACGATAACCGGCTCGTCGACGGTATGCGCCAAGGCTGCAAATCCGGGATCGCGCGGCACCATCAGTTCGAAATCGAACAGCAGGCCACCATTGCGGTATTCCGGCAAGCCCGTCAGCGCCTCTAGCCCGGTCACGGCCAGGCCGGCATCTTCGAGCGGCTCCAGCAGCGAGTACGTCAGCCACTGCGTCAGCTTGTGGAAAGGCACCAGCCCGTCGGTGCAGGCCGGATGTGGCCAGCAGTCCCCCAACGATATGCCACCGAGGCTGACGCGCCCCGGCCACACGGGCCCGAGCGCTACCAGCAGCGTGGTCAGCACGAAGCCGGCCTCGATCTGGCCGTCGACGGCATGTGCCTTGAGGTAGTCATACAGGTTGCCCAGACGCGCAGGCGTGCCGAACACGGCCGGCGTGGCCTGCGCCACTTCGCCCAACCGGCGCAGCAGGCCGGCACGGCCGTCCAGGCCAACCAGCCGATTGTGCTGTGCCACCTGGAAGGCGGTCGCGATGGAAGGCGCGTCGATCCGCATCAGCCGCTCGGCATCGGAGCGCAGCGGCTGGCCCGGCTGGGCGGAAAAACCACCGCGCGCGAACAAGTCGAAGCTGGCTACGCCAAGCCCCTCGGAACGGGTCAGCAGCAGGTCGCTGGCCGGATCGCGGTAGCGCCAGTCGGGGCCTGCGCCGGCGTCCAGCAATACGCTGGGAATCACCAGATCGATGCCGATGCGGGCGCGCTCCTCGCGGTCAGCCTCGCCGGAAAGCCCGCCGCGTTCGCACAGGATCTGCCAGCGGTCCAGCCTCTCGCCGGGACCGCCGCTTTCAAAGTGGCGCCAGCGGCTGTGGTACGGCACGTTCAGGTCCGGATAACGTTCCCGGATGGTGGTCGCCACATAATCGGCCACCGCCGGAATCCGTTCCGGGTGCCACGTGAACAGCTCTGACGCGCCTGCCGCCACATGGTCCGTCACGGCGGCGCATCGGGTGCGTACCGCCAGGCCGGTCAGCAGCGCCGCGGCCGGATGGCCAGCCGGCACGGGACTGGCCCATCCGCCGCGGCCATCCGCGTCATTCGTGAACGCACTGGGGGAGCCCTGCGGGCCGCCCGCTTCGGGTATCTCGTTCATTCGTCCAGTCCTCTACCCTTGGCCAGCGCGAGTTCCTCGGCACCGGGCGGGGTATAGCTCGTGAAATAGCCAGCCGCCACCTTGGCGTCGATTTCCACTCGGGCATCGGCCGGGATCAGTGCATCGGGAATCGCTACCTGTTCGAGCACCTCGATACCCTGAGCGGTCAGCGCCCCGTGCTTCATATTACTCATCGAAGCCCAGCGATCGATACGCTTGATGCCAAGCCAGTGAAATACATCGGGCATGAGTTCCTGGAAGCGCATGTCCTGCACGCCGGCCACGCACTCCGTACGCGCGAAATACGTCTCGGCCCGGTCGCCGCCGACCTGGCGCTTGCGGGCGTTGTAGACCAGGAACTTCGTCACTTCGCCCAGTGCCCGGCCCTCCTTGCGGTTGTAGACCACCAGGCCCACCCCGCCCTGCTGCGCCATCTCGATGCAAACCTCGATGCCATGCGCCAGGTAGGGCCGGCAGGTACAGATATCGGAGCCGAACACGTCCGAGCCGTTGCACTCGTCGTGCACGCGGCAGGCCACCTTGGTCTCGGGCTTGCCCAGCTTGCCCACATCGCCGAAAAAGTACAGGGTCATGCCACCGATCGGCGGCAGGAACACCTTCAGGTCGGGCCGCGTCACCAGTTCGGGGAACATGCCGCCGGTCTGCTCGAACAGGCTGCGGCGCAGCATGCTCTCCTTGATCTCGAAGCGGCGCGCGAGCGCCGGCAGGTACCAGACCGGGTCGATCGCTGCCTTGGTGACACGTACGTCGCCATTGGCGTGCAGGATCTGGCCGTCAGGCGTGAGGCGGCCGGCTGCAATGGCTCCCGTCAGTTCCGGCATATTGATGTGTGCCCGCGTAATGGCGATCGTCGGCCGGATATCGATACCCGCCGCGATGCGGTCTGCAAAGGCAGTCGAGACCAGATGGCCCCAAGGATCCAGGGAGACGATCTTGTCCGGGTCGCTCCATTGCGGATGGGGCCCGACGATTTCCGCCGGAGAGGTATCGGTGAGATCGGCGCGATGATCCCGCTGCAACTTGCCGGAGGCCACCGCCAGCGCCCGATACACCGCATAGGCGCCGGAGTGGGTGCCAATGACATTGCGTTGGGCCGGATTGGTCACGCTGGCGATCACGGGTCCGCGCTCCGCCGCCGTGGCGGCCCCCCAGTGGATGGGTTCGGCCGGCTTGTCGCGGCGCGCGTGCGAAGTCAGGACAATATGGTCGGACATGGCAGCCTCGGAACAGGAATCCTGACCAAACGGTCAGGTTTGCAATTCCATAGTAGGCAACCTTCGTGCCATATCCCAATGCTAGTTTCTACCCTGTGTTGCATGCCGCACGATGGCGTGCCGCACCATCCGCGTGCGCGCGCCGCCCCGCTGGCCAGTTCATGGTGCACAGGCACCATGCAAAAGAAAAGCGGCACCAGCCGCTGGGGCGGGGTGCCGCTAGGCTGTGATCGCGAGGGGTCAGGTCGACCGATGCTGCCCGCCCTGCTGCCGCTGGGCCGGTTCCGCGCGCGCCGGCCACAAGGCCATGCGCAATGCGCGCAGCGGGTCGGTACTCTCCACGTAACGGTGGAACACGGTGCCGGCAACGTTGCTCAACAGCCATGCCAGTATCATGCCCAGCGCATTGAGCAGCGGCCGATTCGGTGCAACGTGGAATACCACCGCGTTCACGACCAGGCACACCGGGAAATGCACCAGGAAGACCGAGTAGGAAATGCGCCCGAAAAATGCCAGGCTCGGGGCCTGCGGCCAGCGATCCAGCCACCCTCCGCGCCGCGCAACGGCCAGCAGCAGGGCGATGGATAGCGCCACGGCAATGCGCAGGCGGAAGTCCACGATCAGTGCCGCCAGCACCACTGCGCCCAGCACCAGCAACGCAACCGGCGAACGCTCCGGTGCGGAGGCCCAGAACGCCAGCGTGCCCATGCCATAGGCGCCGAAGAAGTAAATCGCCCAGATATCCCAGGCCGCATCCCGGTTAAACCAGAACAGCGAAGCCACGACCAGCCCGGCCACCACCAGCGGCCCGAGCGGGCTGCCGCCGACATCGAACCATTGCGCGCAGCGGCGCGCCGCCCACAGCGCAACAATCAGCAAGACGAACAGTTGCAGATCGATGGCCACGTACCAGACGCCGGCCGACAACGCGTCGAAGTCGAGCACGTTGTGCAACAGCAGCACATGCGCCAGGAACTGATGCAGGCCGGGGGCCGACGGAATGGAATCGTGATGCATCCAGGTGCGCGCAATGGCGGCACCGGCAATCGCAATCAGGATGGCCACGCTATAGGGCACCACCAGCTTCTGGTAGCGGCGCCAGATCGCCTGCAAGGGATGCGGCACCACCAGATGCCCGCCCGGCGCCAGGCTACGCGCCGCCAGGAAGCCGCTGATGACGAGAAAAGCCTGAACGGCGATACGCGCGTACTGCGAAAACCAGTCAAGGAGGTCGGGAGCCAGCACGTGCGCCGCATCGGACATGGGGCCGTAGAAGGCAAGATGGTGCAGCACGATCAGTTGGGAACTGATCGCCTTGAGAGCGTCAATGCACGCCATGCGCGAAGGACGGGGGCTCATTTGTTATAAGAATGCTACAAAGTACACAAGGGCCGGATTTTACTCCCAAGAAACACGATCGGTACCGAAACGGGCCAGGATGGAGCGTGACGATTTGTTTCAATGAGGCACAATCACCACATCTTTTCAACAAATAGATATCTTAACGTCACATTAATATGGTTTCGGCTTAGAAACCGTGGCCGATGCCTGCCGTCGCTCGCTCCTGCCAGCCTGTCCCGGCCAGTGCGTTCGGTGGACACGCCGCCTTGGCGGAATTTACGCTGCAACGCGGAAGCGGCTTCGGCCTGATTCAATTCGCGCTGCGCCGGCTAGCGGCGCGCCACCCGGCACGACAGCCAGAAAAGCACCGCCGCCGCCGCTAGCGAAACCCAGTAATCCGTCGGCGCGCCGGCCCACCAGTGAATATGCCAGGGCACGAAATCCGGTGAGAAGCGCGCCAGCCCGAACGCCGGGTTCAGCACGAACCACAGGAAGTCCTCGGCGATCCAGAACAGCATGATGCAGGCGATCACGCGCGCTTCGGCTCGCCAGTTCCAGCATCCACCGTAGACCAGCGGGAAATGGAAGAACAGTGCCACGCAAGGGAACACCCACGCGTGATAACCGGTCATCGGGCGGCCGCCCCAGAAGATCTCCAGCAGCCAGTGATGTTCGACGCGCCAGGTGGGCAGGTTTGCCGCCCAGCCCGCGGCGCCTTCGATCTGGATCTCCACATTGGCGAAGAAATACGCCAATAGCAGCGTCCAGGCAACGGTAAGCATCAGCACCAGTGGATGCCGCGACGGACAGGACTGCGCGCGCTGGTGCGAAGCCGAGAGATTCAGGGCGCGCATCTCAGCGTCCCGCCTGCGCCACACCCGCAGCCTGCCCGGTCAGTTGGCCGCACCGTTCCAGGTGCCCCAGCACGGTTCCCAGCACGCGGCGCGCCGCCGCCGGTTGCCCCAGCGCGCGGGCGCGCACGCGCATCTGATCGAGCCGCGCCGGCTCCGCCAGCAATAGCCGGACACGATATTCGAGCGACACGAGATCGACTGCCTTGAGCGCAGCGCCCTGCTCCAGCAGGTAATCGGCATTGCGCTCCTCCTGGCCGGGGATGGGCGCATTGACCACCATCGGCACACCCATCGCCAGGCATTCGGATGTGGTCAGGCCACCGGGCTTGGTGATGACCAGGTCGGAGCACGCCATCAGGCGCTCCACTTCGTTGGTGAAGCCAAAGGGGAAGAGCCGGGAGGTATGCGCGCAAGCCAGTGTCTTGAGCCGCGCCAGCGCCGTCTCATTGCGCCCGGCGAGCACGATCAGCTGGAAATCGTGATCGAGCCGTATCAGTGCATCGGCCACTTCGTCAAGGCCTCCCAGCCCTGCCCCGCCCCCCATCAGCATGATCGTGCGCCGGGCCGCATCGAGCCCGAAGTGCCGCGCGCAAGCCTGGCGATCCTGCGGGTGGGAAAAAGCCGGCACCACCGGGATGCCGGTGGTATGGATGCGGCCGGCCTCGATGCGATTGGCCCGCATGCGAAAGGCGATTTCCTCGCTGGCGGCGAAATAGCCCGTCATATTGGGAATCACCCACATGCCGTGCAGATCGAAATCGGTCACCTGCACCCACACCGGCACCGCCAGCCGCAGCCGGCGTACCTCATGCATCAGGATCTCCGCGGGCAGGAAATGCGTGCAGACGATGGCATCCGGCGCAAATTCATCGATCGCGCGGCGAAGCGCGCGCGTGCTCAGTCGCTCGGCGGCGCGCCGCAGCTTCTGCATCGGCGCGGCCGGGTCGGCCTCGGAGGTTCTCTGGTACAGCATGCCCCACAAGGCCGGATAGCTATTGACCAGCTTGATGTAGAAATCGGTGTAGAGCTTGCGGAAGGTCGCCGGGACGTACTCCATGACATCGAGGTGCAACGTCTGCACGCCCGGAAATTCGGCTTCGGCGGTGAGGCGAAGCGCTTCGGCGGCGCGCATGTGGCCGGCGCCGGCGGAAACGCTGAGGAACAGGATCTTCTGCTGCGACATGGCGATTGGGGTTTCCAGGAAATATCCGGGCTGGCCGGGAATGCCAGGCTTGCGCCCGCAGTGGGATCACTTCATGACAAAGGACTTGATCAGGGTCAGTTCGCCGGCCTTGCGCATTGGCACGCGGAACACCTGCTGCTTTTCGTTGGGGGTGTTCTCATCGGTGATCAACGCGACTTGCGCCACGGTGATGGCCTCCGGGCCGGCGCCGCTGCCGTAGTAGTTGACGTAGACCAGATAGGTGCCGGGCGGCGGCGCGGCGATGGAATAGATCTCGGGCCCGTAACCTGTGGTGACATCGACATCGAGCGCGCCGCCATTGGTGGCCACGCGATTTGCATAGAACGTGTGCTGGCCATCAGGCGCCACCACGTGCAGGTCCAGGTCGGTCTGATCGCTATCCCAGGACAGCACCACGCGCTGACGCGGGCGTGTCTTGCCCTGGTAGCCGTCGTAGAACTGCACGCGCTTGCTGGCGCCCTGCGCGCTGCGGATTTCCACGCTGTTGCTGCCACCGGAGAAGGCATACGGCCGCGAAAAGCGGCCATCTTCCTCGACCCGTTGCGGCATGGCCACGCCGTTGACCACCAGGGTAGCAACCGGCGCGCCGGTGCGGCGCTCGCGCCCGCCCGGCGACGGGCTCGTGGCCTCGCCCTCAGGCTTCGGCGCTGAACGGATACGCCCGGCGATCATCGCGCTGGCGGCCTGTCCCGCCCGCGTGGAAACCGCCACCGCGGGGTAGTGGACTTCCTGCGTATAGGCCGAGGCCGCGGTGTCTCCGGCGGAGTTGCGCCAGCCGTTGCGCGGCGTGGTGAACTCGATGGCATCGTCCGCGCGCGCGGCCCCCGCCAGCAGCAGCGCCGGCAGGGTCAGGCTGAAAATGGCTAACTTCGGCAAACGCTGCATATCCATGCTTCCTTACTGACGTTCTTTGCGGCTGTTTTTCCGCATTTACTGACCGCGTGCCCGCTACTGCTCAGAACCGCACCGATTTCATCAGCGCCAGCTCGCCCAGCTTGCGCAGCGGCACCACGAGCGTCTCACGCTTTTCGTTGAGCGTGTTCTCGTTGTAGATCAGCGTGAGCTTGGCGGTGATCAGGTCGCGCTCGTTCGCGCCTTTCTCGAAGTTGTAGCCGGCGGCGTTGAAATTGCCCCAGTAGTTCACATAGAACAACCACACGCCAGGACGCGGCGCCGCGCTCGAAAATATCTCCGGTCCCGCGCCGTCCACACTGTCCACGTCCAGCCCGCCCCCCTCCGGCAACAGCGGGCTGGCAAAGAATGCATGGCCGCCATCCGGCGAAATCACATGCAGGTCGACCTCGGCCTTGGGATCGTCCCAGGTCAGCACGGCGCGCAGCTTGGCCTGGGTCTTGGTGGCATCGGCCTCGTAGAACTGCAAGCGCTGGCGCGAAGCGCCGTCGGCGGACACGATTTCCACGCTGTTGGAGCCGCGGCCGAAGGCCCAGGGCCGCGCGAAGCGCCCCTGCTCGTCGGTATATAGCGGCATGGCGGTCCCGTTGACGACCAGGGTGGGCGGCTTGCGGTCGGCCTTGCCGACTTTGCGCAGGCGCCCCTCGATCAGGGTGCGGTACTTTTGCGCGCCCCGGTCCACCGGCGGCTTGGGATAGGCGGCGGTGTAGCGTTCGAGTTCGCTGGACAGGCCACCGTGGCGCCAGCCGCCGACCGGACCTTCGAGATCGGCGACCGGCTCGGCCGCCACGGCCAGCGGTGCTGCGGCACAGGCCAGGGCCAGCGCGCCACAGCGCCAGTTGCGGATGCGTTTGCGGGTGGGTTTCATCATGGATTCTGCGTACGTACCAACTTGCGCGCCAGGGCTTCGACAAAGCCTTCGTCCTGCCCGCGAGGGTGGCGGGCGAACGCAAGGTGGAGATATTCGTGGGCCAGCGCAACACGATCGTCCTCACTGGCAAGCCGGTGGACATAGAGACGGTTACGGCGGGCATCGGCATAAGGGCGCCCTTCGCGGACTTCGCACACGGCAGGCAGCGGCGGGGTTTCGTAGCCCGGCTCCGCCGCGAGCCGGCGCTCCCACTGGGGCGCGCGCTGGGCCAACCATTGCCGCGCATTGGCCACCGCCAGGCAATCTCCGGCCACCGGGCTCTGGAACGAGGTCAGCGTGGCCTGTGGCCACCAGCGTGCCAGGATGGCGTCGAATGTCTGGCCCTGCCCGGCAGCGCGCCGGGCCTCCAGCCAGGCCATGCGCCCCGGGCCGCCCGCATCATGGTGGTAGCGCACCGCGACGCCGGACAGCACCAGCGCATCGGTCAGGTCGGCGGCGGCGCGCGCCGCCGCGGTGGGCGCGCGCGGCAGCACGCGCTGGGTGCGGCTGCTGTCGGCGATATGGAAGCAGCCTTGCTCGCGCGTGGCCTGCTGGATCAGGTAGCTGCGCGCGGCCACCGCCAGCGCGCGGGCGGCCTCGGGCTCGGTGGTGTCGCCCTCGCGCTCGACCACCCGCGCCACATAGTCGTTGAGCCCGAAGCGGCCCAGCACGCGCGGTGCGGCACCAGGCGTGCGCATCAGCGTCAGCTCGCCCCGGCTTTCGACGCGCAGGCTGTTGCCGTTGGTGAATTCGGCGCGGAAGGTGCCGTTGAGCGGGCCATCCGGCGGGGCCTGCCGCTTTGCCCCGGCGCCAACGGCTTGCAGATCGCGCAGCGGATAACGCTCGAACATGTCGACCAGCACGCAAGCGCCGTCATCGGGCACCGGCACGGATGCCAGCAGCGGCTGCAGGCGAGGCGCGGCACGGCGCAGCACGTTGGCGCTGGCGCCGGAGCCGCCCAGCCAGACCGGGCTGCCATCGGCCAGCCAGCCAGCGGCACCGCCGATGGACGCGCCCGGCCGCGCGGGATCGGGCATGGTCCAGGTCTTGGCGCGCAGCAGGCTGCCATAGGTGGCCAGCGTGCCTTCCCCGCGTCCCACGGTCAGCACGGAGACCAGGGTGGCGGCGGCGGCCTGCTGCGCGGCCGGCGGGACCGCATGCAGCCCGGCCAGCAGATCGGCCACGGTCACCTTGCGCTCGGGCTGCATCGCCTGCATGTCCTGCAGCCATGCCGGCGCACCGGCCTCCTTCCAGAAACGGCGCCAGTCAGTACCGGACAAACCCAGCCGGCGTGGTTCGAAATAGCGTCCGCAGGACTGGATCAGCGCGCGTTCGCGATCGATGCTCTGCCCGGGCGTGCAGCAGTAAGCCTCCTCCGGATCGCCGCCGCGGCAGATGTAATCGTCCGAAGGCTTGTCGCGGCCCACCAGGTAGCTGTAAACGAACAGCTTCCACACGCTGCCCAGCGGCGCCTGCAAGCTCGCGGACAGCGGCGCGGGCGCTGCTGCGGCGTTGCCGTCGAGATGGAACAACTGGGCCTCGGCGCCGGCGAGGCGCGCGAAACGCAGGGGCTCGCCCGCGCCGGGGCGGGCGGATGCCAGCGCTGCGGCCAGCGCTGTCCCGGCGCACGCCGCGCCCAGCGCGACGAGTGCCGCCACGCGCCACCCCCGGCGGCACGCCGCATAAGCAGCCCGGGCCATCGCCTTGCGCACCGCCCCGCTCATGCCGGCCTCACTCCACCGTCAGGGGGAAGCCGGCCGTCTTGCCGTCGCCTTGCAGGGCCTTGGCATCCGGCTGGTACATGCGGAAATAGCGCACCGGCGGCAGGTTGAACTTGCCCGGCAGCGAGAAGCGCACCAACTGGCGCAGCACCACCGGGCGCTCGAGCGAGACCACCGGCTGGTGATAGGACAGCATGCCCATCTCGTAGGTGACCGCGCGCTGGAACGGCTGCAGGCCCGTGGCCTTGTTGTCCGGATCCGGCAGCCCCTCGATGCGCAGGCCCCAGGTCGTGCCTTCGACCTCGCCGCCCGGCGGCAGCGGCGCCTCTACCAGGCCGTAGCGGAACGTGCCCTGGCGCGGGCTCAGCACGATCTCATCGACATAGAGCGTATTGCTGTCGAGTTTGTCGCCCGGCTTGACCGGCTTGGCCGAGAACGCCAGGCCAGCCGTACCCGCGGCGGCTGCCTCGGCTTGCTTGCCCTCTTTCGCGGCGCCATCGCTGGTGGGTACCAGGCGATAGAGCTTGCGTTCGATGCCGACAGGCAAGCGCGAGGCCTCCTGGGCACGGCTGCGGTAGGACAGCACCGCATTCGTATTGAACGATTGCGACGCCGCTTCCATGTTCTGCGGCACGGTGAGGGCCAGCGTCTCGGGCAGTTGCGGCCCGTTCCAGCGCCATTCCGGCAGGCCTAGCTGGCTACGCGCGGCCTTCCAGTTGCCCTGCGGCACGCGCAGCGCGGGATCGCCTTCGCCGGCCAGGCCACGGCCCAGGCCGCCGCCAAGGGCCTTGTTGAGCCAGACCAGCGTCACCGCCCGGTCGATGGTGGGCGAGGCGGCGCCCGCGCGCGCCAGCAGCGCCTGCACGTCGGAGGTGGCTGCGCCCTTGCCGGTCATCAGAAGCAGGCTCTGCACCAGCGGCGACGGGTCGTTAGCCAGTGCCTGGCGCGCGGCGTCCGCGGCGCCGGCGAGGCCTTCCGGCATCGGCTGGCCGATCTGCCTGTAAAGCTGCGCCGCCAGCACCGCCGCCACACGGCGGCCTTGCAGCGAATCCGGCGCGGCGAACACCAGGCTTTCGCCCGCCGCGGCACCGGGCACATCGGCACCGGGACGCGCCAGCTCACCGGCCAAACCGCCGAGCTGCGTGGCGACCGGCAGGCCCATCTCGTTGATGAACCAGAGGGCTAGCGTGCGATGCAGCAGCGGCTCCTTCATGGCCTGCTTGTAGGCTTCCAGCGTGCGCTTCCAGTGATCGGGCGGCAGGCTGATGCCCACGGCACGCGTTGCCAGCCAGTCGGCGTAGTAGGCATAGGCCGTCAGCAGCCCGCTATTGCCCACCGTATCGCCCCACCAGCCAAACTGGCCATTGACGCCGGCCAGCAGCGCCAGGCGCTGGCGCTGGGTGCGCAGCAGCGCGTCGATGCCCTGCGTGCCGCCGCCGGTGTCGGCACCAGTGGCCGCAAGGCTGCGCTGCGCCAAAGCCAGCGGGATCAGCCGGCTGGCCGTCTGCTCGGTGCAGCCGTAGGGATAGGCCAGCAGATCGTCGGCCACGCGGGCGAACTGGCTGGCGGCGCCATCCACGAAGCGCAGGCGCACATCCTGCGCATCCGCCGGCAGCTTGAACGCGGCGTTGGCGCCGGCCAGCGGCAACGTCAGCTCTCGCTGCGAGAGCCAGCCAGTGGGCTCGACCGTGAGCGTCGTCTGCAAGCGATCCACCGTCTTGCCCTGCACCTTGATCTCGGCATTGACCACGCCGCTCTGCAAGGCGCTTTGCGAGACCGGCAGGCGCACGTAGTTGGCGCCACGCTTGAGCGCCACGCTCTGGTTGACGTTCAGGCCGGCGCCGATCACCACGAGATCCGCCGCCACTTCCTGCTCGCCCTGGTTGAAGGCCACCATGTCGATGCGCGGGGCGTCCTCGGCACGGTAGCGCTGCGGCCCGGTCCACTTCAGATACAGGCCCTTGTCGGAACGGATGCTGGCGGTGCGCTGCCCGACCATGCCATCGCCCGACATGGCACGCACCGTGACGCGCCAGCGGGTCAGCGAATCGGGCATGGTGAAGCTCATGCGCGTCCGCCCGTCGGCGCCGGTACGCAGGTTGGCCTCCCACGCAGCAGTGTCCTTCTCATCGCGGCGCGGGCGTTCCAGCACCTTCACGCCGCGCTCGTTGTAGCGGCCCCGCTCCGGCCCGCCAGCACCCGGCTGGGCCGAGACGGCAAGGTCGTAGCCGATGAAATTCAGGCTGGACGTGGTGCGCACGCTGTTGCGGCGTGGATGGTAGAAAAAGTCGACGATGCTCGGCGCGATCTCCGGCTGCAGCACATAGACCATCTCGTCGACCACGCTGACGGTGAGATTGGCCGGCACGGGCTTGCCGTTAAAGGCGCTCGTCAGGTCCAGCGTGACTGTGTCGCCAGGGGCATAGACAGGCTTTTCGCTCCTGACCGTCAGTTCGATGGTCGGCTGCACCACGGCAATGCCGGTGTTCTGGAACACATAATCGCCGTCCTTCACGTACAGCACCGAGAACGTCATGTTGGGGCTGAAATCGTTGCCCACCTTGATGCGTGCGCGCCACTGCCTGTCGGTGACCTTCTCCAGCGAGAGCCAGTCGCCGCCCCTGGACAGCAGGCCGCGCCGCTCCACCCGGTCGCGCTCCAGCGTCAGCAAGGCGTCATCCACGGCGAGCGGGAACGTCACCAGCGCCTCGGCGGTGTCGCCGATGCGGTAGCGGTCGCGATCGAACACGATCTCGATATTGCCCGGCACGGTCTGCAGGCCCTCGCCCGCCACCCAGTGGCTGGCGGCGGCCAGCAGATTGCCGGCGCCATCCTTGACGGAGAGCGTGTACGACCCCGGCTGCTCGAACTTGACCGGGAACGCCAGTGCACCGTTTGCGGCGGCGCCGAGCGCGCCTTCGCTGCGGGTGCGCGACTCGAGCCGCACCAGCTCCCATTTGGCGGGGGCCTGCGCCGGTGCCTGACCGGTAGCCGCGAGCGCCTGCAACTGGAAGGTCACGCTCTGGCCGGGGTTGGTGAAATTGGCGGGCGCGGTCAGCTTGTACGGCGTGGCGCCGCGCGCGATCAGCAGTTCGCGCGTGACCTTGACCCGATAGGCCGCACCGTCGTTGGCAAACACCGTGACCACATAACGGCTCGGATCCTTGGCCGCGGGCAGGGTCAGCGCGGCATTGCCGCTGCCGTCGGTGGTCAGTTCCTGTTGCTCCAGCTTGACCGGGAACAGGCCGGCATACTGCAGCTCGCCCTCCACCATCGTCACCTGCTGCGCGCGCAGGCTGACAGACAGCCTGGCATCCTTGACGGGCTTGCCGTCCGGATAGCGCAACTGGATCTTGCCCTTGACCGCCTCGCCAGTTGCGTAGTCGGCCTTGTCCAGTGCGAGATTGACGTCGAAATGCGGCTTGATGTATTCCGCCACGCGGAAAGCGCCGCCGTAGGTATTGCCGCCGTAGTCGAAACGCAGCGTATAGCCGCCGGCTAGTGCATTGGCCGGCAGCGTGAAGCGCGCATCGGCGCCATTGTCGGCCGCCAGCGCGGTACCGACCGAAGCCAGTGGCGCGCCATTGGGGTCCAGGACCTCCAGCTTGATATCACCCGCCGCGGCCGGCCCCGATTCGGTGGCGTTGCGGAAATTGCGGCCGATGAACTTGACCCGGACCTCGTCACCGGGGCGGTATAGCGGCCGGTCGGTGAAGGCGTACAGCTTGGTGTTGTAGATCTCGCTGTCGTAGTAGAAGTTTTCCGAGATAAAGGCACCGCCGGCCGGGTCCACGCCCAGCAGGTAGCTGCGTTCCGGGCTGGTATGGGCCAGTTCCGCCGCACCGTCGGCGCCGGTGGTCGCGCTCTGCAGCACGCCCAGGCCATCGGTCCAGGACAGGCTGGCGCCGGCAACGGGACGCCCGCTCTTGCGGTGCGCGGCCCAGACCAGCATGCCGTTGCCCGTGCTCTTGGTAATGGCCACGGTGTCGGAGACGAACAGCAGCGTATGGGCACGGTAAGTGCCGATAATGGCTTCGACGATATACAGGCCCGGTTTGAGTTTGCCCAGCGGCACCATGACATTGCCGACGTCGCGCGGCAGGAATTCGCTGCTGCTGCCTTCGAGCTTGACGTCCTTCGGCGGCTGGATCTCCCTGGCATCCCAGATCGGGTAGCGGAAACGCTCGACCACGTCATAGCCCTTGAGCGGCTCATACTGCGGATTGTTCTCGAAGCGGGTGGGCTGGGAGATCTGGTCGCCCATGCTGAACTGCGGGGATTCCTCCACCGCCTTGCTGCGGGTGGCGAACGACAGCACGCGCTGCCATGCGCGGCGCGCCTGCTTGTACCAGCTATCCCAGAGGTAGGACAGGGTATTGGCCAGCCCTTCTCCACGGTAATTCGCCTTGACGTCGATGCGGTGGAGGTTCTTTTGCGCCTTCAGGAAGGCAATCGGGTCCGCGACCCGGTACACCAGGACATCGGCGCCACCGTAGCGTTGCAGCTCACTCTTGTATTCGCGCCCCGGCGCTTCCAGCCGTACCTGCGCGGTCTGGTCACTGCCGAAACTGGCGTCCGACAGCAGGAAGAACGGCTGCCCCTGGAAGGCACTGTAGCCGCTGGACGGCACCGTATCGAGCGTGGCGCCGGGCTGCCCGGCGGCGGCGGCCGCGTGGGCGCAGGCCAGCAGGGCAAGCGCCAGCAGCATGCGGGCAATCACGGAATTCAGGAACGCGCTCGCGCGCATCATGACGACAGGCATCGTCTTTACCTCGACAAAAAGGCGAAACGGAATACGCCGATGAAATTGGGATTGCCGTCCTGCGGCTGCCAGCGCGAATCGTTCCATTGCATCAGACGGGAAAGGGTGACGGCACGCAGGCCGTTATCGGTACTGGTCACGGTGCCGGTGTGGTAGGCCAGGTACTGGCCCATCCAGATCATCAGGTGCTGTTCGTCGCCCTGGTCGTAGAAAAGCAGGTCGCCGGGCTGGGCCAGGTTGACGTTCCGGGCAACGAAGCGGCTATTGCCCTGCACCAGCGCAAGGGCCGAGGCATAAGCCCCTGTACTGCCGTCGGCGCGGGTCCAGCGCTGGCCAAGCGTTCGCTGGCCCGGGCTCAGGCTCAGCTCAGGCGGCAGCTGGCGTGCCGAAGCACCGCCTTGCATGCCGTTGGCACGCAGCCAGCGTGCGTCATGCACCTTGAGCGCCTCGCCCACGGCAAAGCGCACCAGACCCGCGCAATCGCGCTGGTACCAGCGCGGGGTCGGGCCCTGGCGCAATTGCTCGCCGACGATGCGTACGAACCATGCGCGAAACGCCGCCGACTGCGTGACATCGAGCGAGTCCGCCCCGGGCGTGCCGGCATCCAGACCCGACAAGGCCCAGGCGCGGCCGCTGCCAGCCAGCGGCAAGCCAGCCACCAGCGCCGCCAGCATTGCGCGGCGGCCTCGGCTTACAGCCATCACTGCGCGGCCTCTTGCGCCGACGGGGTCGCCAACGGTGCCGCAGCCAGCACGCCGCGCGGCGGCAAGCCTGCCTGTTGCCAGTTCACCTGCACCCACCCACGTCCGGACGGCAGGCTGTCGGCCAGCACCAATGACACCGCCGGGTAGGTCGCCAGCGCCTTCAGCTTGGGGAACAGGTGCGCGCGCGCCGCGTTCAGGAACAAGGCCTCCTGGTCCGCGGGCAATGCCTTCGTGGCCTCGCGCCGCACCAGGGGCGCCAGCGCCGAAGGGGTGAAGCTCAGCACGGTGCGAGCCTGCTGGCCACGCTGCATGGTGTCGGCCGCCGCCGGAAAGCGCTTGCCCTGCACCGCCAGCGCATCGTCGACCAGCGCGCCATCAGGCGAGAACAGCACGATATTGCCAGCCAGCGCCAGCGTCACGGGGAAATAGGCGCCCGCCGACAACTGGGCCGCGAACGGCGCACCCTTGGCCTCGCGCGTGCCGTAGGGCGAGCTGACCGCGCGCGACCAGAGCACGGCCCCGCCAGCGCCCTCGCGGTTCTGCACCGGCAGCCGCGCGTACGCGCCCTTCTCGCCACCGGCATTGGGCTCGTAGGCGCCGATCACCTGCCCGAACAGACTCGCCAGTACCGGGCGCAACGTGGCGGCGGCGTCAGCCGACTTGATCCGCGCGACGAACAGAGGCGCCACCAGCGCCGACTTGCTGTACCAGCACACCGCGGCCGGGCCGTCGAAGGCCTGCCCCACCTGCGTTGCCAGTTCCTCCTTGCCGTCACTTACCTTTTGCAACATCTTGCCGGCGGCCTGCCAGTCGACCGGCAGCGTGGCGCAAGCGGCGGGGTCGGCCGGCAAGGCCTTCCAGAGTTCGGCCGTGTTCCACTGGCCGGGCAGGCGCGCGCCATCTACCAGCACCGCGCTGCGCCAGACGACATCGTCGGCTCCAGCCTTGGGGTCGGCGCCGGCAAGATCGAAGCGCAGCGCTTCGATGCCTGGAAAGAAGGCCTGGTAGCCAAACGAGAGGTAGTTCGCCCCCACCACCACACGGTGGCCCTTGGACGGACCCTTGGCGGCATCCAGTGCGAACGATTGCAGCGGGGCCTCGCGGGCGCCGGCGTCGTCGGACAGCCAGGCGGCCACTGCCTTGGCGCGGGCCGCAATCGGTTTGCTCTCGGCGTCGAGCAACATGCCTGCTTCGGACAGGATCACCAGCCGGTCGCCCTTGCCCGCCAGCAGCAGGCTGCGCGCCGGCCCGATCCGCAGCGCGTACAGCGGCGTGCCGTCGATTTCGCCGGCGCGGCTCAGTTGCGTGTCGGCCGGGGCGATGGTGCCCAGAGTCTGCAGCACCTTGGCCAGCCCGTTGCGCTCCATCGACAGCGCCCAATAGCGCAAGGTGCCATCGGCGCCGCGCCACGCCATGAGCCGGCCCGGTTCGTCGAACACGCGCTTGAGCAATGCGTCGCTCCAGTCCAGCTCGTGTTCGAAGGCTATGCGGCGCAAGGCGCCGGCAGCGGACAGACGGCCTTCATTGTCTTCGTAGTAATTGACGAAATCTTCGGTGAGCACGTCCCGCAACAGCGGCACGCGCAGCATGTCGCGCGGCAGGCTGGACAGGCTTTCGCTGTCGGCCAGCGCGTCCGGGCGGTTGAAATCAAGCTCAAGCTGGCGCGGCTGCCCCTTCCAGGCGCGGCCGAACGGGTGCCAGACCAGTTGCACCGCGACACCCGCGGCTACTGCCAGCGCAACAGCACCCAGCGCGATCTTCTTGCGCGAAATAGTCATGATTCCCTTCGCTATCGTGATCACTGCACGTCACAGACGCAGCGAACCCGGTAGCGTACCGCGCACATCCAGTCCGCCGCAACCCGACGAACGTGAAATTTTGTGAAACCGCGCCGGGCGCTGCGCGCGCCGGGAAACCGCTCATCCGCGGCATCGCATTGCCTCTGGCTAATCCCCGGCGGATATTTGCTAATGACGAAGATGTACTTTGCCTAGCAAGGCCTCGGGCGTAGCCTTGCGGTTTTTGAAATATTCGACATATGTTTCCGTTTTCCACTTTGACCAGCGCCGGCGCATCGCGCGCCTCGCACCTGCTGGTCAAGCTAGTCTTCGCCGCGGCGGCCGCGCTGTCGTTCTCCGCCCCTCAGGCAGCCCAGGCGCAAAGCCCGGTACTGGACAAGATTCGCAATACCGGCACGATCGTGCTTGGCTACCGGGAATCGGCCCTGCCGTTCTCCTTCGCCGACGACAAGGGCGAGCCTGCGGGCTACGCGGTGGACTTGTGCCTGCGCGCCGCCGAAGCCGCGCGCGTGAAGCTTGGGCTGAAGACGATCAAGGTGCGATGGATGCCGCTCACGCCGCAGAACCGCATCCCGGCCGTGGTCAACGGGCTGGTGGATCTGGATTGCGCGCCCAATACAAATTCGCTGGAGCGCCAGAAGCAGGTAGCTTTCAGCGTCTCCCATTACATCTCCACGGTACGCATGCTGGTGCGCGCGGACTCCGGCATCCAGTCATTCGATGACCTGCGCGGCAAGAACGTGGTAACGAGCGCCGGCTCCACCGGCGACCGCCACGTGCGCCGCCTGAAGAGCCAGTATGGTTACCACGACATCTACGCCAAGGATCATGGCGAGTCCTTCCTGCTGCTGGAATCCGGCCGCGCCCAGGCGTTTGTGATGGACGACGTGTTGCTGTCGGGGCTGCGCGCCCGCGCCAAGGACCCGTCGCAGTTCGTAATCGTGGGTCCCGCCCTGTCGGTCGAGCAGAATGCGTTGATGATGTCCAGGGCGGACCCGGAATGGAAGCAACTCGTCGACCAGACCCTCGCGTCGGTATTCGCGGGCCCGCAGGTCGTCGCCTTGCAGAAGCAATGGTTCCAGCAGCCGATCGGCGCGCGCAATATCAATCTTGCACTGGCGCCGAGCACGCAGGTGCGGGATGCATGGAAACACCCTTCGGACGTCGCCACGGAATAAATCCTGACGACGCATCGGAAGCCTCCGCGGCCGCCAGGCTCCCGGGGGCTTTTTTTTCGCAAGCGTCAGCGTGCGCCGGGCGCCCAACGGAGCCGAACTCGCAGCACTGCGCGCCGACAGCCGCCAAAGTGCTCAACAATTCATATTCAGCATTAACCGTCAAGCAAGTCTTGCCGACAAAGGCAATAGCGGCTTTCCATAAGTCAGCACAAAGCTGTGCATTTCACAATACAGCACGTGTTGACAGCCGGGCGAAATGTTGGCGACACTGGGACCAGGCGGACAAACCCGGCATGGTGCCTGGCCCTTGGCAAGGCCACCTTCCCCCGTCAGTTTCCGCGTATTCGAACCGCCGGAAGGCGGCATTTTCCAGGAGAAAACATGAATAAGTTCGTCGCGACAGCCATCGCGCTGTGCATTGGCGCCGTCTCCGTGGCTGCCCAGGCGCAATCCACCGGCAAGAAACAATTCGACCCGTATAGCCAGGGCGCCAAGTCGGGCGAGAAGTTCGACCCGTACAGCCAGGGTGCCAAGTCCGGTGACAAGTTCGACCCGTATTCCCAGGGCGCGAACAAGAGCACCCGCACGGACCTGACCGACGCCTCGGCGCCGGAGGCCAAGAAGCCGGCCAAGAAGACCAAGAGCAATAGCAAGAGCAAGAAGCCCGCTGCATCGGCCGCAGCCGCCAGCTGACCGGCAAGGCGCGCCGGAACCCGGCGCTCGCCAGCAAAAAGCCCGCCGATCCTGGCGGGCTTTTTGTCTTGCGCGTCCGTGCGCTATCGCGTGGGGGGAACGTCAGGTGCTGTCGTGTCCAACTCCATCGCCGTGACGTCGATACGCTGTACCTTATCCTGCTGGCGGATCTCCGTACGCAGCACGAATGCCTCGGCAGGGCAATACCAGTCCGTTACGTGCATGACGGTGGGCTCGACCTGCACCACCTCCTCTCCCACCATCAGCGGCCCCAGCGAGGTCCGCTTTTCGTAGGTGATGGGCATGCACTCCTTGCGCCCCAGCACGGTATCGATCATCTGGCGCTTGCCCACATGGCGGGAGCTGACACTGATCGAGGCGTACAGCGCGCGCATGCTTCCCACGACCTCATCCGCGCCCAGCGGAAATATCTGCAGCGATACGCTGGACTCGAACGCCTCGCCCTCGATGGTGCTGCCCTCGTGGATATCCATGCCCGCATAGCTGAACACACCCTGGCCCCTGAAGGCGGCCTCGCCATACATGCGCGCATAGCGCCCCTGCGCGTTGATGACGGCATGCTCGCTCTCAATGCTGCTCCTGGCGGTAGCGGAACGGCGGTCGATATTGACCATGTGGACCTGGTTCATGATGACCGGCGGCCCCATCAGCGCGGACAATGCCGACTTGGAACGCACCTCGAGTTGCGCCCGGCATCCTGTCGGGCTCTTGGTGGTGCGCCGCAATGTCATGGTGACCGACATGGGCATGGCGCCATCGCCCTCCATCTGCACCCGTGAACCGGAACGGAACCAGGGCGCATCGCAAAGCACGGCAAGGGGTCGCAACGGCGCACTATCGGCCGGGGCCGCGGCGGCCACTGAGGTGGTCTGCGCCTGCGCAGGATTACCCGCTGCCAGCCACACAACTCCGGCAACCGCCGCAGCCTTTGCCCTTTGCGCCTTTGTCCTCACATGATTCCTGTCTAGAATGATTTCACGCCCCCGTCCGTTCCGCCGAAGGATCGCTGGCTAGAAATTAGCGCTTTTTTGCACGCCTGTCTTGCCGATCTTCGACGGTCTTCATCACTGCTGGCCCGGTGCCGGCAGCTTGCAAGGGAGTTCCTATGCTTCAGTATTACGCCAAGCTTTGGTGGGTCGTGGCACTACGCGGCATTTTCGCCATTGTTTTCGGGTTTTGTGCCTTTTTCGCCCCCATTGCCACGCTGGCCGCGCTCGTGCTGCTGTTCGGCGCCTTTGCCGCCGCCGACGGCATCACCGCGCTGCTGATGGCAATCTCAGGCAGCCAGCGGGAAGCCAGTGATCGCGGCATCCTCGCACTGCAGGGCCTGCTTGGGCTTGGCGTGGGCCTGCTGACCTGGTTCAGCCCCGTTGTGACCGCGTTTTCCCTGCTGTTATATATCGCCGCCTGGACGCTCGCCACGGGCGTCTTGCAGATCGTCGCCGCCATACGCCTGCGTAAGGACATTCCTAATGAATGGTGGCTGGTGCTGGCCGGACTGGTCAGCATCGTGTTCGCCTTTTTGCTGCTTTGGCAACCGCTTGCCGGCGCGCTGGCGCTCCTATGGCTGATCGGTGCCTGGGCGGTGGTGTGCGGCATCCTGCTTATCGGCGTCTCGCTGCGTTTACGGGGCGCCAGAAACACGCCCAATACATCACTTTTAACCTGAGAGGCGCAACCTGCCTGGATCGGCCTGGGAGCGCTGGCCCAGCGAGCGGCGGCGGGTCCCGGCGGTCGTGCTAACATTGCGCGCCTTTGTCACATAGTAACTACGGTTAGTCATGCGGCAAGGGCATGGAAGGCCAAGCGCTTGGAAGGCATAAAAGCAAAGGCGGCCGGCAGGATCGATTGCCCTTACTTTGTGTCTACCGAAGCTACGGTTGCCGCGTTGTGATGTTTTCTCCGGGCTCCCCGTACCGTCTAGGGTGTGGCGCCAGCCGGAGTGATTTCCGGGACCTCAGGGCGGCAGCGGCATGCTAAGCGTGCTGGGGGCGGTCGCGCCATGGCGAACCGGTGCGCTTGCCTGCAATGGCCGCAGGCGGGGCAAACCAACGGGCCTGAAGCCGCAGGTTGTGGCGACTGGCCTACCCGGCGGCGGCAGGCGCCACGACCGTTACATTCCGTCAGGCCCGAGAATCGGCCGTTCCGGGCGCAAGCCCAACGGCCACCCGATCAGTTTCCAGGAGACGTATGCGTAGTTCCGTGACCTCGCGAGATACCTCGCGAAGCACCGCACAAGGTGTTTCGCAATCCGCCGGCCTGCCGATTGGCGCGATTGCACTGGTTTGCCTGTTTATTCTCCTGGTCTGGTTCGGCACGCTCGACGCACGCCACCTGCTGCGCTCCGATGAAGGGCGCTATGCCGAGATCGCCCGCGAGATGTTTGCCAGCGGTGACTGGGTCACGATTCGCTACAACGCGCTCAAATACTTCGAAAAGCCGCCCTTCCATATGTGGGTGACGGCCCTGTCCTACACCCTGTTCGGCGTAGGTGACTGGCAGGCCCGCCTCTGCGTGGCGCTGTCGGGCATGATCGGCCTGCTGGCTTCCGTGCTGGCGGCACATCGCTGGTATGGCACGCGCGTCGCCCTGCTGACCGGCCTGGTCCTGGTGGCCGCGCCCATGTGGAGCGTGGCCGCGCACTTCAACTCGCTGGACATGACCCTGTCCGGCGCCATGGCCTGCGTGCTGGCCTTCATGCTGCTGGCCCAGCATCCCTCCGCCACGCCGGCCGCGCGCCGCTACTGGATGTGGGCTTGCTGGGTGGCCATGGGCGTGGCGATCCTGACCAAGGGCCTGGTGGGCATCGCCCTGCCGGGGCTGGTACTGGTGATCTACACCCTGGTTTCGCGCGATTTTGGCCTGTGGCGCCGCCTGCACCTGATCACCGGCATCGCGCTGATGCTGATCGTCACGGTGCCCTGGTTCTGGCTGGTGTCGGAGCGCAATCCGGAGTTCCTCAATTTCTTCTTTATCCATGAGCACTGGCAGCGCTATACCTCGACGGTGCACTCCCGCAAGGGCCCGCTATGGTATTTCGTGCCGCTGCTGGTGGCCGGCTTCATCCCCTGGCTGGGCCTGATGCCGCGCATGTGGCAGGCGATGCGCGGCGGCGCCGCCGCGGCCCGCACGGCCACCGTCAAACCATTCCAGCCGGCGTTGCTGGCAGGGATCTGGGCCATTGCCATCTTTGTCTTCTTCAGCCTGTCCAGCTCCAAGCTGCCCGGCTACATCGTGCCGATCTTCCCGGCTCTGGCTATCCTGGCGGCGGTCGCGCTCAAGGAGATTGACGAGAAGGCCTGGAAGCGCCAGCTCAATGGCATGCTGGTAGTGGCTGCGCTCGGCTTGCTGGCCAGCCCCGTGGTGGCCACCCTGAACTCCGACAATACGCCCAATGAACTGTACCGCCTGTTCGCGGTGTGGGTTGGCGCGGCCTTCGTGCTGATGCTCGGCGGCATCTTCCTGGCGCGCAAGCTGCTGGCCAGCAAAGGCCTGATGGTCAGCATCACGTTCTATGCGCTGGGCATGTTCAGCAGCTTTACCGTAGCGCTGCTCGGCCATGAAGTGATGGGGCGGCCGACTTCGGGCGTGGACATGGTCCCGGCCATCAAGGCGGTCCTTACCGATGACATGCCGATCTACGGCGTGCGCATGCTGGACCACACCTTGCCTTATTACCTGCGCCGCACCACCATCATGGTGGAATGGCCCGACGAACTCGAGTTCGGCACCAAGCAGGAGCCCGGGAAATGGCTGCCCACGCTGGAAGCCTTTATTGCAAAATGGCAGGATGGCCAGCACGCCGTAGGTATCATGTCGGCCTCCACCTACAAGCTGCTTGAAGAGCGCAAGGTGCCGATGTACAAGATCGGGCAAGACAAGCGCCGCGTGGCGGTCACCAATTTCCCGCCCCCCGGCCAGGCGCCGGCAGCAACACCGCAAGAACCGAACCGCGCGCCATGACGCTTTCCACCTTCGCATTTATCTTTACTGGCGTGCTGCTTAATGCGTGCGCCCAGTTGCTGCTCAAGGCCGGCACCAATGCGGTGGGCGCCATCACGCTCGACCGCGCCACGCTGTTCACCACCGCCCTGCGCGTGTTGACGCAGTGGCCGGTGCTGGCCGGGCTGACCCTGTATGTGGTCAGTGTCGGCGTATGGATCGTCGGCTTGTCGCGCGTCGATGTGTCGATCGCCTACCCGATGCTTTCGCTCGGTTATGTAGTGAATGCCCTGGCTGCCTGGTACCTGTTCGGCGAAATGATCGGCCCGATGCGCGTGGCCGGCATGCTGCTGATCCTCGCAGGCGTGTTCCTTGTTGCCCGTTCCTGATTACCGTCACCCCGTACCAAGAGCCTGATCGCCATGACCGCTACCGCTGCGCAAGCCTTCCTGCCCTTCGTCAAGCCGAATATTGACGCCGATGCCATCGCCGAGGTCGGCAAGGTGCTGGCCTCGGGCTGGATCACCTCCGGCCCCAAGATGCACGCTTTCGAAGCCGCCCTGTCCGAGCTGTTCGGCGGCCGCCCCGTGCGCACCTTCGCCAATGGCTCGGCGACGATGGAAATCGCGCTGCGCGTGGCCAATATCGGCCCCGGCGACGAAGTCATCACCACCCCGATTACCTGGGTGGCCACGGCCAATGTCGTGATCACGGTGGGTGCCAGGCCCGTCTTCGTCGACATCGACCCGCGCACGCGCAATATCGATCTTGACGCGGTGGAAGCCGCCATCACGCCGCGCACGCGCGCCATCATGCCGGTCTACCTGTCGGGCCTGCCGGTGGACATGGACCGTCTCTACGCAATCGCCCGCAAGCATGATCTGCGCGTGATCGAAGACGCCGCGCAGGCCATCGACTCGCGCTGGCGCGGCCAGCGCATCGGCGCCTTCGGCGACCTCGTCAGCTTCAGCTTCCAGGCCAACAAAAACATCACCAGCGTCGAAGGCGGCTGCCTGGTGATGAACTCGCCCGAGGAAGCCCAGCGCGCCGAGCGCCTTCGCCTGCAAGGCGTGATCCGCACCGGCATGGACGGCATGGACGTGGAGGAGCCCGGCGGCAAATTCAACCTGACCGATGTCAACGCCGCCATCGGCCTGTCGCAGCTCGCCCACCTGGACGCCATCACCGCGCGCCGCGCCGAACTGGCGGAGACCTATTTCCGCTGTGCGGCCGACAGCGGCCTGGCCGAACTCGGCATCGAACTGCCACTGCCGCGCGACGGCGACCTGGCCACCACCAACTGGCATATGTTCCAGGTGGTGCTGCCAGCCGAACGTATCGAAGGCGGGCGCAACGCCGTGATGGAAGCCATGCGCGAGCGTGGCATCGGCACCGGCGTGCACTACCCCGCCCTGCACCTGTTTTCTTATTACCGCTCCCTGGGCTGGCGCGAAGGCATGCTGCCGCATGCCGAACGCATCGGTCGGGGCATCGTCACGCTGCCGATGTTCCCCGCCATGCAAGCCGCCGATGTGGAGCGGGTATGCGCAACTCTTAGCGAAACATGCAAACGCCTCTTCAAATGAGCCCAGTCGAAGTCTCGGTCGTCATCCCTGTCTACAACGAGGAAGACGGCCTGCAAGCCCTGTTCGACCGGCTCTACCCGGCAATGGACGGACTCGGCTGCAGCTACGAGGTCATCTTCGTCAACGACGGCAGTCGCGACCGTTCGGCGCAGATCCTGGCCAGCCAGTTCCATCAGCGCCCTGACGTCACGCGCGTGGTCCTGTTCAACGGCAACTTTGGCCAGCACATGGCCATCCTGGCCGGCTTCGAGCACACCCGCGGCAAGATCGTGATCACCCTTGACGCCGACTTGCAAAACCCGCCGGAAGAAATCCCGCGGCTGGTGGCAACCATGCGCGAAGGCCACGACTACGTCGGCACCATCCGCCGCGAGCGCAACGACACCGCCTTCCGCCGCATTGCCTCCCGCGCCATGAACCGGCTGCGCGAACGCATCACGCGCATCAAGATGACCGATCAGGGCTGCATGCTGCGCGCCTACGACCGCAACGTCATCGACACCATCAACGCCTGCCGCGAGGTGAACACCTTCATTCCCGCGCTGGCTTATACCTTCTCCTCCAACCCGGTCGAGATCGTGGTGGAGCACGAGGAGCGCCACGCCGGCGAATCCAAGTACTCGCTGTTCCAGCTGATCCGGCTGAACTTCGACCTGGTGACCGGCTTCTCGATCGTGCCGCTGCAGTGGTTCTCCGCCATCGGCACGTTGCTTTCGCTGGCATCCGCCGGCCTGGTGGCCGTGCTGCTGGTACGGCGCTTTGTTCTCGGCGCGGAAGTGCAGGGTGTGTTCACCCTGCTCGCCTTCAACTTCTTCCTGGTGGGCATCATGCTGTTCGGCATCGGCCTGCTGGGCGAATACATCGGGCGCATCTACCAGGAGGTGCGCAACCGTCCGCGCTACCGCATCCAGGCCGTGCTCGAAGGCAGCCCGGAGCAGCAAAAGAAACCGGAGCCCTCGTGCGCGCAGTAGTCTTTGCTTATCACAACGTCGGCGACCGCTGCCTGCGCACGCTACGCGCGCGCGGCGTGGAGGTGGCGCTGGTGATCACCCACCGCGACCGCCCCGATGAAAACATCTGGTTCCGCCGCGTTGCCGATACCGCCGCCGAACTCGGCCTGCCCGTCTTGTACGGCGAAGACCCGGCCGACCCGGCGCTGGCCGCCGCGGTGGCCGCCGCGCGCCCGGACGTGATCTTCTCCTTCTACTACCGCGCGATGATTCCTGCGGCAGTGCTGGCGCTGGCGCCGCAAGGCGCGTTCAATATGCACGGCTCTCTGCTGCCCAGGTATCGTGGCCGCGTGCCGGTGAACTGGGCGGTGCTGCACGGCGAGACCGAAACCGGCGCCACGCTGCACGCCATGGAAGCCAAGCCGGATGCCGGCTATATCGTCGACCAGACCTCCGTGCCGATCCTGCCCGACGACACCGCCGGCGAAGTCTTCGAGAAGGTGACCGTCGCCGCCGAGCAAACGTTGTGGCGCGCCCTGCCCGCCATAATGTCCGGCAACACGCCGCAACTGCCCAACCGGCTGGCCGAAGGCAGCTACTTCTCGGGCCGCAAGCCCGAGGACGGCCGCATCGACTGGCAGCAACCCGCCGCGCAGGTGTATAACCTCATCCGCGCGGTAGCGCCACCCTATCCCGGCGCCTTCACCGAGATCGGCGGACGCCGCTTCGTGGTGGCCCAGGCTCGCCGCCCGCAGGCGGCCCTGTTCCAGTCCGCCAGCGCCGCCCGCCCGGGCTTGCACGTGATCGACGGGCAGATCGTCGGCGTGTGCGGCGACGGCGGCGTGATCCTTGTACGCGAACTGCTGGACGATGGCGGCACCGCCGCCCCGGTCCCGGCAGACGCGCTTTCCGTATTTCTTACCGCATTGTCCAAAGAGGAAAACCGATGAAAAAGGTCCTGATTCTTGGCGTCAACGGCTTCATCGGCCACCACCTGACGCGCCGCATTCTCGAAACCACGTCGTGGGAAGTCTACGGCATGGACATGTCCAGCGACCGCCTTGGCGACCTGATCGACCATCCGCGCATGCACTTCTTTGAAGGTGACATCACCATCAACAAGGAGTGGATCGAGTACAACATCCGCAAGTGCGACGTGGTGCTGCCGCTGGTGGCCATCGCCACCCCCGCCACCTACGTGCGCCAGCCGCTGCGCGTGTTCGAACTGGACTTCGAAGCCAACCTGCCGATCGTGCGCGCCGCCGTGAAGTACGGCAAGCACCTGGTGTTCCCGTCCACCTCCGAGGTGTACGGCATGTGCCACGACGACGAATTCGACCCGGAATCCTCCGAGCTGATCTGTGGCCCGATCAACAAGCCGCGCTGGATCTATGCCTGCTCCAAGCAGTTGATGGACCGCGTGATCCACGCCTACGGCATGGAGCAAGGCCTGAACTACACGCTGTTCCGTCCGTTCAACTGGATCGGCGCCGGCCTGGATTCGATCTTCGAATCGAAGGAAGGCTCCTCGCGCGTGGTGACCCAGTTCCTGGGCCACATCGTGCGCGGCGAGCCGATCAAGCTGGTGGATGGCGGCGCGCAGAAGCGTGCCTTTGCCGACGTCACCGACGGCATCAGCGCCCTGATGCGCATCATCGAGAATCCGGACGGCGTTGCCACCGGCAAGATCTACAACATCGGCAACCCCCGCAATATCCACTCCGTGCGCGAACTGGCCGAGATGATGCTGAAGATGGCCGGCGACTACCCCGAGTACGCGGAAGAAGCCAAGAAGACCCAGATCGTGGAAACGTCCTCCGGCGATTTCTACGGCAAGGGCTACCAGGACGTGCAGAACCGCGTGCCGAAGATCGACAACACCGTGGAAGAACTCGGCTGGAAGCCGGAGGTCAGCATGGAAGACGCGCTGCGCGCCATCTTCGAAGCCTACCGCGGCAAGGTCGTGGAAGCGCGCACCCTGGTCGATTCGGCCAACTGAGCGCAAGCACCCGATGGCCCGTATCGCCCTCAAGGTCGACGTCGACACGCTGCGCGGCACCCGCGAAGGCGTGCCGGCGCTGCTCTCCATGCTGGCCCGCGTGCGGGCCGAGGCTACGTTTCTCTATAGCCTTGGCCCCGACCACACCGGATGGGCGCTGCGGCGCGTGTTTCGTCCCGGTTTCCTGAAGAAAGTCTCGCGCACCTCGGTGGTGTCGAACTACGGACTGCGCACGCTGATGTACGGCGTGCTGCTGCCCGGCCCCGACATCGGCCGCAAAGGCGCGGCCGAGATGCGCGCGGCGCGTGCGGCGGGACACGAATGCGGCATCCACACCTGGGACCATGTCTACTGGCAGGACAACGTGCGCGAGCGCGATGCCGCCTGGACCCGGCGCCAGATGCAAAGCGCATTCGACCGCTACGTCGAGATTTTCGGCGAAGCGCCGCCCACGCATGGCGCCGCCGGCTGGCAGATGAACGATGATGCCTTCCGCCAGATCGACGACTGGGGCATGGCGTATGCCTCCGACGGCCGCGGCACCGCGCCGTACATCCCCACCGTCGATGGCGTCGCATGCCGCCATGTGCAGATGCCCACCACGCTGCCAACGCTGGACGAGCTCATCGGCGTGGACGACCTGACCGAGGATAACGTCCACAAGGCCGTGCTGCGCCTGAGCGAAGGCGAGCGCGACCATGTCTTCACGCTGCACACGGAACTGGAAGGCGGGAAACTTGCGCCGGTGTTCAACCGGCTGCTGGATGGCTGGCGCGCGCAAGGGCATGAACTGGTATCGATGGGCACGTTCTACCGCCATCTCGATCCAGCCAGCCTGCCAACGGCGCCTGTTACCTGGGGCGCTATCGAAGGCCGCAGCGGCGAATTGATCATCCAGCCCTGACACCACGGCAAAAGGATTCTCGCGCCCCCTTCCCAGGGGGCGCGTCCGTTTTCAGGCGCGCCCTGCCTTCGCCAGGCGCAAGCCGTTGAACACTACCAGCAAGCTCGCCCCCATGTCGGCGAACACCGCCATCCACATGGTGCCCACGCCCATTACCGTCAGCGCGAGGAACACCGCCTTGATGCCAAGCGCCAGGATGATGTTCTGCTTCAATATGGCCGACGTCTGACGTGACAACCGGATAAATGCCGGGATCTTGCGCAGGTCGTCATCCATCAGCGCCACATCGGCGGTCTCGATCGCCGTGTCGGTTCCGGCGGCGCCCATGGCAAAGCCGATATCGGCGCGGGCCAGCGCGGGCGCGTCGTTGACGCCGTCACCCACCATGCCCACGACCACGCGCTTGCCGCCGCCCGCGCCACCCTCGGCCCCCTTCACGCTCAGCGCCGCAATGGCATCCGCCTTGTCCTGCGGCAGCTGATTGCCGCGCGCCTCGTCGATCTGTACCTGGGCGGCGATGGCCTGGGCCGTATGCGGGTTGTCGCCGGAGAGCATCAGCGTCTTGACGCCCAGCGCATGCAACTCCGCCACCGCCTGGCGGCTGCTGTCCTTGACCGTGTCCGCCACGCCGAACAGCGCCTCGACGCCGTGGTCGGCGCCCAGCAGCACGACTGTCTTTCCTTGCCGCTCCAGCGCTTCCAGCGTGGCTTCCAGTTCCGGCGAGCACAGCCCGCGGTCGTGGATCAGACGATGATTGCCCAGGTAGTAGGCGCGGCCGCTCACGCTGCCGCTGACGCCGTAACCCGGCAGCGCCGCGAAATCCTGCACTTCCAGCACCGCAAGGCCCTCGGCGCGCGCGGCGTTCGCCACGGCCATGGAGACCGGATGGTCGGAGCGGGCCGCGAGGCTGGCCGCGATGACGCGCGCCCTCTCGCTGGCCGCCGCGCCGCCCGCCACGATCTCGCCCAGTGGCTGGAAATCGGTCTGGACCGGCTTGCCGTGCGTGATGGTGCCGGTCTTGTCCAGCGCCAGCCATTTGAGATCCTTGCCCTGCTCCAGATAGACGCCACCCTTGATCAGGATGCCGCGCCGCGCGGCCGCGGCCAGCCCGCTGACAATGGTCACCGGCGTGGAGATCACCAGCGCGCATGGGCAGGCAATCACCAGCAGCACCAGCGCCTTATAGATCCAGGCGCTCCAGTCGCCATCCAGTACCAGCGGCGGCACCACGGCCACCATCACGGCGCCGAGGAACACCAGCGGCGTGTAGATGCGGGCAAAGCGATCGACAAAGCGCTGCGTGGGCGCGCGGCTGCCTTGCGCCGCCTCCACCGCGTGGATGATGCGCGCCAGCGTGGACCCGCTGGCCGGCGCCGTGACTTCGTACTCCAGTTCGCCCGCCTGGTTGATGGTGCCGGCAAACAGCGCATCGCCCACTGCCTTGTCGACCGGCACGCTCTCGCCGGTGATCGGTGCCTGGTCCAGCGTGGACTGGCCGCGCAGCACGCGGCCGTCGAGCGCCACACGCTCGCCGGGACGCAGCCGCACCAGCGCGCCGATGGGCACCGCGCAGGCATCCACCGGCAGCCAGTTGCCGTCCGGCTGCCGCACCGTGGCCTGCTCCGGCGCCATCGCCATCAAGCCGCGCACGGCATTGCGGGCGCGGTCCAGCGATGCCGCCTCGATGCGCTCGGCCAGCGCAAACAGCACCATGACCATGGCGGCCTCCGGCCATTGCCGGATCAGCATGGCGCCGGTGACGGCGATACTCATCAGCGCATTGATATTCAGGTTACCGTTGGACAGTGCAATCCAACCCTTCTTGTAGACGCCAAGCCCGGCCATGGCCACGGCCGCCAGTGCCAACAGGGGGGCCAGCCAATCCTGGGCAGGCACTTGCAGCCATCCCACCACCTCCGCACCGAGCGCGGCCACGCCGGCCAGCGCCAGCGGCCACCACGGCTTGGCGGCCTGCAGTGGCAACGCCGCCGCCTGCTCCGACAGCGGTTCGGCCTTCATGCCGAGGCTCTCGATGGCGCGCACCACCGGATCCAGAGAATCCAGCGTATGGTGCACCGTCAGTACGCGCTGCATCAGGTTGAACTGGAGCGCCGCCACGCCGGCCATGCTGCCCAGCTTGTTCCGGATCAGGGTCTCTTCCGTGGGGCAGTCCATCGCGTCGATGCGATAGCTGGCCGCGGCGGCGCCTGCCGGGACCGAAACGGGAGCCGCGGGCGCCGCACTGGCGCAGCCGCAGCACGCCGGGCTGGCAGCTTGGGCGCGGTGATCGTGAACATGATCATGGCCATGCTTGTGGTCCTCGCCATGGTCATGCTGGTGCACATGCTCGTGCTTGTGCGCGTGGTCATGTGCGTGTGAATGCCCGTGATCGGCACCCTTCTGGTCACGAAGCGAGGCTTGGTCTGGCGTGGCGCTAGGCATGGCGGTTTTTCCTGCTTGTTATTGCTTACCGTCCATTTAAGACCCTGGAGCGACTACAGGGTCAAGCGCATTGTGAATCATTCTCAAAGTGCAACATCCGGCGCCTCCGCGGGGAACCTCGCTGGTGGCCCGCACTCGAACCCGGCTTGAATGCAAGCGGCTGACCCGATACGGCACCTGCCGCCGCCTTTTGCGCCAGTGTTAAGCCACAGTCGCACAAGGGTCATGCTTCCTGCCTATATAATCCGCCGCATGCGACGTTTCCTGATCCTGCTTTTCGCCATCATGCTGCCGCTCCAGTTCGCCTGGGCCGGTGCGGCGGCGTATTGCCATCACGAAAGCGCACCGCAGGACAACACGATCGCGGCGGCCAGCGACAACTGGCATTTCGGCCACCATAGCCACGCCCACCAGGGCAAGGTCAGCCAGCACGGCAGTACCGACAGCAAGGACGGCAAGGGCAATATCAAGCTGCCCGATCTCGACTGCGCCGTCTGCCACTTTGCCAGCGCCCAGCTGGTCCTGCCGGACCTCGGCGCGACCGCCTTGCATCACGGCGTGGCCATCAGCTACCGGGCGCTTGCCGCGTCCTACCTGTCGGCGCCCGGCGCCCCCCCCGACCGCCCGCAGTGGTCTCTCGCCGTCTGACCGGCGAGACGACTCCCTTTACCTCCAGACTCTCGTCTCGCCGAACTTCCCTGGCTTTTTTTCCCGGTGAAATTCGATGAGAACACTTGTGATGCCGCTCGGGCTGGCGGCAGCTTTGCTCAGCCCTGCCGCGTTCGCCCAGAACGCGGCGACCACGCCATTCCCCGCTGCACAGGCAGCCCGGCAAATCGCGGAGCCTGCCGGCAGGCTAACGCTGGAAGATGCGCTCGCCCTCGCGGCCGGACGCAATTTCACGCTTTCGGCAGCCGGCCATGAACTTGATGCTGCCGAGGGCGGCATCATGCAGGCGCGCACCATCCCCAACCCGGAAGTCGCGGTGCTGTTCGAGGACAACCGCCGCGACACCCGCACCACAACGGCCCAGGTCAACCTGCCGGTCGAACTTGGCGGCAAGCGCTCCGCGCGGATCGGCGCGGCGCAGAAAGCGCGCGAACTCGCGCAATCGCAACTGGGCGCGACCCGCACCGACTTGCGCGCCGCCGTTGTAGGCGGCTTCTTTGCGGTGGTTATCGCACAGGAGCGCGTCAGGCTTGCGCGGGGCTCGGCCGATATCGCCGCCAAGGGCGCGCTGGCCGCGGCCCGCCGCGTGGCCGCCGGCAAGATCGCGCCGCTCGAGGAAAGCAAGGCGCGCGTCGAACAGGCCAATGCCGAGCTCGAAGTCGCCGACGCCGAGGCCGCGCTAGCCGTAGCGCGGCAGGCCCTGGCTGGCCTGTGGGGCAGCAGCGAAGCCCGCTTCCTTGAGGCCGCGGGCAATCTGGACACCCTCCCCGCGCGCCCCGACGGCGCCACCCTGATGCAAGCACTGGACAGCGCGCCGGAACTGGCGAACAGCCGGTTGGAGATGGAGCTGCGGCAGGCCGTCATTGGCGTGGAACGCAGCCGCCAGTATCCAGACCTGACCGTCAGCCTGGGCAGCAAGCGCGACAACAGTTCCGATCGCGGCACCATGCCTGTGCTGGGCGTGTCGCTGCCGTTGCCGCTATTCGACCGCAACCAGGGCAATCTGTTCGCCGCCATGCGCCAGGCCGACAAGGCCGCCGACGAGTACCGCGCGACGCAGGTGCGGCTCGCCAATGAACTGCAGCAAGCCGCGCGGCAACTGACCGTATCCCGGACTTCGGCCGAAGCCCTCAAAGGCACCGTGCTGCCTGCCGCCCAGCAAGCCTACGAGGCCGCCACGCGAGGCTTCGAAGCCGGCAAGTTCAACTTCCTCGACGTGCTCGATGCGCAGCGCACCTGGTTCCAGGCGCGCATCCGCTATCTCGGCGTGGTCGCCACCGCCTACCAGGCCGCCACCACCATCGACCGCATTCTTGGCCGTTGAGTCAAAGGAACCCATCATGGCAATCAGCAGCAAGCAAAAAACGAGCATCGCCATCATCCTGGCCGGCGGCGCACTGGCCGGCGCGGCATTGATCTTCACCGGCCGCGGCAACAGCGCGGCCGAAGGCGGACACGGCGCGCATACTGAGGCCGCCGCCCACAACGACGGCGAGCATCACGACGGCAAAGCCGGCGCCGCGCACGACGACGACGCCGCACATGGCGACGGCGAGCATCACGAAAGCAGCACAGGCCCCAATGGCGGACAGTTGTTCAGGCAAGGCGATGCCAGCGTGGAAGTGCTGGTGGCCGAAGCCGGCGCCAGTGAAGGCGGCCCGCGCATGCGGATCTGGGTCGCACAAGGCGGCAAGGCCGTGGCGCCGGCGGGCATCAAGGTGTCGGGGCAACTGCAGCGCCTCACCGGCGAGAAGGAACCGCTGGTTTTCCGGCCCGCCGGGTCCTACCTGCAAAGCGAAGCCACGATCGCGGAACCGCACGCGTTCGATGCCAGCCTGAATGTGACGCTGCCGGCCAGCAACGCGCCCATCGCAATCAAGCTCGGCAAGGAAGAAGGCCGCGTCGAGATGACGCCCGGGCAGATCCAGGGCGCCGGGCTCACGCTGCTCGCCGCCGGCCCTGCGCGTATCGAGGCAACAGTCTCCTTCCCCGGCGAGATCCGCTTCAACGAGGACCGCACCGCCCACGTAGTGCCGCGCGTAGCCGGCGTGGTGGAAAGCGTGTCGGCCAACCTTGGGCAGCAAGTGAAAAAAGGCGACTTGCTGGCGGTGCTGGCCAGCACCGCGCTGTCCGACCAGCGCAGCGAACTGCTGGCCGCGCAAAAACGCCTGGAACTGGCCGAATCGACCTTCCAGCGCGAGAAGAAGCTCTGGGAAGACAAGATTTCCGCCGAGCAGGACTACCTGGCTGCGCGCACCGCGCTACAGGAAGCGCGCATCGCCACGCAAAACGCCACGCAGAAGCTGACCGCCATTGGCGCCAGCGGCAATGCGGGCGGCAAGTCGCTCAACCGCTTCGAGCTGCGCGCCCCCTTCGACGGCACCGTGGTGGAGAAGCACCTGGCGCTAGGCGAAGCCGTGGCGGCCGACGCCAACGTGTTCATCATCTCGGACCTGAGCACGGTATGGGCCGAATTCGTGATCGCGCCCAAGGACCTGGACCGCGTGCGCGTCGGCGAGAAGGTGAAGATCGCCTCCACCGCCTTCGACGGCAAGGCCGAGGGAACTGTCTCGTATGTCGGATCCCTGCTGGGCCAGCAAACCCGCACGGCTACGGCCCGCGTTACCCTGCCCAACCCGAAGATGGCCTGGCGTCCCGGCTTGTTCGTTACCGTGGGTGTGACCGATTCCAGCGCCGAGGTGCCGGTGGCCATCGACGCCCAGGCGCTGCAAAGCATTGGCGAACAGCAGGTGGTGTTCGTTGCCGTGCCGGGCGGCTTCCTGGCGCAGCCGGTCAAGACCGGACGCAGCGACGGCAAGCGGGTCGAGATCACGCACGGGATGCAGGCCGGCTGGAAGTACGTGGCCGGCAACAGCTTCGTGATCAAGGCCGAGTTGGGCAAGGCCGGCGCCGAGCATAGCCACTAAGCGGAGACACCATCATGTTTGAACGAATGATCCGCTTTGCCATCGAGCAGCGGTGGCTGGTGCTGCTGGCCGTATTCGCCATGGCGGCGCTCGGCATCTACAACTACAGCCGGCTGCCCATCGACGCGGTGCCCGACATCACCAACGTGCAGGTGCAGGTCAACACGTCCGCGCCAGGCTACTCGCCGCTCGAAACCGAGCAGCGCGTCACCTATCCGATCGAAACCGCCATGTCCGGGCTGCCCGGGCTGGAGCAAACCCGTTCGCTGTCGCGCTACGGCCTGTCCCAGGTGACGGTGATCTTCAAGGACGGCACCGACATCTACTTCGCGCGCCAGCTTGTCAACCAGCGCATCCAGGAAGCCGCGCAGAACCTGCCCACGGGCGTGGCGCCGCAGATGGGCCCGATCTCGACCGGGCTCGGCGAGATCTACCTGTGGACGGTGGAAGCCGAGGACGGCGCAAGGAAGGCCGACGGCACGCCGTACACCCCGACCGATCTGCGCGAGATCCAGGACTGGGTCATCAAGCCACAGCTACGCACCGTGCCCGGCGTGACAGAGATCAACTCCATTGGCGGCTTCGCGAAGGAATACCTCGTGGCGCCAAGCCCGGAACGGCTGGCTTCCTACGGCCTGAGCCTGCAGGACGTGGTAGCGGCGCTGGAGAAGAACAACGCCAACGTGGGCGCCGGCTATATCGAACGGCGCGGAGAGCAATACCTGGTGCGCGCGCCGGGACAGGTCAAGTCCATCGACGATATCCGCGAGATCATCGTCGGCAGCGCGCAAGGCCAGCCCATCCGCATCCGCGACCTCGCCGACGTGGGAATCGGGCGTGAACTGCGTACCGGCGCCGCTACGGACAACGGGCGCGAAGTGGTGCTGGGCACCGTCTTCATGCTGATCGGCGAGAACAGCCGTGCCGTGTCGCAAGCGGTAGACCAGCGCATGGCTGCCATCAACCGTTCCCTGCCGGCGGGCATCAAGGCCGTCACGGTGTACGACCGCACGGTGCTGGTCGACCGCGCCATCGCCACCGTCAAGAAGAACCTGGTCGAGGGCGCGATCCTGGTGATCGTGATCCTGTTCCTGTTCCTCGGCAACCTGCGCGCCGCCATCATCACCGCGCTGGTGATCCCGCTATCCATGCTGTTTACGTTCACCGGCATGGTGACCTACAAGATCAGCGCCAACCTGATGAGCCTGGGCGCGCTGGACTTCGGCATCATCATCGATGGCGCGGTGGTGATCGTGGAGAACTGCGTGCGGCGGCTGGCGCATGCCCAGCAACAGCACGGCCGCCCGCTCACCCGCAGCGAACGCTTCCACGAAGTCTTTGCCGCCGCCAGGGAGGCACGCCGGCCGCTGATCTTCGGCCAGCTCATCATCATGATCGTCTACATCCCGATCTTTGCGCTGACCGGCGTGGAGGGCAAGATGTTCCACCCGATGGCGATGACGGTGGTGCTGGCGCTGATCGGGGCCATGATCCTGTCGGTGACCTTCGTGCCTGCGGCGGTAGCGCTGTTTATCGGCGACAAGGTGGCCGAGAAGGAAAATCGCCTGATGCTGTGGGCCAAGCGCGCCTATGCGCCGATGCTCGGCAAGACCATCGCCAACACACCGGTAGTGCTGACCCTTGCCGCCGTGGCGGTGCTGCTGAGCGGCCTGGTGGCGACGCGCCTGGGCAGCGAGTTCATCCCCAACCTGAACGAAGGCGATTTCGCCGTGCAGGCGCTGCGCATTCCCGGCACCAGCCTGACGCAGTCGCTCGCGATGCAGCAACAGATCGAGACGCGCCTCAACGAGAAATTCCCCGAGATCGAGCGCGTGTTCGCCCGCACCGGCACCGCCGAGATCGCCTCGGACCCGATGCCGCCCAACGCGTCCGACGGCTACATCATGCTCAAGCCGCGGGCAAAGTGGCCCGATCCGTCCAAGACGCGCGACCAGTTGCTGGCGGAGATGGAGGCCGAACTGGCGACCATCCCCGGCAATAAGTACGAATTCTCGCAGCCGATCCAGTTGCGGTTCAATGAATTGATCTCCGGGGTGCGCAGCGACGTGGCCGTGAAGATTTTCGGCGACGACAACGCCGTGCTTGAGGATACCGCGCAAAAGGTCGCCACCGTGCTGCAATCCATCCCCGGCGCGACCGAAGTCAAGGTCGAGCAGACCAGCGGCCTGCCGGTGCTCACGGTGGAGGTGGACCGTGCCCGCGCGGCCCGCTACGGCCTCAATATGACCGACGTGCAGGACACGGTGGCCATCGCCGTCGGCGGGCGCGATGCCGGCATCTTCTTCCAGGGTGACCGCCGCTTCAATATCGGCGTGCGCTTGCCGGAAGGCATCCGCGCCGATGTGGAAGCGCTGCGGCGCCTGCCGATTCCCCTGCCCAAGGGAACCACGGCAAGCGCCAGCTACATCCCGCTGGGCGAAGTGGCAACGCTCACCCTCGCCCCCGGCCCCAACCAGGTCTCACGCGAGAACGGCAAGCGCCGCATCGTGGTCAGCGCCAATGTACGCGGGCGTGACGTAGGCACCTTCGTGCCGGATGCCATGGCCACGCTCGATCGCCAGGTCAGGATCCCCGCCGGCTACTGGGTCACCTGGGGCGGCACCTTCGAGCAACTGCAATCCGCCACCACGCGGCTGCAGATCGTGGTGCCGGTGGCGTTGCTGATGGTGTTCGTGCTGCTGTTTGCCATGTTCGGCAATATGCGCGATGGCCTGCTGGTCTTTACCGGCATCCCCTTTGCGCTCACCGGCGGCATTCTGGCGCTGTGGCTACGGGACATTCCGCTGTCGATCTCGGCGGCGGTGGGATTTATCGCCCTGTCCGGCGTGGCGGTGCTAAACGGACTGGTCATGCTGTCTTTCATCCGCAGCCTGCGCGAAGAAGGCAAGCCGCTGGATGAAGCCATCCAAACTGGGGCGCTAACCCGGCTGCGCCCGGTATTGATGACGGCGCTGGTGGCATCGCTGGGCTTTATCCCGATGGCGATCGCCACCGGGACCGGAGCTGAAGTGCAGCGCCCGCTCGCCACGGTGGTGATCGGCGGCATCCTGTCATCCACCGCGCTGACCTTGCTGGTGCTGCCGGTGCTCTACCGGCTGGCCCATCGGCGGGATGAGGATGAGGCTGGCCAGGTGCGCGAAGCTGGCAACGAACGCCTGGCCGGTCCGGATCCGGCGCCAGCGTTGCCCAACGGCTATTGATCCTTGTATAAATGACGACATCACCACAGCTCGGCCTGCTTCCAGCACGCGGCAATGATGTTGGCGCGTTGTTGTGCGCTGCGCAGCCGATTGCGGGCGGTCGTTTTGAGTTCGGTGAGCGAGTGTGGGCAGAAGTTGGCCA
>NZ_JBFTOX010000064.1:0-60069 GCF_056398185.1 Cupriavidus sp. 05L310
GCGATGGCGGTGACGCAGTTGCTGATGCCGGGGCCGTTCTGGCCGATGACGACGCCGTGGCGGCCGGAGACGCGGGCATAGCCGTCGGCCATGTGGCCGGCGCCCTGCTCGTGCACGACGGGGATCAGGCGGATGCCGGCGGGGGCGAAAATGTCCATGGCGTCCATGAAGGCCGACCCCATGATGCCGAACATGTCGGTCACGCCGTTGGCGGCGAGGGTCTCGACGAAGGCTTCCGAGGGGGTCATGGCCTGCGGGCCGGCGGTGGCGGGCGCAGCGCTCGCGTTGAGGACTTCAGGGAGGTGTTCGCTCATGGTGTGTCTCCAGTCTATGTATCAAAACGGGACTATTTGTCCCGAAAAGTTCTTGTTGGCTGAAATGTAGGGTGCGGTTCGTCGAAGGTCAATAGGTAGTTACAATAAACGGGATGATTTGTACCTAAAATTGAAACTGCTCTATGATGACTCAAAGGCAGCACCGCGCGTGCGCATGCGCGCCACTGCCGTGACATGGCGCAGAGGAGACAGATGTGACGGATTTCGCGACAGACCCAGTGACGGATGGACTGATGGATAGCGCGACGGATTTAGCAGTGGGCAAGCCGGACAGGATGGTCTCGGTGCGCAGCCTGTTTGGCATCGCTTCCGGCCTGATGGTGCCGGCCTTCAGCGAGCGCGACGATCACGTCCCGGAAATCGACCAGGCCTACCGCTTCAACCCGGAAGTGACGCTGGCGGTCCTGGCGGGATTCACCCGCGACCGCCGCGTGATGGTGCAGGGCATGCACGGCACCGGCAAGTCGACCCATATCGAACAGGTGGCGGCCCGGCTCAACTGGCCGTGCGTGCGGGTGAATCTCGACGGCCATATCAGCCGGCTCGACCTGGTCGGCAAGGACGCCATCGTGGTGCGCGACGGCCGCCAGGTCACGGAATTCCAGGAAGGTATCGTGCCTTGGGCGCTGCAGCGTCCGGTGGCGCTGATCTTTGACGAATACGATGCGGGGCGCCCGGATGTGATGTTCGTGATCCAGCGCATGCTGGAGCGCGACGGCAAGTTCACACTGCTGGACCAGAACCGCGTGATCCACCCCCATCCCGCCTTCCGCCTGTTCGCCACCACCAACACCGTGGGACTGGGCAACCTGAACGGCCTGTATCACGGCACCCAGATGCTGAACCACGCGCAGATGGACCGCTGGAACGTGGTGGCAACGCTCAACTACCTGCCGCGCGCGGAGGAGGCCGGCATCGTGCTCGCCCGCGTGCCGGAACTGGCCGGCGATGCCGGGCGCGCGCTGATCGAATCGATGGTCAGCGTGGCCGAACTCACGCGCAAGGGCTTTGCCACCGGCGACCTGTCCACGCTGATGTCGCCGCGCACGGTGATCAGCTGGGCGGAGAACTGCCAGATCTTCCGCGACCCGGCGCTGGCCTTCCGGCTGAGTTTCCTGAACAAATGCGATGACGCCGAGCGCCCCATCGTGGCCGAGTACTTCCAGCGCTGCTTTGGCCGGGAGCTGGAGGCGGCGCCCGACGGCGCGCCGGAGCCGCGCTGATGATCACGGACCGGCAGGCTGCCCGCCGCAGCCAGCAGCGCGAGGCGCTATGCGCGGCGGCCGTGCGCGCCCTCACCGGCGATGCCGCGCTGCACTATCGCGACGGCCGCCTGTGCCGCCACCTGCGGCCGCTGCCGCTGCATGCGCCGCATCTGCGCACCCGGGCGGAGGACGATTTCATCTCCCAGCGCGGCGCGGCGGACGGCGCGGCCTTGCGCATCGCGCACTCCGATGCCGATCTGCACCGGCATTCATGTCCCGCCGATCCCATCGAGCGGCTGGTGTTCGAGCTGCTGGAACAGTTGCGCTGCGAATCGCTGCTGCCCGCCGGCATGCCCGGCCTGGCGCAGAACCTGCGCCACCGTTTCGAGGACTGGTCCCGCGCTTTCTACCGCGCGGGCCTGGCCGAAAGCCATCTGGGCATCCTGCTGTACACGGTGGCGCAGATCGCGTGGTCGCGCCTGTCCGGCTGGCCCGTGCTGGAAGACACCGAGGACCTGATCGAAGCCACGCGCGCGCCTATCGTGCCGGTGCTGGGCGTGTCGCTTGCCGGCTTGCGCCGGCATCGCGCGGAGCAGGGCGCGTTCGCCGTGCACGCGCTGGAGATGGCGAGGCTGGTTGGCGAGATGCTGCAGGCGGAGCGCGCTGGCCGGGCACAGGACGATGCCGGCGATCAGGAGGACGAGGAAGCCGCCCGCGTGGCGTTCTCGCTGGCGCTCGGTTTCGAGGACGACGAGTACGAGGCAATGGCGGTCGCGGCCACCGGCAACAGCCGTGTGCTGCATGGTTCGGAGCAGGGCTACCGCGCCTACACCACGCGTTATGACCGCGAGATATCGCCGGGATCGCTGGTCCGCAAGGCGCTGCTGGCCGAGTACCGCGAACGCCTCGACCGGCGCATCGCCGAACAGGGCATCAACGTGGCGCGGCTGGCGCGCGCGCTGGCGGCATCGCTTGCCGTGCCGCAGCGCGACGGCTGGTCCTTCGGCGAAGAGGAAGGCCGCATCGACGGCCGCCGGCTCGCGCAACTGGTCAGTTCGCCGGCCGAGCGCCGGCTGTTCCGGCAGGAGCGGCACAAGCTGCAGGCGGACTGCGCGGTGAGCTTCCTGATCGATTGCTCGGGCTCGATGAAAGCGCACATCGAACGGGTCGCGACGATGGTCGACATCCTCGCGCGCGCGCTCGACCAGGCCGGCGTCGCCAGCGAGGTGCTGGGCTTCACCACCGGGGCGTGGAACGGCGGCCGCGCCCGGCTCGACTGGCTGGCCCGAGGCCGGCCAGCGCATCCGGGCCGGCTGAACGAAACCTGCCATATGGTGTTCAAGGATGCCGCCACAAACTGGCGGCGCGCACGCACCGATATCGCCGCGCCGCTCAAGGCCGATCTGTTCCGCGAAGGCGTGGACGGCGAGGCCGTCGACTGGGCCTGCGCGCGGCTGCTCGCCCGGGCGGAGTCCCGGCGGATACTGATCGTGATATCCGACGGCAGCCCGATGGACACGGCAACGGGGCAGGCCAACGATGCCTTTTACCTGGACAACCACCTGAAGGAAGTGGTGGCGCGGCATGAGACGCTGCGGGATGTGGAGGTACTGGGGCTTGGGGTGGGGCTGGACCTGAGTCCTTACTACCGGCGCTGCCTGGCGCTGGACTTGTCGGTGCCGCCGGATATGCCGGTGTTCGCGGAGATTGTGCGGTGGATCGGGGGGAGGCGGTGAGCATCCCTCTCACCGCCGCCGGACCATTCATTGCATTCATTGCATATGTAGCTCAGGTAACGTCCGGGCTTGCATCGATAGCCAAACCCGGCTCTGTACGCTGGCGGGAGGGTCCCCTTAATTCGACTTCACAGCCGGCGGTGGCGTCCATTTGCCGGTCAGCGCGGCCGCCTCCGGCCAATAGGCTCGCACATACAACGAAAAATCCTCGCTTTTCGGTGCTGGCAACCAGTTGCTCTCCTTGTCGGCGCCTGGCGAATCAGCCTGGACATAGAGCGTCAGAGAGCCGTCGGCGTTGTACTTCAGGTTCTTGTTCTTCGTACCGATCGAGTAGCGCTTCAGTGCATTTTCGGAGAAGAAATGATGCTGATTGTAGAGGGTGAGCGACCAGAAGCCCTTTACCGGCGGCTCGGCGCCTTTGGCGAAGGTAACGGTGTACTTGTTGGCACCGTTCAGGCGACCACCGGCGGCATCGAGATCCTGATAGAAGTACTTGGTCTCGTTCTGCTTATTGACGAAGATATTGGACTTGGCCGCCGCGGTGCGGCTGAAATAGTCGGTGCCGAAGCTCGCGCCATTGCTGATGGTGCTCCAGTGATCGGGCAATTGCAGGCCGTAGTTGCGGAACTGGAAGAGCGGGTCCACGATCTCGCTGTCCGCCTGTGCGGATGCCTTGATCAGCACGTCCTTGATATGGGGATCCTTGGCCGCGGCTTCCGCGAGCGCGAGGGCTTCGGCGTATCGGGCTTGTTCGCCCGGGAGCGGCCGCGCGTCCTTCAACACCACCGGCAGCGTGTCCCAGAACTTTTCCGGCACCACCCATTTGGTTTCCGCGTCGCCCGTGCTCTGGCTGGGGAATTTCGGCAGCGTCGCCCAGTCCCGGACCTGCATCTTGCCGGTGTACTCGGCAAGCGGATAGAGATTCACGCCGGCAAGGGAGGCCTGCACCGCCTGCTTGTCGGCGGCGGCATCGTCCTGAAACACGCGTGGGATAAACACCCCGGTATTGCTCCTGGCGCGGAACACCTTGGTAATCCCCTTCGGCACCGTGCCTTTCCAGTCGGGCCCGACCAGCAGGTAGAAGCCCGGCTTGGTACCGTACATCTTGCCGAACTCGGCGAAGCTGTCGGTGCGCAGGTCCACTACCTGGTAGACCCAGAACCGCTTGCCGAAGTCCGGCACCTGCACGACAACGGGGCTCTGGTCGAGTGCCAGCACGCTGAAGCCATAGACCACGTCCTGGTTGGGGCAGGCCACCAGGCGCTCGTCGGGCGCGATGTAGTCCGTCAGCATCGACAAGCGGTTGGATGGCGCGATCGGCACGGTACCGCCCATCAACCCGGGTTCGGGGAGGTCCTTGAATGCCAGGCGGCGGTTGTAGATATTGGTCATCGGCCACGCCCAGAAATAAATATTCCTGGCGGCCATCTGCAGATAGGCATCGGTCATCTTCGTGCCCGGTACCGGCCCGGCCACCTCGGCCGAAGCGCCTTGCGTCGGCTGCGCCTCGGCGTGGACCGCGTCCGCGGCCACCAACGCCAGCACCATCGAGAGGAGTGAAGAGGACAATTTTGTGCGCAACAGGCTATTCATTTGATGTGACCTCAAGGGAATCAGGTTGCCAGGCCGGAGGACAGCGCGGTGCCGAGCCCGTGCAGGCCAGCAGCACGCACGCCCCTCCCGCAACCGTCGACAGTTATCGCACCAGCCGGATTGGGGCAGGGAACCACTCGCCTCGCTGAACGTCCTCCTTTGGGACATAGGTGCGGAAGTTCAGCGAGAAGCCCTTGCCCTGCGGCGTGGGCAGCCAGTTGCTTTGCGGCACGTTGGCGGGCCGCGCCGGTGCCAGCCAGATGCTGGTACTTCCATCCGCATTGGCTTTCAGATGAGACACGTTGTTCAGGTTATAGCGATTGATCGGATTGGGCGCTACGCGATAATCCGGCACGCTGTACAGCGTCACGGACCAGAAGCCATTGACGTGCGTATCCGGCTTTTCGCCTTTCGGGAACCGGATTTCGTAGGTCTTGCTGCCGTCGAGCGGTTGCTTGTCGCTGTCGGTCTGACCGATAAAATAGATGGCCTCGCTGATTGCATTGGCCCACAGTCCACCATAGTTGATGATGTCGCGCGCCATGATGTCATTGCCGAACGTCCCGGCCACGTACGTCACCGACCATCCGCCTTTCTGGGTGCCGAATCCCTTGGCGCCCGCCAGGAATGCCGGGATCGCCCTGGTCTTGACGACTTCGTCCACCCGTTTGCGCGCGGTGCCATTTCCCGTCATATAGCTGGCCACATTGAGGGCCAGGGCCTGATACTCGGGCGCCTTCGGCATGACATCGGGATAGGTGGCCAGTACTTCAGCTACGTTGTCGAAGATCGCCGCGCCAATCGGGGCGGCCGGGGTAAAGGCCGGCACCGGGTGCGGCGGATCGATACTGATGCCAGCGGGAACGTCCAGCGTGAACTGGTTCTGCAGCCGCCTGGCGGTCGCAGGCGTACCCTTGAGCTCCACGCGCGCCAGCATCTTTGCCTTGGCCGACGGCAATTCGATCCTGACCGCCCCTGCCGGCACCGGGGGATTGGTCCCCTTGATCACCAGTGCGAACTTGCCATACGGGTGATTCGGATACGTCCGCTCGTTGATATTGGCAATGACTTCGCCCCATCCGTCGAGTAATTGGGCCGTGTAATAGCGCCCCTTGACCTGTGGCACGTTCAGGATGACGGCATGATCCTTGTCCGCGGCGAGCCAGGCCTCCAGATAGGCTACATCCATGTTTGGATTCACAAATTCGGCGGAGCCGAGGGGGTTGTACTTGATCTTGTTGTAGCCAACCTTCTCGACGTTGATATCGTAGTTCTCCTGCTGCAGCACCAGATAGCGCCCGTACAAGTAGGTCCATGCCGCAACGATCTGGTCATCGGAGGGGGCCGATACGCTCGCCGTCGCGCTGTTCGCGGTAGCGCTCTTGCCAGGCGAACTGCAGGCCGTCATGCCCAGGCTTATGAAGCCTGCTGCGATTGAGGTAAAAATCCAATTGGGAGCGCGCATGGTGTTTGTTCTTTCGTTCCGGTTCTTTTGGGTTGTTTTGTGGCGTATCCGCAGCGAAGACGCGGGCCTCCCACTATGGCCGAGGACGGAGGCGGGGAGAACCAAGAATTTTTGCGGGCGATTTAAGTCTTTTCGTTTGCGGGTCGGTCACCCCATCCACCGCACGCTTGCGCGCGCTCGTGATATTTCCAGCTTCCTGTAGCCGAAGATGGAAGTTCAAGTTTCACGATCCCGAACCAGCGGGTCTACACTACAAAAATCAGTTAGCCTGATGTGGGTACATCCATGAGCGCCGACGCGCATGACCACTCCGAGCTGTCGCCGATCCAACTGCGGGTGCGCGCGCTCGAGACGATTCTGACCGAGAAGGGCTACGTCGACCCTGCTGTCCTCGACCTTATTGTCGAGCGATACCAGACCAAGATTGGCCCTCACATCGGAGCTCGAGGGGTCGCCCGGGCCTGGCTCGATCCAGAGTTCAAGGCCGTGCTGCTGGCGGATGCGACAAGAGCGATCACCGCGCTCGGCGTCGTCAGCCAAGTGGGCGACCATCTGATCGCGGTGGAGAACACGGCCGGGCATCACAACATGGTCGTCTGCACGCTGTGCTCGTGCTACCCATGGGACGTGCTCGGGCTGCCTCCGGTCTGGTACAAGTCGGCCGCCTATCGCTCGCGTGCTGTGTCAGATCCGCGCGGCGTGCTGGCTGACTTCGGTGTCATACTGCCGGAAGCCACGCAGATCCGTGTCTGGGACTCGACCGCGGAGACCCGCTTCCTCGTGGTACCACCGCGCCCCGCCGGCACCGAAGGCTGGCCCGAGGAACGCCTGATGCGGCTCATCACTCGTGACTGCATGATAGGCACCGGCCTGCCCCTGCGCCCCGAGGAGATATCGCCATGAACGGCGTTCACGACATGGGCGGCATGCACGGCTCCGGCAAAGTGCATCCCGAGGCTGACGAACCTCCGTTCCACGCACAGTGGGAGGAGCGGGTGCTGGCCATGCAGCGGGCCATGCGTTTCACGCGCGCCTGGAACATCGACATGTCTCGCGACGCGCAGGAGCGGCTGCCTGCCGCGGTCTACCTGTCTGTGTCCTACTACGAAAGATGGGCATTGGGAATCGAGCGCAATGCGGTCGAGCGAGGACTGATCGGCGCCGATGAAATCGCCGCAGGGCATGCCATGCATCCGGGCAAGCCCCTCGAACGGGTCATGACGACGAACGACATCGGGCACGCATTCACCCGAGGCACCTTCTGTCGCCCGCCCAAGCGGCCGGCCAGGTTCAAACCGGGCGAGCGAGTGCGCACGAAGAACATCAACCCGCCCACGCACACGCGCTTGCCGCGGTACGCGCGCGGCCGTGAAGGAACGATCGAGGCAATCCGGGGTTGCCACGTTTTTCCGGACTCCGTCGTGGCCGGTGCGGGAGAAGACCCGCAGTGGCTCTACACCGTCGTCTTCGAAGGCCGCGAGCTCTGGGGAGCGGAGACCGACGCCACGCTCACCGTCTCGATCGAGGCATTCGAGCCCTACCTCGAACCAGCATGAAATGAAGGTCGATCCAGTCGCAGTGCGTGATGCCGCCGAGGCCCTACCGGGCGTTCCCCGTGACAACGAAGGCCCGGTGTTCCGCGAACCGTGGGAGGCGCAGGTTTTTTCTCTGGCATTGGTCTTGCACCAGCGGGGCCTCTACACCTGGCGTGAATGGGCTGCAGCGCTGGCAGAAGAGATCAGGCGCGCACAGCTTGCCGGCGATCCGGATACGGGCGAGACCTACTACCTGCACTGGCTCGCCACGCTCGAGCGCCTGGTGGCAAGCAAAGGCGTCGCGAGCCTGGAGACGCAGGCGCGCTATCGCAAAGCGTGGCACTACGCGGCGCGTCGCACGCCTCACGGCAAGCCTGTTGAACTCTCGCTTGGCGATTTCCCGGAAAACGGGGATTTGTGAGTCGATGTCCATTGCGCGCCGGCTCTCCGGCAGTGGAACCGTCTTGTCGATCTACCGTCCGGTACGCATGGCGGCGCCAACATTAATCTCAACGGCGCGATCTTCGACGCGTTCGACTTCTCGTTCGCGTCCCTCTGAACCGGAGAAGCAAAGTGCCAAACGTAACGTCCGACGGTGTTTCGATCCACTACGCGGTCAAGGGCCAAGGTTCGCCCGTGCTTCTTCTGGCGGGGCTTGCGGGAGTGGGCGCATCTTGGGGCCCACAGATCGATCTGTTCGCCGAGCACCACCAAGTGATCGTACCCGATCACCGCGGCACCGGCGCGTCCGAGCACACCGCACGCGCCATGACGATGACACAACACGCGCTGGACATGGCGCGGGTCATCGAGGCGGTCGGGTGCGGGCCGGTCCACGCGCTCGGCTCCTCGACCGGCGGCGCCATCGCGCAATTGCTGTCGATCCATCACCGCGAACTATTACGCAGCGCGACAATTGTCTCTTCGATTGCACGCGCGGACGCGTTCTACCGTCGCCAGTTCGACATGCGGCGACGCATGTTGACCGATTCCGGCCTGCGCGCGTCCACCGAGGCCAACGCACTATTCCTCTTCGATCCGAAATTCATGCGCGAGCACCCGGAGCAGGTGCAGGCGTGGGTGAACGCTACAGCGGCCGGCACATTCGAGCGGGAGATCAGCTTTGCCCGGATCGACATGATCGTGGGGCACGACGCCTTCGATGATCTTCCGTCGATCGCGACGCCGACGCTGGTGCTGGTGGGCGAGCGCGACTTCTGCGCCCCGCCGTACTTCTCCGCGGAGCTTGCAGAGCGGATTCCGGGAGCCGAGTTTGCCATCCTGGACGGTGGTCATTTCATCTTCCTGGAGAAGCCCGAACTACTGCACGACACTGTTGAGGCCTTCATCGCCAGGCACGAACGATGATCAGCTCGGCACTCTGACGGAAGGCGGGCGCCTCCCGCTAGAGTGCCGGTGCGAGCTGGCCGTAGTCCGGCCGCAGGCATTCGCTGTGCATTTCCCATGCTACGCAAAACGCTGCGGGATCCTGGCGCCGAAGTCAGAAAACATCTGGGCTATGCCGCAGCTGGAGTTTTTGACTCGTGGAATTGATCGACCAAAAAATCAATGAACGCTCTGGCACGCGCCGTTTGATTGCGCCGATTCGAGTAGTAGACAAACAGGTCCGCCGACGGGAGGACAAAGTCCGGCAGCACAACCCTCAGCCTGCCACTCTCGAGATACTTCGCCAGATCCCACTCCGAACGGATAAGGATGCCGTGGCCATCAAGTGCCCAGCCGAGGACGATATCGCCATCGTTGCTCGACAGCACCCCATCAACTTTGACGATCTCGGTTTGCTCACGGTGCGTAAACCGCCAGATACCGTATGCATCATCGTTCTGCCGATGGATGATGCAGCGATGGTCGGCGAGATCGGCAAGGCTAGCCGGGGTGCCATATCTCTCGAGATAGACCGGTGAGGCGCACAGAAACCGTCGGTTCGACATGATGCGTCGCGCGTTGAGCCGTTTGTCAGGCAGCGAGCCGAAACGAATGGCCAGATCGAAGCTACTCTCGACGAGGTCGATTGGCCTGTCGGTGACGTCCAGTTGCACTGTGACAAGGGGATAACGCCTGGCGAACTCGGAGACGAGCGGTGCAATGGTCGTGCGGCCGAAACCAAGGGTTGCATTCACGCGAAGTATCCCGCGCGGCACGGCACTGCTGCTCGACACGTCATCTTCCATCTCTCGGACCTGGGCAAGTATCCGCGTCGCATGGAGGAGGTAGGTCTCGCCTTCATTTGTCAGGCTGATGCTGCGGGTTGTGCGGTTGACTAGCCGTACACCCAGCCGGTCTTCCATCTGGGCAAGCCGCTTGGTGGCCGCCGGCGGCGTCAGGTCAAGCGCCCGCGCGGCAGCCGAAAGATTGCCATGGCGGGCGATAAGCACGAAGAACTCCAGTTCGGAAGCGAGATTGGTCTTCACTCAAAGTGAATAATCAAATGACTTGTGGTGAATTTTAAGACACCTTCCCGCACCTATGCTAGTGGCTCACATAGCTTATGCATCCGCCGAACCGGGTGCCTTAGGAGACACATCATGAAAATCGTCGATATTCGCGAAAAAACGTTGCCGATCAGCTCGCCGATTCGTAACGCTTACATCGACTTCAGCAAGATGACCCTCAGTCTGGTCGCCGTCATCACTGACGTCATCCGCGACGGCAAGCCGGTGGTGGGCTACGGCTTCAACTCCAATGGCCGCTATGGCCAGGGGAAGCTGATGCGCGAGCGCTTCATCCCGCGCGTGCTGGAGGCGGCAACCGAATCCCTGCTTGACGCAAGCGGCAACAACTTCGATCCGCACAAAATCTGGGACACCATGTTCACCAATGAGAAGCCGGGCGGGCACGGCGAACGCTCGGTCGCCATCGGCACCATCGACATGGCCGTCTGGGACGCGGTAGCCAAGATCGAGGGCAAGCCCTTGTTTCAATTGCTGGCCGACCGCTATGGCAACGGTACGCCCGATCGCAAGGTGTTCGTCTACGCCGCGGGCGGCTACTACTACCCCGGCCAGGACCACAACAAGCTCAAGGACGAAATGCGCAGCTACATCGACCGCGGCTATACCGTGGTCAAGAAGAAGATTGGCGGCGCGACGCTTGACGAGGACCTGCGGCGAATCGACTCGATCCTGAGCGTGCTTCAGGATGGTCAAAAGCTCGCGGTGGATGCCAACGGCCGCTTCGACCTGGACACTGCGGTTCAATATGCCAAGGCGCTGTCACAGTACGACCTGTTCTGGTACGAGGAACCGGGCGACCCTCTGGATTTCGAGTTGCAGGCGACGCTGCGCAATTACTACACCAATCCGATGGCCACCGGCGAGGACCTGTTCTCGATGCAGGATGCCCGCAACCTGATTCGCTATGGCGGCATGCGCCCCGACCGCGACTGGTTGCAGTTCGACTGCGCGCTGAGCTACGGCTTGGTCGAATACCTGCGGACCCTCGACATGCTCAAGGAACACGGCTGGTCGGCGAGCCGTTGCATTCCGCATGGCGGTCACCAGATGTCGCTGAATATTGCCGCCGGCCTTGGCCTGGGCGGCAACGAGAGCTACCCGGATCTGTTCCAGCCTTTCGGTGGTTTCCCCGATGGGGTCAAGGTTGACAAGGGTTACGTCACGATGCCCGATCTGCCTGGTATCGGCTTCGAAGGCAAGTGCGACCTCTATAGCGTCATGCAGGAACTGTCGTCTTGAACGCGTAGTTGCAACGGCCATACGGCCATACGGCCATACAAGAGGAGACAAAGATGCTAAAACAGCGCGCGGTTGCCCGCAGTGCAGTATTGATACTAGTCTGCGGCGCTATTGCCGCCCCTACGTCCGCGCTCGCGGAGTATCCGGAGAAGCCCGTCACACTAGTCGTACCATTCGTAGCCGGTGGTCCCAGCGACAAGATTGCGCGCGATGTCGCGGAAGCCTTGCGCAAGTCATTGGGCCAACCGGTGTTGGTGGAGAACACAGCGGGCGCGGGCGGAACCATAGGCACCGCACGCGTGGCGCGCGCCAACCCCGACGGTTACACCCTTCTGGTGCACCACATCGGGCTGGCGACCGCGCCGTCCTTGTACAAGAAACTGGGCTACAAGACGGGGGATCTGGAGTTCCTGGGCCTGATCAACGAAGCGCCCTCAACGCTCATCGGCAAACCTGGTCTGGCCCCGAACACACTTGCCGAGCTTCGCAAAACCATTGCGGACAGTGGGGGCAAGCTCAACCTCGCCAATGCCGGCGTTGGATCGGCATCGCATTTGTGTGGCCTTATGCTGCAGAATGCCCTGAAGAGCAACATGACATTTGTGCCATATAAGGGCACCGCGCCGGCTATGTCCGATCTGATGGGCGGACAGGTCGACCTGATGTGCGAGCAAGCGACCAACAGCACGCCGCAGATCGAGGCAAAGAAAGTCAAGGCTTACGGCGTAAGTAGTCTGCAGCGCTCCACGGTACCTGCCTTGGCAAGCATCCCGACACTCAGCGAAAGTGGCTTGCCGGGTTTCAATTTCACGGTGTGGCACGGCCTCTATGCTCCACACGGAACGCCGCCCGCGGTGCTGAACAAAATTAACGCAGCTCTGCGCACTGCGCTGAAGGATCCGGCCCTCATCAAGCGGGAGGAGGGGCTAGGCATCACAGTGATCAGCGACGCGCGGCTATCCCCGTCCGGGCACAAGAAGTTCTTTGACAGCGAGGCCAATCGCTGGTCGAAGATCATCAAGGATGCGGGCATTCAGCCGGAGTGAGAAAACCTCCATTTCGTACAGCCTTCTTAAGGTGGCGGCGGGTAACAATATCGCAATCGATCCGGTGCAGTAAAAATCCCGTGACTCATAAATTGTGCTTCGTTAGGCGCATGATGCTTTTCGTCCCTCGAAAGTCGCCAAAGATGCAAGGTGATTTAGGGTACGCAAGGGCAAGCGGCGCCCTGCAGAGTGGATCCTGTGCAACGCTCGCTGAACCAATCAAGCGAGGGCCCTTTGACCGTGAGTGGATTCGCGACTACACTCGCCGCGTAGTGTTTCCGGAACTGGGTCATCCGGGAAAAAAAAGAAAAGGAGCGCGAGCATGGGCCACAGAAGCCCGGCGGTGCGATATAGCCGAAAACATTGGCTATTTCGGGAGTTGGGGGTAGCCACGCGGTGCGGTGGCTGGGGTCGACACGCTCGGCTCGGGGGCGGCTTTACGCTCATCGAGTTAATGATCGCCGTGGCAATCATCGGCATCCTCGCGGCCATTGCCTATCCCTCCTATATCCAATTCGTAGTGCGCTCCAATCGCGCAGCGGCGGAGTCGTTCCTGCTGGAAGTCGCCAGCATGCAGGAGCGCTTCCTGGTGGACAACCGGGTCTATGCCACCACCCTGGCCGCACTCGGCTATGCGAGTCCTCCCGGCACAGTTTCCCCCAATTACCAGATTACCGTCACTGCGGTCGCAGGTCCGCCACTTGGATATGTCCTGACGGCGACGCCGCAGGGTACCCAGGCCACGAACGACGCGGCATGTGGAACGTTGACGCTGTCGAGTACCGGGGACAAGAGCGTCTCCGGTACGGGTTCGACTTGCTGGAAGTAGCCCATGCGAAATACTCATGCATCGAATATATCCGGCGCCGCAGCGGAACGCGGATTCACGCTAATAGAATTGCTGGTAACGCTGACAGTGCTTTCCATCATCGCGTTTGCTGCGGCCCCGTCGTTCTCAAGCCTGATCGCGACACAACGCGCACGCAACGCCTCGCTGGATCTTTCCGCCGCGCTGACATTGACGCGTAGCGAGGCCGTCAAGCGCAACAGCAGTGTCACCATGGCCGCCTCCGGCGCTTGGGCCGGGGGGTGGGCCGTAACCGCCGGGACCGAAAAGGTGCGCAGTTTTGGTCCATATGACGGTATTTCGATCACTGCCAGCGCGGGTAACTCCCTGGCGGTCGGTAACGACGGCAGGCCTACTGCCGGCAGCCTGACGTTCCAGGTGGCGCCGTCGGTATCACCTCAGGCGAGCTCGACGATCTGCGTACAGGTGAGCGGAACCGGCCGCGTTGCACTGGTATCCGGAGCATGTACGTGAACTCGCGCTCCCCCCATGCGCGCAATCGCTTGCGCCGGTCCTCGCAGCGTGGCGCCACGCTGATCGAGGTCCTGATATCGGTCGTGATCCTGCTGGTGGCGCTGCTGGGCACCGCAGGTCTGATTGCCCGCTCCGGCCAATCGGAAATGGAAGCCTATCAGCGTGTGCAGGCGCTGACATTGCTGCAGGACATGGCCGCCCGGCTCAACGCTAACCGTCAGGCCGCGGCCTGCTATGCCAGTGGCGCCACCATTACCACGGCGGGCAGCACTACCGTTCCCGCTCCAGCTTGCACCGTCGGTACCGCCGCGCAGCAATCCATCACGAATGCCGACCTGGCAGCCTGGGGGGCAGCATTGCTTGGCAGCGCGGAGAACAATGGCGGAAAGACGGTAGGCGCCATGATTGGTGCGCTCGGTTGTATCGAAGCCCTCGATGCTACAAACCAGATCTACCGCATCACGGTAGCCTGGCAGGGCCTCGCAAAGACGACCGCGCCGGCGCTGCCATGCGGCAACGGACAATTCGGCAATGACAGCTATCGCCGCGCGGTAAGCATTCAGGTACGCATTGGAGTTCTCTCGTGAATCGGCAGCGCAATGCGAAGCGCCACCGGCAGGGCGGCATGTCCCTGATCGAATTGATGGTCGGGATGACGCTTGGGCTACTGCTCTTGACTGCCCTGGGGAGTTTGTATTTTTCCACCACGCGGTCGCGCTCTGAGTTTTCCAATAGTGCGGAGCAGGTGGAAAACGGGCGCTATGTGGTGGACACGGTAGGTCGTGAAATCGAGCTTGCCGGCTTTTTCGGTGCCGCCAGCGTAGCCAGCGGCGCAACCGTGGCAAGCCCCGCCCTGTGCGCTACATCACCGGGCGCACTGGGTTTCGTCAACTCACCGGCGACGATGCCTCTCGGCCTTCAGGGCTACGCTCCTGGTACGGTGGCGCCATGCCTGCCGAACCTGGCTCCGGCATCGGAAATACTTGTGATAAGGCGTGTGTCGACGACGCCGGTGGCGGCGGCGACCGTCGGGCAGTCCTATATGCAGGTATCGTACTGTTCCACCGACGCCACATCGTTCGTGTTTGGCGCCAGCGCTCCGGCCTTCACCATGCGCACCAAGGCATGCGACCCGGCCGTTACCGCGGAGTTGCGCCCGGCTGTAGTCCGCATTTTTTATCTTGCAGCTTGCGATGTGTGTTCCGGCGCTGGCGACGGCGTGCCGACGCTGAAGATGGCGGAGTTGTCCGGCGGTGCCTTCCAGGTCAACTCGGTGGCGCAAGGCATTCAGGATATGCACTTGTCCTACGGTGTGGATCTCGACAACAACGGCTCCGCAGACTGCTATGTCAGCGACCCCGGTGTGAACAACAGCGCCATTTGCACCTCGGTACCCGCATACGACTGGACGACTGCCCTCACCAACTGGCAGAACGTCACGTCTGTCAGCATTAGCGTCCTTGCCCGCACGCAGCGGACCTCGCTTGGCTGGACAGACAGCCGCACCTATGATCTCGGACGGGCCACTGTCAGTGGCCCGTTCAACGACGGCTACAAACGTCATGTCTACGCCCGCGTGGCAAGGCTGGCCAATGTGGCGGGCCGCCGGGAGTAAGTCATGCTAATCGCACAGCGCCGGCAGTCCGGCGCCACCCTGATCGTTACGCTAATTTTCCTGGTGATCTTCCTGCTGATGACGATATCGCTGGTCGGCTCCAGTGTCGTCAATGTGAAGGTCGCCGCTAATCAGCAGCACGGGGTGGAGGCGCAGAATGCCGCGCAGCAAGGCATCGAGCAAGTCATTAGCAAGGACTTCACCGCCAACCCGGCGGCAGCCGCGGCTAGCGTCCCGGTCGATGTGAACGGCGACGGTAGCGCTGACTATACGGTGCAGGTCGCGGCGCCGGTGTGCCAGACCAGCAAGCCGGTAAGGAATACGGACCTCGATACGTCCAATACCGACGACGTCTCCTGTTTCGTTGGCAATGGTAACCAGGACACCGGGATATTGACGGCATCCGGAGGCGGCGGCGGGAATTCACTGTGCAACGCCACGCAATGGGACGTAAAGGCCAGCGTCAGCGATAGCGCCGCCACAGCCACCAACACCACCTTGCACCAGGGTATCTCAGTACGCGTGCCGGTCGGCACGGCATGCCCGTAAGTTTGCGGTCACGATTCAGTTTCCGATTGCCTCACCTCCGCACCTCAGGACTCACAATGCGTCAATTCGCTGAACGCGCTGCCTCGCGCATTGCCATCGCCACGTTACTCGCGCTTTCCGCCTTGCATCCGGCAATGGCGGAGGACATCGATCTGTACACTGGCTTGCAGCCCCAGTCCGGCAAGCCCAATGTGCTGATCCTGTTCGACAATGCATCGACCTGGGATGCGTCGGCCAGCTTCACCTGCTCCACATCGGGGGTCGTCTCCAGCAATAACGCAGGCAAGGACGTTGGCGCCGAGCAGTGCGCGCTCTACAACGCGGTGTCGTCGATCAAGACCAGCCCCACACTGCTGGGCAACCTCAATCTCGGCGTGATGATGTTCGGCGCCGGGGACAACGTCGGCGGCCGGTTCAAGTTCCCGTCGGCGGCGCCCTACAAGTTGCCGCTGATGGACAACAGCGGGGTCGACAGCTTCCTTAGCTATGTGAAAACAATCGACCGTCAGGCCGACAACTCGAACAACTCGCAGGTCGGTGGCGGTATGCAGGAATCGTGGGCCTACTATGCCGGCCAGACTGGCTTGTCCGGCACCAAGTACACCTCACCGATCGACAACCCCTGTCAGCGCAATTTTGTCATCTATATCGCCAACGCCGTGAACAACGGCAAGCCGCAAGACACAGGCCAGAATGTCATCAATGCCCTGGCCGCCGCAGGCGCGACTGCAACTCAGCAACAGCAGATTGTCATTCCCGCACCCGACAACAAATACCAGAGCAACTGGGGCGACGAATGGGCTCGCTTCATGTACCAGACCGACGTCCAGGGCAACATGGCCAACCGTCAGAACATCGTGACCTACACGATCGCGGTGACCGATAGCAAAAATCCTGACTATGTCCAGTTCGCGAGCAGCATGGCGACCAATGGCGGCGGCAAGACATATGTGGTACAGCTCGGTGACGTCAATGGGCTGACGTCGGCCTTGCTGCAAATCTTCAACGAGGTGCAGGCCATCAACAGCGTCTTTGCCTCGGTCAGCCTTCCGGCCTCCGTCAATGCCCAGGGTCAGTTCCTCAACCAGGTCTATGTGGGTATGTTCCGCCCGGATGCCACCGCGGCACCGCGGTGGCAAGGCAATCTCAAGCAGTATCAGATCGGCTATGACGCCAGCGGCAACATCGTGCTGCAGGATGCCAAGGGCAACGCTGCCATCAGCAACGCGGCGACGGGCTTTATCTCTCCGAACGCTGTCAGTTTCTGGACGACGGAGCCGCCGCTTTCCTTCGGCGCGACCGGCTATGGGGCCAGCGCGGTCAGTAGTTGGCCGGCCACGGGATACTGGAAGAACAGCCCGTCGAGTGTCGGGTGGGGCCTTGATTCCCCTGACGGGGAGGTTGTGGAAAAGGGTGGTGCGGGCGAGATGCTGCGCGCACAGTTGCTGACCAGCCAGACCGGCCGGCAACTGATAACCTGCAACGGTGCGGGTAGTTGCCCAACTAGCGCGGCGATGCCGTCATTCGATAGTTCCAACACATGGCTGAAGGACACGAGTTCGACCGGCGGCCTTGCCGTCATCAACTCGGGGACCAGCGGCGCGGCCACCATCACCGCAGCCGAATTGCCCAAGCTTATCGCCTGGGTACGCGGCCAGGACGTCGCCGCTTCGGATACCAGCAGCCTGGCCGGCACCGAAGCGGAGCCAGGTCCCGGTACGCCGGTGACCGTGCGCAGTTCGATCCACGCAGACGTACTGCATTCCCGGCCGGCTGTCGTCAACTATGGCGGCAGCAAGGGAGTCGTGGTGTTCTATGGCACCAACGATGGCGTGTACCACGCGATCAACGGCAACCAGACGCAGGGCATCGGCAGTGTGAGGCCGGGCGGCGAGCTATGGGGCTTCATCGCACCGGAGTTCCTTGGCAAGCTCAGCCGCCTCTACACCAACTCCCCGGAGGTGAAGCTCTCGACCACGCCTGGCGGTATCACTCCCACTCCGGCGCCGCGGGATTACTTCTTCGACGGAAGTACCACCGTGATGCAGGACTTGCGCGACGCGGCGAATCCTCGCGTGGTCATCTACCTGACGGCACGCCGCGGCGGGCGGCTGATCTATGCAATCGATGTGACGGATCCCGTCAATCCACGCTTCCTGTGGAAACGCTCCAATGCTGATATCCCTGAGCTCGGCCAGACCTGGTCCCAGCCGCGCGTCATGCGCGTGCGCGGCTACGCCAACCCGTTGGTGGTGATGGGCGCGGGCTATGACTCGGCCGAAGACAGCGATCCGTCGCCGGGAGTCGATAGCATGGGGCGCGGCATCGTGGCATTCGATGCCGTCAGCGGCGCCGTTGTGTGGAGCGCTCTGCCCAACTGTAGCGGTATGAGCGGCACATGCCTGGCGGTTGCCGGCCTGACCCGGGCCATCCCGTCGGATGTCACGGGGCTTGACCGCAATGGCGACGGTTATATCGAACGCCTGTACGTTGGCGACGTCGGCGGCAATCTCTGGAGAGCCGACTTTGAAACCACCGCGGGCAATGCGCCTGCCAACTGGACGCTAAACAAGCTCGCCGCACTCGGCGGCGGAGCTAATACAAATGACGCGCGCAAGTTCTTCTATGCACCCGACGTCATTTCCACTGCTACCTTCGATGCCATTACGGCCGGTACGGGTGACCGCGAGCATCCTCTGTACTCGGCCTCGACCACGCAGGGGACCGCTTACAACGTGGTCAATCGCCTCTACATGTTGAAGGACACCAACATACTCGGCATGCCGGCCACCTGGACACCCATCACAGAGGCGCTTCTCGTCAACAACACCAGCACCACGGCCAAGTACGACGGCACTGGTTCGGGCTTCTACATTACGCTCACCAATCCCGGCGAGAAAGCAGTGAATGCGCCGCTCACCGTCGCCGGAAATACCATCATCGGCACAAATACGCCGGCAGTGCCCCAGGCGGGCATGTGCTACCCCAATCTTGGCATCGCCCGGAGTTATTCCTTCAGCTTCCTTACGGCATCAGGCCAAAACCCGCAACGTTCGATCATCCTGGATGGCGGCGGCTTTCCGCCTTCGCCGGTATTCGGCATGGTATCGATTGGCAGCGGCGCGACCGCTACCGTTGTGCCGGTTTTGCTCGGTGGTGGCAACCAGACCGGTGCCGGAGGAGGCGACGCTACCTCGGCACTGGGTGCTCAGAAGATCAAGATCGCGGGCGTGGGCAAGCGCAAACGCATCTACTGGTTTCCGGAGAGCGATAAGCACTAGAACCCTGCATCAAGCATTGGTTGCAAGCGGCGAGGCAAACGGCGCAAGCCCATCCGCCTCGCCAGCGACGAACGGCGGAAATGGCATTGATTTGCGGACGCTCGCGGGGCAACGACGAACGTCCACTCCCAACCCGAACCGTTCGGTCAGCCATCCCCTCGGATCGGATCAGGAGAGAACGTCCGGGACCCGATCCATCAACTTGAGGATAGGTTTCGGCCCAGCCGTGCCGCCTCTATCGCGGCGATGTCGATCTTTTTCATGGTCATCATCGCGTCGAATGCGCGCTTGGCCGCCGCGCGATCGGGGTCGGATATCGCCGCGATGAGGGCGCGCGGGGTGATCTGCCATGACAATCCCCATCGGTCCTTGCACCAGCCGCATGCGCTTTCCTGGCCGCCATTGCCGACGATCGCGTTCCACAAACGGTCGGTTTCGGCCTGGTCGTCCGTCGCGATCTGAAAAGAGAAGGCCTCGTTGTGCTTGAAATGCGGGCCGCCGTTCAGCCCGAGGCAGGGAATGCCAACGACGGTGAACTCAACCGTCAGGACATCGCCCTGCCTGCCGTCGGGATAGTCGCCTGGTGCGCGGAGGACGGCGCCGACAGAGCTGTCGGGGAATGTTTCGGCATAGAAGTTCGCGGCGTCAACGGCGCCGCCTTCGTACCACAAACAGATCGTGTTCTTGCTTGTCATTTCGTGTCTCCTGAGGCGTTGAGCACCGACATTCGCCACCGTCAAGATAACATTGGAAGACGACGACAACGCGCAGATAGCGGACCTCCATGTGTGAACTCCCGTCGTGCGAAGGCGCGGCGGGCAGTCAGAATCACTTCGTGTCGCGCGCGCCCGAGGAATACGGTTTTGCTGCGGCGCCGGGTGACGCTCACGCTTTGGCGATTGAGCGTGGCCAACGTCAATCAACACGTCATTACGACCGCACCCGCTTTAGTTCATCGATGCGGAGATGATAACTTCGTAGTAGACAAATTTTATCGCCACACGCGTTGCGAGAATTGCGAAGCCATGCTCGTTGATCCGCTCGTAACCGCGCCTTGTTAACCGATGTTTTTATCTTTTGATCATAGATTTCTGCCAGTGTTTTATCGATGCGGGTAAGTTCCGCATCCCCGCAAATAAGCTGCGCTTGAACAGATATGAGCTTGCTGCAATCAAAACTACGCATCAACGCATCGTTCGTCTCGTATTTAGTTTCCAGTTGCCCAGGCTTGCATAGCCCTTGCAGCGACTTGCAAGCGACGTCGCGCCCGACCCACGCCATGTCTCGCGCACCATATTGCTTAACGAAACGATTGATGCCTGCGTGGCTGACGCCCCTTTGCATTGCGTTTGCCGCGATTATTTCGTTGCAAAGCGAGTCCCCGGTGTAAGTTCGCCCATCGCGCCTGTAGCAACTGTGAAAACCGAGCAGCCCCGTACCAACAACACTTCGGCGTTCCCCTGAAGCGAACAAGACCGAAGCGCAAGCGGACGCGCACCTGGCATTATTTGGAACTGTTGTATAGACGCGTACTCTATCCATGGCATCGACGACTCGGAAAGCGGCCTCAACATTTCCTCCCGGACTGTTTAAAACAAGGGTAACGAGTCCTTCTTCATCACGGTCAGCCATTTTTGCGGACGCCAGGAATTTCTTTGCATCGCCTTCCTGAATCCTCCCCTCCCCGATAACCATTTTCATCTTAATCTGTGGTTGGTAGTAGATCCTGAATTCCATTCCTGGCGCCACACCGGGAAACATAAGCACAGCGAAACAAAGCCCGGAAAGCAACCGTTGGATCAAACTTTGCGCCGCCACGTTCTTGGCTTCTGGGTGCTTATTGCTGCGCATACGCTCCTCCTCGGAATGTGAAAAGCATAGCCTCGAATCTGTGATGAACGGTGTAATGACCCAGTGAAAATGTGCTTGGGGGGTACCCTTGAAAGGAACTGCATATGCGCATGTTGATGGACGACGATATCAGGCGCTGGACGGCCAGGCGCGAGGGCTTCGGTGATGGAGATGCACCATGACAAGACGGCGGCGGCGGAGGCCACCGATCGTTCGATCTGGCGCACCCTCGGAGATCGAGGACTGGGTAAATGAAGCTGGTTTTTCGAGACTAATGGCGACGCCTAGGTCGAGCGGTGCCGCCGCAGACGAGGCAAATGACCGGCGGGCGGCGGCGTGCCAGCGCATTGGATGGCTGATCAGGCCGAGGGGAGGCTGTTGACAGGCAGCGGATAGCACGACTGTCTTCGGCCAACGCCGGTCGCAGCGCGCCGTCCTCAAACGCAGCCAGTCGTGCCGCACGTGCGTGTGCGTAACTGAGCCGGCAAGCTGGGAGATGACGCCGCATCCCCGCCTTGCATCCGAGTTCCACATGTCGTGGATGGCCTTCCAGGTCCCGTCTTTCTGCTTCTTCCAAGCGGTCACTTACTTTCCGTTCTCGCTGACCGACTTGCCGTCGGGTTACCGCCCAGCGGGGGAGGGAGCGAATGGCGGCTTCAGCCTGAGCGGGCATCCAGGCTCTGCCTGCGGAAGGTCCGGTAAGCCCATGAGCGCTCATCCAAGGGGGCTGGCTCTGGCCAGACTGAACAGCCTCGCCCTGGTCAAGCCGCAGTGGGATGTGGGCGCTTCGGCCCGCTGCGTTATGTGCCTGACGCGTCGCCGGCCTCGCTCAACTGGATGAGTAGCACGGCGTCGCGCTTGTCCAGCAGATGCTGGCGCAGGATCGCGGCAAGCCGCTTGCCATCGCGTGCCTCGAGCGCCGTCAGCATTTCCTCGTGGTCATGGATGGCGCTGTCCCATTTCGGCTTCTGATAGTTCGACCGGTAGCGCAGCGCCTGCAACCTCCGATTCACCGATAGATAGGTCTGACGCAGCGCGACATTCCGGGCCGCTTCGTTGATACGGTCATGAATCTGATGGTTGAAGCTGTAGTAACCGGACAAATCGTCCTTGGCCCGGCATGCCAGCATCGCGTAGTGTAATGCCTTGATCTCCGCCAACTCGATGGCCGTGATGCGCTCGCAGGCCAGTTCCCCGGATAGCGCTTCCAGACCGCTCATCAATTCGAACGTGTCCTGAATCTCCGTCGGCGACAGGCGCGATACCGTCGCGCCCCGGTTGGGCGTGCTTTCGATCAGCCCCTCCGCCGCCAGCACCTTCATGGCCTCGCGCAGGGGCGTGCGGGAGATGCCCAGCGTCTCGCACAACTCACGTTCGTTGAGTTTCGTACCCGCCTTCAAGACCCCCTCGACGATGAACGTCCGCAGATGATCCACCACCGTGTCATGCAAGCGCCGTCGCTCAACCTTGGGTAGCACGGATACGGAAGAATCCGTGTCGGTCAAAATAGAATTTTGCATTCAAATTCCAGAAAACGTTGCTGCATACATTTTAGCAGACACTTAACATTGCACCAAAAAGCCGCAGAATCCCTCTCCTATGGGGTAAACACTGCGAAATTTTAGCAACATCCGCCCCGTCTCCATGTAGCTCTTCTGCTAGAGTATTTTGTATTCAAAACTCAATTGGAGGAGACCATGCAGAAACTCAACTTCCACCCCGCCGGCCGCCACTTCCTTCAAATCCCCGGGCCGAGCCCCGTTCCCGATCGCATCCTGCGAGCCATCAGCTATCCGACCATCGACCATCGCGGCCCCGAATTCGGGGTGCTTGGCCTCAAGGTGCTGGCCGGGATCCGGCAGATTTTCAAGACTGAGCAGCCGGTCGTGATCTATCCCGCTTCCGGGACAGGCGCATGGGAAGCCGCGCTGACCAACACGCTGAGTCCCGGCGACACGGTTCTGATGTTCGAGACGGGTCACTTCGCCACGCTCTGGAAGAAGATGGCCGAGAATCTTGGCATCCGGCCAGAGTTTCTCGGCTTGCCCGGCATCGAAGGCTGGCGCCGCGGCGTGCAGGCCGACATGATCGAGGCACGCTTGCGCACGGACTCCCAGCATGCCATCAAGGCGGTGTGCGTGGTGCATAACGAAACTTCGACCGGCGTTACCTCGGACATCGCGGCCGTGCGCAAGGCGATCGACGCCGCGCGGCACCCCGCGCTCCTGCTGGTCGACACGATCTCCGGCCTGGCGTCTGCTGATTACCGGCACGACGAATGGGGCGTGGATGTGACCGTTTCCGGCTCGCAGAAAGGGCTCATGCTGCCGCCGGGCATCAGTTTCAACGCGGTGTCTCCCAAGGCCATCGAAGCCGCCAGGACGGCAGGACTGCCGCGCAGCTTCTGGAGCTGGGACGAGATCATCGAGATGAACCGCACCGGCTACTGGCCCTATACCCCCAGCACAAATCTGCTCTATGGCCTGTCCGAAGCGCTCGACATGATCCTCGGCGAGGGGCTGGACAATGTGTTCGCGCGCCACCAGCGGCTGGCGGAGGCATGCCGCCGGGCAGTGCGCGCCTGGGGGCTGGAGATCCAGTGCGCCGACCCTTCCGCGTACAGCCCGGTTCTCACCGGCGTGATGATGCCCGAGGGGATCGATGCGGACGTTGTGCGCAGGAACATCTATGACCGCTTCAATATGTCGCTGGGCGCGGCGCTCGGCAAGATGAAAGGCCGCATGTTCCGCATCGGCCATCTCGGCGACTGCAACGACCTGACGCTGATGGCGACGCTCGCCGGCTGCGAAATGGGCTTGAAGATCTCGGGCGTGCCGGTCGCGGCAAGCGGGACATCCGCGGCGATGGACTACCTGGCCGCCCATGCCACGCCCTTGCCGCTCAAAGCCGCGGCCTGACGCCGTCCGACGCAACTGTAGTTCCGAAGCGAGGAATTCCGCGCGGCTGCGCCGCGGCGGCCAGCGCCTGGACTGGCCTCCAGCCTTGCGATGCCGGGGAGGGCATCGCGGCGGGAGCCAGTCCGTCACCGGTACGCGGTGGCGCCAATTCCCCGCACCGTACCGATCGCGTGAGGATCGGTGCAGCAGCACAGACATACCTGAAAAAAGCTGAGGAGACGCTGTGGATACTACCCTGCAGGCCGGGACAAAAGTGAGGACCTTCGAGGACGCCGTCTATCGCAAGGTAAGCTGGCGGCTGATACCGTTCCTGATGCTGTGCTTCCTGATCGCTTATCTCGATCGTGTCAACGTTGGTTTCGCCAAGCTTCAGATGTCGCAGCAGTTGGGCTTCAGCGAAACTGTTTACGGCCTGGGCGCCGGCATCTTCTTCATTGGCTACTTCCTGTTCGAAGTGCCAAGCAACCTGGCCTTGCACCGGTTCGGCGCCAAGGTGTGGATCGGGCGCATCATGGTCACATGGGGTGTGCTCTCCGCGTGTTTCGTGTTCGTGGAGACGCCAACCGCCTTCTACACGCTGCGCTTTCTGCTCGGCCTGGCCGAAGCCGGCTTTACGCCAGGCATCGTGTACTACTTGTCCTGCTGGTATCCGGCACACCGGCGCGCCAAGATCATGGCGATCTACTGCATGGGCTCGCCGCTGTCCGGCATCATTGGTAACCCGTTGTCCGGCTTCCTGATGGGCAGCATGGGCGGCATCGCAGGCTGGGCCGGATGGCAATGGATGTTCTTCATCGAGGCCGTTCCCGCAGTCCTGCTAGGCCTCTTCTGCTTCTACTATCTGGACAACTCGATTGCCAAGGCCAAATGGCTCTCCAGCGAGGAGAAGCGCGTGCTGGAGTTGGCCAAGGCGGAGGACGTCAGGTCGGCGGACCCGCAGGCGCGCGTCGGCAACGTCTTCACCGACCCACGCGTCTGGCTCATCAGCCTGATTTGTTTCTGCTATGTCACCGGCCAGTACGGCATTACCCTGTGGCTGCCGACCTTCATCAAGTCCACAGGCGTCACCGACCCCATCCATATCGGCTTGCTGAGCGCGATCCCCTATGTGGCGGCGATTGTCACGATGTACTTCTTCGCAAAGAGCGCCGACAAGCATCGCGAACGGCGCTGGCACCTGATCGTGCCCTGCATGATGGGAGCGATCGGCTTCCTGGCGCTGCCCTGGGTCATGCACAGTACCGCGCTGTCGCTGGTGTTCCTGTCAATTGCCGCGGCCGGCATCCTGACCTGCACGCCGCTGTTCTGGTCGCTGCCGACTGCTTTCCTGAGCGGTGCCGCGGCGGCCACGGCAATCGCCATGAGCAACTCGATCGGCAATCTCGCGGGCTTCACCAGCGGCTACATGATCGGCTATCTCAGGGACGTGACGCAGAGTGGCACCAGCGCCTATTACATGATCGCGGCAATGCTGATCATTGGCGCCTTTGCCATCTGGACCTTGCCTGCCAAGCTGGTCAACCGATAACAACGGGAAGCGGTGCGCCGGCGCCGCACCGCTTCCCCGCACCCCCAACGACTCGGGCGCCCGTAGCGGGCGCATGGAAGACTCTCATGAACAGTGCATTCGAATCGAAAACGGACGGACCAGATGCGCAAGCGCCGTTCAACCTGATGGAGGCCACCGTTGCCACCGCGCATGCCGCGATACGTGACGGCCGGCTGACGGCACGGCAACTGGTGCGCGGCTACCTGGACCGGATCTCAGCCTACGATCAAAGCGGCCCCCGCATCAACAGCATCCTCCGGCTCAACCCGGAGGCGCTGGCAGAGGCGGAAAGCATGGACGCCCGGGCCGCCGGAAAGCCGGCGCAGGCCCTGGCTCCTCTCCACGGCATCCCGGTGCTGATCAAGGACAATATCGAATGCGGTGGCATCGAAACCACCGCAGGCTCGCCTTGCCTTAGGGGCAATATGGCCGCGCAGGATGCGTTTATTGTCCAGCGGCTGCGCCGGGCAGGCGCCATCGTCCTGGCAAAGACCAACCTGCACGAGCTTGCCTCCGGGGGGGAGACCGTCAGTACGGAGCTTGGCCAGACCTTGAACCCATACGACCTGACGCGAACGCCCGGCGGCTCAAGCGGGGGCACCGGCGCCGGCATCGCAGCCAACTTCGGCCTGCTCGGGATCGGAACCGATGGGGTCAACTCGATCAGGTCGCCGGCCTCGGCTAACAATCTCGTCGGCCTGCGCCCAACCATGGGCCTTGTCAGCCGAACGGGGCTCGTTCCCTGCGGTCTGACGCAGGACACCATCGGGCCGATCACACGGACCGTTGCGGATACCGCTGTACTACTCGACGCAATAGCCGGGCACGACCCGGCCGATCCTGTCTCAACCCAGGGCGCCTCCCACATCCCCGCGAGCTATACGGCCTTTCTCGATCCCGACGGGCTCAAGGGCGCGCGCATCGGCGTACTGCGCCATTTCTTCGGCGATGGGCCCGAGCATCGGCCCGTCAACGCCGTCATGCAGCAAGCACTGGCCGTCATCGAAACACAGGGCGCGGAACTGGTCGCGGTGGATGACGCCATCAGCCCTGATGAACTCCTGGCGTCCACGCTCGTGCATCACTACGAGATGGAGCACGATCTCGATGCCTACCTGGCCCGGCTCGCACCGGGCGTGGGGGTGCGGTCGCTGAAAGACATCATCGCATCGGGGCAAGTGCACGCAAGCGTCGCGGGAACGCTGACCACGGCAGTGGCGCTCGCGGGCAAGGACGCGGAATACCGCGAGCGCTTGCAACGTCAGCAGGCATTGCGCCAGCGGCTACTGAATCTGATGGAAGCGCAGCGGATCGACGTGCTGGCCTTTCCGCATCAGCGCCGCCTGGTGGCGCCGATCGGTGAGCCCCAAGCCGATCGCAACGGCGTACTCGCATCTGCCACCGGCTTTCCGGCGATCGTGATTCCAGCGGGGTTTTCCGCCGCGGACCGCAATGCGCCGCAGGGCGTGCCGGTTGGATTGGAGCTCTTCGGCCGTCCGTTTTCGGAACCCGTGCTGATAAGGCTGGCCTATGCGGCCGAGCAGGCTCTGCGCGCGCGCCGGGCGCCGTACGCGGCACCGGCGCTCGAATAGGGGCGTATCGGAACGAATCTTCATTGCTGCTCTACAAACGCCAGCCGATCCAGGCGGCGAGAAGTTTGCGGATACACCGTGACGACCTCAAACGAGGAGGAGACAAAGATGGGCGCAGAAGTGGTAGTTCAATCGTCGAGTTCCCCACAGCAGCACGAGCTCGACCGGGCAATGGATGGCATCGGCGTGACGGCTTCGCACAAGAAGATCATCTTCATGATCATGCTGGGTGTGATGTTCGACGTCTTCGAGCAGAATGCGGTCGGCCTGGTTGGCCCCATGCTGCGGGAGCAATGGGGCATCTCAGTGGCGCAGATCGGCTTTCTGAACACACTGACCTTCAGTGCCGCCGCGCTCGGACGCATCGGATCGGGCTATATCGCGGATCGCTATGGCCGGCGCACCATGCTGAGTGCAAACCTGCTGCTGTTCACGCTGGGCGCCATCATCTGCGCGCTGGCGCCGAACTATGCGGTGCTGGCTGCGGGCCGCTTTATCGTCGGCATCGGCCTGGGCGGGGAGATATCCATTGCTGTGACGATGCTGGCCGAGTTGTGCTCGACCCGCTTCCGGGGTACGGCGGTAGGCATGGTTAGCGTGGGCAGCGGTGGTCTTGGCAATATGCTGGCGCCCGCCTTTGGCCTGGCCGTGTTCGCCATGTTCCCGGGACCGGACAACTGGCGCTGGCTGTTCGCCTGCCTGGTGGTCCCCGCGTTCTTTGTCGTGTTCTATCGACGTTTTATTCCGGAGACACCGCGGTTCCTGTTGTCCAAGGGACGGGTAGACGAGGCTAACCGCGTGCTGTCGATCCTGGCGTCGGGCCGGCTGGGCAAGCTCGCAGGTGAGCCGACGCCGTACATCAAGGCATCGGTGCAGGATGAGGCGCCGCGCGCCAAGGTGCGGCTGAGCGACGTATTCAAAGGCCGTCTGGGCCGACGCACGATCGCGCTCGGGATTGCGGTGTCCATGACATACGGGGCGCAGATTTCCGTACTGACGCTGATGCCGACGATTCTGATGTCACAGGGCTACACCATTTCCAAGAGTTTGCTCTTCACCATGGTGATGCAGAGCGGCAGCCTGTTCGGCGCGCTCGCGGCTTCGTACTGCGGCTATCACATCCCGCGCAAGCGCGTGCTGACGGTAGGCGCCGGGCTGGCGTGCACGGCCGGACTATGCTTCGGCTTCCTGACGTATAACGTCGCCCTGGTACTGCTGTTCGGCGCGGCCTTTACGTTCTGTGTCGTGTTGCTCAACACCTCGATCTGGATCTTCGCGCCGGAGCAATATCCCACGCACGTTCGCGCGTTCGGCACTTCCCTGATCCTGGCGCTCGGCACGCTGGCCGGGGCACTGACACCGCTGATCAGCGGCCGGGTGTTCGAAACCTACGGCGTCGGCGGCATGTTCAGCATGCTGGCAGCGATGTACGCTGTTTTCGCACTGAGTGTCCAGTTTGCGCCGGAAACCTTCGGCCGCGCCATGGGCGAGACAGCCGCCGACGACGAAGCCGATCTCGCGGTAGGTGGTAGTGCGGCCAGCGCAAGCGGCTCCTGATCGGCGCATCGCGATGAACCACATCCTGCTGATCAATCCGAATACGTCGCAGTCGACCACGCAGATGATGGTTGACATCGCGCGTGCCACACTTGCCGGCGACCTGGAGATCCGCGGCCTGACGATGGCGCGCGGTGTGCCGATGATCGTCGACGAGGCAGATCTGCGCGCCGCCGCGGACGCGGTCGGCGCCATGGATCTGCCCGGCGCCGGTCCGGATCGCGCAGGCGTGCGCGCTGTCATCGTCGCCGCATTCGGCGATCCCGGCGCGGACGCGCTTCGGCGCAGGCTAGCCGTGCCGGTGGTGGGGATCGGCGAAGCCGCCATGCGAGAAGCGGCGCAGCATGGGCGTCGATTCGGTATCGCCACGACGACGCCGTTCCTGGCGTCCTCGATTGAAGCCAATGTACGGCGCTACGGACTCGATGCCAGCTTCACGGGTGTGCGTTTCACCCGCGGCGATCCTCGCATGCTTGGCCTTGACCCGGCGGCGCTGGAAGCCGCACTGGCAGAAGCGGTCCGGGCCTGCGTGGAAGCTGACGGAGCACAAGCGGTGGTGATAGGAGGTGGCCCGTTGGGCCAGGCGGCCCAGGCCTTGAGCGCGCGTTTTTCCATTCCCGTGATCGGTCCGGTGCCAGCAGCGTGCCGCAGCCTGCTGCGCGCGCTTGCCGCGAGCGAGTCGCGGAGTCATTCAAATCCTTCATTCAAGGAATTGCCCTAAGCATGACATCAACCAACATCGATACGGTCGCGCAGGCCCTGCTTTGCGCACGGCGCGAGCACCGTTGCGCCGACGCGGAGCGCTTCGCCACGGCGCTTGACAATCCGGAGCAGGCCTACGCCGTGCAGTCGGTCGTGGCTCGCTCGCTTGGCTGGCAAAAGACAGGCGCCGGGTACTGGAAATCCGGCGGGCCTTCACGCGAGGCGCAACTGACACACGCCGAACTTCCGTCCGCCGGGGTGTGGACCAGCCCCGCGCATGCCGGGGACTGGCCCTTCACGTGGCGCGGCATTGAGGCCGAGATCGCGCTGCGGCTCGGGCGCGGGGTGGACGCCGCGCAGGCGGCCGCCCTCGATGGTCCGGGCGCGGCCGCGCTGATCGACGCGATGGCGGTCTCGATTGAGGTCGTCGACTCGCGCTGGCAGCAGTACGTCGCCGCACCTGCGCTACTGAAGCTGGCTGACCTGCAGGCCCACGGGGCGCTTGTGCTTGGCGAGTGGCGTGACTATGAAGCGCGAGACTGGGCGGCACAGCGTTGCCGGGTGCAGATTGGCATGGAATCGATCGAACGCCGTGGCACCCATGCCCTGGGCGATCCGGCCTACGGACTGGTGGCCTGGCTGCGCCACGCCACGCGCGCGGGCCGAAGCGTGGAAGCCGGCACCGTCGTCACCACGGGCACCTGGGTCGGAATTCTGGCGGCGTCGGCTGGCGACCTTGTGACAGCGGAATTCGAAGGCATTGGCCGCGCCTCGATCCAGTTCTGAGGATGGCGGGACAATCGGGATTCATCGAGGCGTAACCGGTGGTCGGCACGCCTTCTTTTTCGGTCTCCCGCAGGGCCAGGCTTATCGCAACAGATAGAGCGGAAACTGCCCACCGTTCATCGGGAAAGCTGCGCCAGCCACTTCACCGAGCGCTTCCATTGCACCCAACCCACCCATCGATATGCCGCCGGCACAGTCCACGCTCCTCCCGGCGTCAGTGCAGGCAGTGAAAAGCACCAGGGCTGCGAGCCCGGCCCAAACCAGCTTGCTCATGAACTTCTCCTCGCGATTCCGGCAGGCAAGGGGAGTGGGAGTCGCCGGGAATCGGGGCGGCGAGTCCCACGATGATTTCAGCAGTCGCAACCTTCGGTCCACGCTCAGGCGGGCCTGATGTTCTGGTTCACGCGGAACAGGTTTGCAGGGTCGTACTTGCGCTTGATCTCCGCCAGTCGCGCATAGTTGTCGCGATAGGCAGCCTTCACGTTGTCGTTGCCTTCGTCCATCATCATGTTGATGTAGCCGCCGCCGGCCGAGTGCGGATGCAGCGCCAGCCAGTAGTCCTTGGCCCACTGCACGATGCGGTCGTTGTTGGCCGGGTCGGGATCGACGCCGACAATCACGCTGGCGAAGCTCGCATCGCGGTAGCTGAACGCGGTGTCATTCGGGCCCGCGCGATGCGCCGCGCCGTTGATGGGATACAGGTGCATGGTCGAGTGCATGGACGGCAACTGATGCCCATACTTGATGTGCAGATCGATGGCCTTGTCGCTCAGGTCGCTCACGAAGTCGGCTTTCCAGTACCACTGAAGGCCAGGCGGATACAGCGCGTCGAACAGGCTCTGCAAGACCGGCCAAGGAATGGAGCCGGCAAAGTCCACCGCTGGCGGCATGGCGTCGCGAATCGGCTTGAACCGCGCCTCGGCCTGATCGAGTGGACCCGTGTAGCACCACACCACGGCGCACATCTTCTGCAGGTGGACAGACTCGGGGAACGGCGGCCCGGGCGGCACCGTCACAAAGCCGAACCAGCCATTGATGTCCTGCGGCGCAGTCAGGATGAAATCGCGCCACCACTTCATCAACTCGCGCGCCTGGTCCATCGGCCACAGCATCGGGCCGCCGTAGACCGTGCCGACGGGATGGGCCTTGAACTCGAATGAGGTGACCACGCCGAAGTTGCCGCCACCGCCGCGCAGCGCCCAGAACAGGTCCGCGTTCTCGTCGCTGCTGGCATTGACCAGTCGCCCGTCGGCCAGAACGACCTCAGCGCTAAGCAGGTTATCGATCGTCAGGCCGTAGGCGCGGCTAAGGTAGCCAATGCCCCCGCCAAGCGTCAGCCCACCCACGCCCGTGGTCGAGATGAAGCCGCTCGGCGTCGCCAGTCCATAAGCGCTGGCGGCGTGGTCCACATCGCCCCAGGTGCAGCCGCCACCAACCCGAATGGTGCTGCGCTTCGGATCGACAAACACGCCTTTCATCGGCGACAGGTCGACCACCAGTCCGCCATCGCATGTGCCGAGCCCCGCGCCATTGTGCGCACCGCCACGTACGGCCAGCAGCATTCCGCTGTCTCGCGCGGCGTTCACCCCCGCAATGACGTCCGCGACATCCGTGCAGCGCGCGATCAGTGCCGGGCGCTTGTCAATCATGCCGTTGTACACCGCGCGTGCCTGGTCATAGGCCGCATCGCCAGGCTGAATCAATTGCCCCCGAAAATGCGGCTTCAGCGCCGTGACGACGGTTTCACTCAGAGCACCTTCCATGGTTGCCTCCTGTCCGGTAGGTATGCAGGAGTTTTATCAACCTCGGCGTTTGAAAGGCGTTAGGCGCACCGTTATATGCGCCAATCTCCGACGCGGCTGGCCCGGAGCGGCCAAACCATCACTAACGCGCCAGTAACGCGCGCGCCCGGACGATGTCGGGCTGGTCGAAGCCCTCGGCGAATCGGGCGAGCGGCGGCTCGACCACTCGGCGCGCGCCGATACCCTCCCGTGGCTCGCGCAATGCCGCCAGCGACAGCGCGGCGCGTAGCTCGAGAGGGCGAGCCCGTTGAGCGGCGGCGATCTCGATCGCCTTGATCAGCGACGATTCGGCTTCGGCCAGGTTGGCGCTGCGTTGCAGCAGAAGCTCGCCGCGCAGGCGATAGAGCTCCGCGTCCAGCCAGTGCTCGCCAGTGTGCTCCGCATGATGGAGCGCCTGATCCAGCGCCGCAAGCGCGGCCTCGGTCTCGCCCACGTCACCCAGGCATTCCGCCAGCATGCCGAGATACAGCGGCAGCCGCAGGCGCGCGCCGGTGCCATGAAAGCCCTCGATCGCCGCCCGCATTGCCGCCACGGCGTCGGCGCCGGGCGACTGCTTTGCATTGGCCCAGGCGAGCAGCACGTCAGCCCAGGCAAGGTAGTAGCCGACGTGGTACTGATCGGCGATCGAACGTGCCTGTCGGGCGTAGTGAAGCGTGAGACCGTGCTGCCGGCGCAGGGCATGCTGCGTTGCAAGATAAGACAGCGCCAGCGCCTGGGAGAACGGGTGTGCCAGCCGGTTTGCCACCTCCAGCGCTTCGCGTCCACGCCGGAGGGCCTGATCGGCAAGCCCGGTGAACCAGAATGCATGGGCCGACCACGCCGAGGCCAGCACGCCGAAGTTTCCGCCCATCAACGACACATGCTCGGCGTGCTGGGTTTCGTCATAAGCGCCGATCGCGCGTTGATACGCTGGCTCCGCCGCCACCCAGTCACCCTGCTGGACCAGGCTCCCCATGATGTTGGTCCATGCCATCGACGCGTAGGTACCCGACCCGGAAGTGCCCAATCCCGCGATGAGTTCCTCGCTCAGGCTCCGTGCCTGGGCAAGCTCCGCACTGACGACGAGAAAGAAGGCAAGGCTGACCTGGGCGCGCGCCTGCTGACCGAAGTCGCCCGCCTGTCTGCTGAGCTCCACGGCGCGCCGCAGTGGCGTGTCGAGCTCCGGTGCCGCCCACCCACGGGAAATGCGAATCGGCGGCGCAAGGTCGAGTTGCAATGCCAGCGACTGCTGAGCGCGCTCTTGCGGATCGACGATCTGATCGGCTTGCGCCAGCCCGCGCTGCAGCAGGGCGATGGCATCGTCATAGGCGTACACACTCTGCGCAACGCCGGCCGCGCGCCGATAGAACGCGGCTGAATCGGTAGGCAGGCCCGCCTGTTCGTAGTGCGCGGCAATCTGCGCGCTGGCAGCGTCGAGATCATCGTCCGGCGCCTGTTCAAGTGCGCGTGCCACGCGTTGATGCAGGCGGCGGCGTTGCAGCGGACTGACCTCGGCGTACGCCACGTCCCGGATCTTGTCGTGGCTGAAGTCAAAGGCAATGCCCCCGCTGTCCGGCTGGCGCACGATGCCTCGTTGCCAGAGTTCATCCAGCGCATTCGTGAGGGCGTCCTCGCGCACGTCGCTCGCCTGGGCCAGCACATCGGCGGTGAATGCTCGCCCGATGATCGCCGCGACGCCGACGATATCGCGCGCGGCAGGCGACAGTTGCGCAAGACGGTTCGAGATCACCGTGTACACCTTGGGTGGCAACTTCGGGACCGTGCCGTGCGGCGTGCCGCCGGCCGTCGCGGTGCCGGACCGGGCGCGCATCATCTCGACCGTGAACAGGGGATTGCCTTCGCTTTCCTCGAATAGCCGGGTTGCCTCCGCATCGGCCAGCGGCCGATTGATGATCTGCGCCGCGATCTTCGCAGTTTCGGCGGCATCCAGCGCGCCCAGCAACATCTCCGTGAGCTGGTCGTCGCGCCGCAAGGCGTCAAGCAGCTGGCTCACGGCGTGCAAGGGCGTGAGGTCTTCATGCCGCGCCGTGGCGACCACGAGGAGCTTCGCGCTCACGTCGAAGCGCATCAGGAAACGTAGCCATTCAAGCGTCTCCGCGTCGCACCATTGCAGATCGTCGAGCAACAGCAGCAGCGGCCCGTCTGTCGCCAGCACGGCGCGCGCCAGCGCTTCGAAGAACCGCTGGCGCTGCCAGTATTCGGTGAGTGGGGAGGGCGGAGGCAGGCCGGGTTGTTGCGTCAGCAGCTCTGGCAACAGGCGCGCGACTTCGGTCAGCCACAGTCTGTCGAGTCCGCTCATCGCTTCGTGCAAGGCGGGGCTGCGCAGCCAGCCGGTGACCGGCGCAAACGCGACCCGCCCCTCGGCCGCGTACGCGCGCGAGTGCGTCGTGGTGAAGCCTTGCCCGGAAAGGTGCACGAGCAATTCCTCCGCCAGGCGCGACTTGCCGATGCCTGCTTCGCCCGAGATCAGGGCGAACTGCTTGTCGCCAAGCTGACTACGCTGCCACACTTCGAGAAGCCGCCGCCATTCGTCGTGGCGTCCGATCATTGACAGCATGGGGTCCCGTGGGCGTCGACGCTGTGTTGGCGCAGCCTGGGCAGCAAGGCGCGCATAGGCCTCGCGCAAGGCTTCACTGGGCACGATGCCCAGCTCGCGCGTGAACGTTTCAACGCAGTTGCGATAGGCGCGCAGCGCGGATGCATGATCGTGATTCAGGGCATGCAGGCGCATCAGCGCCATATAGGTGGGCTCGCGCAATGGGTCGAGCCGCTGCAACTGCTGCGAGTGTTTCAACGCCTTTGCGTAGTCGCGCCTGTCCTCGCTCAACAGGCTGAGCCGCACGAGCGCCGCGATGCACGCTTCGCGTAACTGATCGCGCTGCGGGGCGATCCATTCATCGTAACAACTGGCTAGCAGGTCGCCCCGATACAGTTCCGCTGCATGCGTCAGGAGCTCTTCCTCGGTGGCCGCGTCGTTGTTGCTTGCGGCCCGCGCCGCGGTGGCCAGGGCCGACTGAAACTGCGCGACATCGAGATCGAACGCGGAATCGGGCAACCATCGCACCATTTGCGCGTCGGCGTGGACGAAACTGGCTGCGTGCGGCCATGACTTGCGTAGATGAAACAGGAGCTGACGCAATGCGTTGCGTGCCTGCGCTTGCGTGGAATCGGGCCAGAACAGGAAGGCGAGTTGCTGGCGCGACTGCGGCACGTCTCGATGCAAAATCAGATAGGCAAGCAGCGCCTGCAAGCGGGGAGAATTCGCGTCAGGCATTGGCGCGTCGGCGCCGTCGAGATGGAACTCGCCGAACAGTCGGACAGAGTAGCGAGCTTCAGGCGCCATGCTGGTCACCGGAGATCTAGGCGACTTCGGCGGCGTCGTGGAGGCCGGCCCACGTCCTGGTACGCTGGACTGCCGATGGCGGTGCGGACGCACTCGACAAACATGCGTAATCGCGCAGGCACGCATCGGACTTCAGCGTGGGCGATGTCAATGGACTCCGGAGCCGGAGGCGATGCGCCATGCCGGGTAGGCGCCAGCCGTCGTGTCGTTCGTCTCAGCAGGGTTGCTCCCAAGGAATTTTTTCCAGATCGGCCAAGCGCTCGCTGACGACGGATTCGGACAGATGGAGGCGGCGCGCGGCCTCGCTGATCGCGCCAGCCTCCACTACGGCGACGAAGCCGACCACGCCTTCGAGCTTGCGCATTGTTCGGAGCATCCGGATGGCAGTTCTGCGTTCTTCAGTCTAGTGCGAACTACGCTCGCCGCAGAAGCTTGCCGGGACGAAAGCGAAACCGCCCGACGGGTTCGCGGCTTGACACGTGCGTTAAACGCCATAGTCTCCACGCGGTATGTGCGCTGCATCATGGGATCCGCCTCGACGCTTTCGTCGAGATGTCACGCAATCGCCGCGTGCTGGCGGCAGGAGGTCCCTTGGAAAGCTCGACGGCGTTTGCGTCGCTTGGCGTAACGGGCCCGTTCACGCATGTGCGTTTCGACTATGTGCTCCAGGACGCGCTGTGCGAAGACGAAATGATGGCCGCGAGCCGATACGATACGGCGGCGCTCCGATCGCGCGGATCGGCGTGGTAGGGCGGCATCGTCCTGATGCCGTTGGCGCAGCCCGCTCCGCTCCTATGAGCGGAGGCCGAACAAGCCGTGCCAGAACGAATCGAAGGCGCCGGGGTGACGCCCGGGCCGCGTCACCTCGTCGGGGTTTGACGCCGCCGCACCGGCGGGCGGCGGGGCGGCCTCGGTGTCAGGCGCGTCCGCGGCCGGCACGGTTGCCCGCCGCGACTCCTGCAAGGCCCATGTGCTGTCCGCGATGCGTGCCGCCAGTTCCGCGTCGCAGTCCCGGCCGAGCAGCACGCCGAAGATGACGTCGCGGTTGTGGCCGTCGTCGGCAAAGCGCATCGCGATGGCGACCATCTTTTCGTAGTGTTCCTGCGCGACGCGCTGGGCTTCGCCTTGCGCCTCGCGCTCCTGCGCTTCCTGCGCCTCGCGCTCGGCCTGGCAGCGCCGCATCTCCCGCTCGAATACCTCGTCGTAGATCTGGCGCTGCCCGGCATCGGAAAGAATGGTGTAGGCATCCCGGATCTCCTGGAATGCCTCGTGCGCCTGCGCCTCGCGGCCAAGGTTGCGGTCGGGGTGCCACTTCATCGCGGCGCGGCGGTAGGCGCGCTTGATCTCGTCCAGGGTAGCGTCCGATTGCACGCCGAGGGTCGCGTAGAGGGTGGTCATGGGCCTGGGGCGGCTGCTGGGGGGCTTTTATCCTAGCACGGGGTGGCGCGCCAGCAGCGTCACCCGCCGTGTCGACGTGATGTTGTTATTGGTAGCGCACTTCTACGCATATCGACGCCATTCGGCACGGCGCACGCCTACGGCAGCCCCGGGGAGATCGCCGCCTCGCTCGGGCAGGCCAAGGGCAAGCTGCGCGAAGTGTTCGGCCGGCCACCATGAGCACTGGCTGCGCGCCCCGGCTCGCTTGCGCGATTGCGCTAATGAGTAAATGCTTGTTTCCATGTCACCTTCACGGAGCCACATCATGGACACTCGAAGTGAGCTGCAAGCCACCGTGGACGCCCTGGTTCAAGCGGGCAAAGGCCTGCTGGCCGCCGACGAGAGCGGGCCAACGATCGCCAAGCGGTTCGAGCGCATCGGTGTGGCATCGAGCGAGGAGAGCCGCCGGGCGTGGCGCGACCTGCTTCTGTCGACACCAGGTCTTGGTGAATTCATCAGCGGCGTGATCCTGTACGAGGAAACGCTGGGCCAGCGCGCCGACGATGGCACGCCGCTGCCGGAGCTGGCGGCGCGCCATGGCATCGTGCCCGGCATCAAGGTGGACAAGGGCAAGCTCGCGCTAGCCCACGCTCCCGGCGACGAGATCACCGAGGGCCTCGACGGGCTGGCCAAGCGGCTTGCCGGCTATCGCCAGCAGGGCGCGCGCTTTGCCAAGTGGCGCGCGGTGTACAACGTGTCCGACAAACTGCCCGGCCGGCTTGCCATCCAGGCCAATGCGGAGGCGCTGGCACGCTATGCCGCGATCTGCCAGGAGACGGGCGTGGTGCCCATCGTCGAGCCCGAGGTGCTGATGGATGGCGCGCACTCCATGGCGCGTTGCGCCGAGGTCACCGAGACCGTGCTGCACGAAGTCTTTCACGCTTTGCACCGGCATGCGGTGGTGCTCGAACACATGCTGCTGAAACCCAGCATGGTGCTCCCCGGCAAGGAGGCCGGCCACGCGACGCCGGCCGAGGTTGCCATGCAGACCCTGCAGGTGCTCAAGCGCACGGTGCCGGCGGCGGTGCCGGGCATCTTCTTCCTGTCCGGCGGCCAAACGCCTACTGAGGCCACCGCCAATCTCGATGCCATGAACCGGCTCGGCCCGCTGCCCTGGCGGCTGGCCTTTTCCTACGGACGCGCCTTGCAGGAGCCGCCCCTGCTGGCCTGGCGCGGCGAGGCCGCTAACGCGGCGCAAGCGCAACGGGCGCTGCTGCAGCGCTCCCGGCTGAATGGCATGGCCTGCCTGGGGCAATACGAAGCGGCGCTGGAGACCGCTGCGGGCTGAGCTTTCGGCAGGCGCGGTCTGGACCGGGCGCTCAAACGCTTGCGCGCTGCCTGCATCAGGCGCCCGCGCTGCTCGGGTTCCGCGGGCGCCTTGTAGACCGAGTGACGTCGCCGCGAGCATCACATGCTTGCGCTTCCAGCCTGCGGTAAGCGCGCTCAGTATCGGCGCAGGAAAGGTCGCTGCGAAGTCTGCTTCAGCCGGTTAAGGAACCAGCGGCCGGCGGGGCCGGGCGGCGTGTCCTTGCGGTAGACCGCGAACATGGCGATCGGCGGGGTACGCGGCTGGAAGCTTTCCAGCCGCAACGCCACCAGGTCGCCCGCATCGATATCCCCCTGCACCATTGCCGCTGGCATGTGCCCCCAGCCGAAGCCGGCGCGCAAGAAGGCATGCTTCGCGCCCAGATCGGCCAGGCGCCAGGTCAGCGGCGAGAAGACGCCGAAGGTCTCCCCCTCGGTCAGCGTGGTGCGGTCGGTCAGGACCAATTGCACGTGGCCCTCCAGTTCGCGTACCCGGATAGCCCCCTTGCGCGATGCCAGAGGATGCGATGGCGCGGCCACGGTGACCATTGGCACGTCGAGCAGCTTTTCCGCATCCAGCGTCTCGGGAACCGCGGGCATCGATCCGCTGATGCCAAGCCGGCAAACGCGCTCGATTACCGGGCGCATGACCGCGCCAAGCGCCTCTACATACAAGCGCAGCGGGGTGTGTGGAAACGCATCGCGGAACTCGCCCACTGTCACCGTCAGTGACGCCATCGGGTACATGACATCCACCACCACAGACAGCTCGGGTTCAAGTCCTTCGGCAATCGCGCGCGCCTTGGATTTGAAGCCGTCCATGCCGCTCACCACCAGCCGCGCCTGCGCCAGAAGCGCGGCGCCCTGCTCGGTCAGGCGCGGGTAGCGGCCGCTGCGATCGAACAACTGGACATCGATTTGTCCCTCCAGGTTGGCGAGCGTCTGGCTCACCACCGACTGCGCGCGCCGCAGCTTCCGCCCCGCCGCGGAGAAGCTGCCCTCGTCGGCGGCCGCGATGAAGGTGCGTAGCTGGTCCAGGGATACGCCATCAAGCATGTATCTATTCCTTAGATGGATTTCATCTAGAAATATAGGCTACCAATATATATGTCAAGCACCTAACCTTCGGTCATGTCATCGCCGAAGGAGATTTTCATGGAGTACGCAACGCAGACCCGTCACGCCGGAGACGCGGGCCAGACCCAGCACCACGCCGCGCAGCCGGATGCGGCGAGCCATCGTGCCATCGTGCTGCGTACTGGTGGCCGCCGGCATGGTCCCGTTTCACGGATCGTCAGTCCCGGCGACGTTGGCAAGCTGATCAAGCCCTTCGTCTTTCTCGACTACTTCGATTTCGCACCCTCAGGCGACGCGCTGTTCCCCATGCACCCGCACTCGGGCATCGCTACCCTCACCGTGCTGCTCGAGGGCGAACTGCACTACGAAGATACGACCGGCGCGGCCGGCGTGTTGGCGGCGGGCAGCGTCGAATGGATGCGGGCGGGCAACGGCATCTGGCACGCAGCCAGTCCCGCGAAGGGGAGCCGCTTCCAGGGCTATCAACTGTGGATCGCCCTGCCGCGCAGCCTGGAGAACGGCACGCCGCACAGCCAATACCTTCCGGCATCCTCGATACCGCAATCAGGACCGGTGCGCCTGGTACTGGGCTCACTGGCTGGAAAAGACAGCCCGGTTGCCGCGCCGTCCGGCGTGGCACTGCTGCACGTGCGCCTGGCGGCGGGCCAAAGCTGGCGCTATCAGCCGCCCGCAAGCCACACCGTGGCCTGGGCACACGTCAACCGTGGCACGCTCGCGACGGGTGGCGAGTTGCTGCAGGACGAACTCGCGGTCTTCTCACAATCCGAGGACGCGCTCGATTTCACCGCCGAAACAGATGCGGATTTCATCGTCGCGTCGGCGGTCCCCCATCCGCACGACCTGGCACTTGGCTACTACTCAGTCCATACATCGAACGACGCGCTCCGCAGGGGCGAAGCCGAGATCGCCAGGATCGGGACGCAGTTGCGCGCCGATGGTCGTCTGCGGTGATGCGAGTGACTCCCAGGCAAGGCATTTACCGCTTTATCTCCACGTTCCATTCTTCATTACGTACTTTCCATTTCTTCACCCAAGGATGCAAACCATGAACTCGACGACCGCAACTTCGCACCTGGCCCTTCCCCTGATCGGCCGTACCCTCATCGCCACCATCTTTCTCGTCAGCGGCCTTGGCAAGCTGATGGCGCCCGGCGCGACCATCGCTTACATCGGCTCGCTCGGCCTGCCTGTGCCGCTGCTGGGCTATCTCGGTGCGCTGGTGCTGGAACTGGCGGGCAGCGTGCTGTTGATTGCCGGCTATCGCACGCGATTGACTGCTGCGCTGCTTGCCGCCTACGCCGTGGTCACGGCGCTGATCTTCCATCACGCGCTCGGCGATCAGAACCAGATGTTCCACTTCCTGAAGAACCTGGCGATGGCCGGCGGTCTGCTGCAGGTGGTGGCCCATGGCGCCGGCGCGCTTAGCATCGACGGTCGCCGCAGCACGACCGGCACGCGCGCCGTCGCGGCGCATTGAATGCCACGTACCCAACAATCCGGGAGCACGTAGTTGCAGGTTCGCGGCAAGAATCTCCGCTACCACCGCGCCCGACACGCAAGGAAATATCATGAGCGTCGCAGCAGAGTTGTTGCAGCAACACCTCCAGTGGCTGGTTGATGACCACCAGCAATGGCAGGAACTGATTGCCGAGGACATCGTATGGGAACTGCCCTACGCGCCGGGCATCGGGCATCCGTCGAAATTGAGCGGCCGGGACGCGGTGATCCGCCATGTCTCCTGGTTCATCGGTGCGGTATCGAATTTCCGCTTCTTCGACGCCGAGATCCTACCCGCGGCAGACCCTCGTCAAGCCGTTGCGCGGGTGCACGCCGAAGGGCTGATCCAGTCGACCGGCCGCATCTACCGGCAGGAGTACGTCGTGTTCTTGACGGCCCGCGACGGCAGGATCGCGCATCTGCGCGAATACTTCGACCCGGTGCAGGCCGCGCTGGCACTTGATACCCCGATCGTCGGCATTACCGCAAGGAGCCTTTGATGAAAGCCATTCGTGTAGCCGCCTACGGCGGCCCCGATTCCCTGTCGCTGCAGGAACTCGATGATCCTCGCCCCGGTGATGGCGAGGTGCTGATTGATGTCGCCGCCACCTCGGTCAACCCGATTGACTGGAAGATCGTCAGTGGGGCCATGCAAGCCTTCATTCCGCTAACCTTTCCCTTCACGCCCGGGGTGGATGCCGCGGGGACTGTCATTGCGGTTGGACGCAATGTCACCACACTGGTGCCGGGAGACGAAGTGCTGGGCTTCATCGGCATCGTCGGCGGCTATGCAACGCGTGCCGTGGTGGATGCGGGGCGCCTTGCCCGCAAGCCGAAGGGCCTCGGGTTCCTGGAGGCCGCTGGCATTCCCGCGGCGGCTTTGACGGCCTGGCAAGCGCTGCACGACCACGGCAAGCTTCAGGCGGGACAGAAAGTCCTGATCCACGCCGCAGCTGGCGGTGTCGGTAGCGTGGCCGTGCAGTTGGCGAACCTGGCCGGCGCACAAGTGATCGGCACCGCTTCGGCCGCCAACCGGAGCTACCTCCAAGGCCTGGGGGCGACGGACGTGATCGACTACACCGAGGACGATTTTGCCGACAAGGTTTCGGATGTCGATCTTGTACTCGACCTGGTCGGCAGCGACACGCAAGTGCGTTCCTGGTCAGTGCTCAAGCGCGGTGGCACGCTGGTATCCAGCGTCAGCCCGCCGGATGCCAGGCGCGCCCATGAAGTCGGCGCCGACGGAAAGCACTTTGCGACGCGCCCTGATGGTGCCCAGCTCTCCGCGCTGGCCATGCTTTACGAATCAGGCAGACTGCGCGTCGAAATTGAGTCCACTTATCCACTGGATCGAGCCGGAGAGGCAATGGCGAAGAGCATGGCCAGGCATGTGCGCGGCAAGGTGATTATCCAAACGGCATAAGGCGCCGGCTGGCACGCGCGCGAGGCGATGCCGTCCATCTTCTGCCCGCCGAACGGCCGGTGAAGGGGCGGGGCCGCCGGTCCGACTCTACGTGCGGTCCCCTTTGCGCGCCATCAGTACGGAAGCCGTGGCGCCCGATGCATCGCAACGTCCGTCTACCAAGACGAGGTTCCCCCGCGCGCCCTGAGCAGTTTCCCTTCAAAGTGCGCAACCAGGAAGTCGAGGAACGCCCGGACCTTGGCCGACATGTTCAACCGCTCCGGGAAGACGGCAAAGATGTCGGCTGGTGGCAAGGCATAGTCTTCGAGCAGCAAGACCAGGCGGCCGCTTCGGAGGTACTTGGCAAGGTCCCACTCCGCGCGCTGCAAGATCCCTTGCCCGGCCAGGCCCCACGTCAGCGTCACTTCGCCATCATTGCTGCTCAGGGCGCCGCGCACCTTTACCGTTTCCGTCTTCTTGCCTTTGACGAAGCGCCAGATGCCATAGGCGGAGTCGTTCTGGCGCAGCACGATGCATTGATGCTGGGTCAGATCGTGTGGCGTGATCGGCGTGCCGTGTGCATTTAGATAGGAGGGCGCGGCGCAGACCAGGCGCCGGTTGTCGGCAATCTTCCGCGCTATAAGGCGTGTGTCAGGAATCTCGCCGAACCGGATTCCTATGTCGAATCCCTCATCGCCCAGGTTCATCGGCCTGTCCGTCAGGTGGAGCTGCACCTCCATTTGTGGATACCGTTTCGCGAAATCGGATATCGCGGGCGCGATGTAGGTTCGCCCGAATCCCAGCGGGGCATTGACGCGCAACGTCCCACGCGGCGCCACATGGCTGCTGGAGATCAGTTGGTCGAGATCCTCGATCTCAGCAAGCAGGCGCCGGGCGTGCTCGAGGTAGACCTCTCCCTCGGCAGTCAGGCCGATGCGCCGCGTCGTCCGGTTCAGCAACCGCACGCCAAGCCGCTTTTCCATTTGAGCCAGCCGTTTGCTGATGGCGGCGGGGGTGACGTCTTGTTCACGCGCTGCCGCTGACAGGCTGCCCGCCTTGGCCAGGCCAGCGAAGAAGGCAAGTTCGGAAGGCTGTCCCATCTTCAACCTCAAGTTAATATTAGTTTGAAATTAAGTTTATCTTACTCCCTCAGTTTTCAACGATAGTTAGGTCACAGAAGGCGCCGGCAAGCCTGGCGGTTGAAAGCGGCCTTCGGTGTGTGGAAAACAATGCGAGGAGCAACGCTATGCGTGAATACAAGATTGCAGCCATCCCTGGCGATGGCATCGGCCCGGAAGTCATCTCTGCCGGTTTGCAAGTGCTGGAGACCCTGGCGGGACAAGACGGCGGCTTCAGGCTGAGCGTCGAGCATTTTCCCTGGAGCTCCGACTACTATCTGGAGAAAGGCTACTACATCCCCGAAGGCGGGCTGGAGCGCCTGAAGCAGTTCGACGCCATCTTCTTTGGCGCAGTGGGCGCCCTGAACGTACCCGATCACGTGTCGCTGTGGGGCCTGCGTCTGCCTATCGCCCAGGGCTTCGACCAATACGCCAATGTGCGTCCGGCGCGCGTCCTGCCAGGGGTGAAGAGCCCGCTGGCGAATGGCAAGGACATCGACTGGGTCATCATCCGCGAAAACTCGGAAGGCGAGTATGCCGGCAATGGCGGTCGTACTCACCGTGGCCTGCCCATCGAGACCGGCACTGAAACAGCAGTCTTCACGCGCGCCGGGGTCGAACGGATCCACCGCTTCGCATTCGAGATCGCGCGGAAGCGCCCCCGCAAACACCTCACCCTGGTGACCAAGTCGAACGCGCAACGCTTCGGCATGGTGATGTGGGACGAGATCTTCTATGAAGTCGCCAAGGACTATCCGGACGTCAAGGTTGACCGCGAACTGGTCGATGCCGTGACCACGCGCATGGTGTTGAAGCCCCATACGCTGGACGTGGTGGTCGCGACCAACCTGCACGCCGACATCCTGTCCGACCTGGCGGCAGCGCTGTCCGGCAGCCTCGGCATCGCGCCGACCGCCAACCTGAACCCGGAACGCGTGTTTCCGTCGATGTTCGAACCGATCCACGGTTCTGCCTTCGATATCACGGGCAAGGGCGTGGCGAATCCCATCGCCACCTTCTGGACCGCGGCCATGATGCTCGAGCATCTGGGCGAGAAGCCCGCGGCGGACCGCCTGATGGCAGCCATCGAGCAGATCACCGCCAACGGCGTCTTCACCCCGGATCTGGGCGGCAATGCGACCACCGCATCTGTCACCGAAGCCATCTGCAAGGTGTTGGCCGATCAGGTCAAGAAGGCGGCCTGAAGCTGGAAAAGCAGCGCGGCTTGCCGCGCCGCAGCAAACCGCTGGCGGGTTAGCACCGGCACAGGTGCCCCGCACCGTGCCGGCCCTGAATGGGCCGGCCAACAAAGAATTCCATCAGGAGACAGGCATGCAATCCGTTATCCGGACTGCGGTGGCTGCGTTCGCCCTCGCTCTCGGCGCCGGCACCGCTTTCGCCCAGGTATATCCCGCCAAGCCCATTCGCCTTATCGTCCCGTTTCCCCCGGGGGGCACCACCGATGTCCTTGCCCGTACGGTGGGACAAAAGCTCACGCAGGCGCTGGGCCAGCCCGTCATTATCGAAAACCGGCCGGGCGCTGGCGCAACCATTGGCGCGGACGCCGCCGCGAAGTCTGCGCCAGATGGCTACACGCTGCTCATGGGCGCGGTTCATCACACCATCGCACCGAACGTCTACAAAAAGCTCTCCTACGACTTCCAAAAGGACCTGACACCGGTCTCCGTCGTTGCCATCGTGCCGAACGTGCTCGTTGTCAGCCCGAGCTTCCCGGCCAGGAACGTGCAGGAGCTGGTTGCCTACGCCAGGGCCAACCCGGGAAAGCTGACCTACGCGTCCAATGGCAACGGCACGGCCCATCACCTGATCGGCGAGCAATTCAAGGCACAGACCGGCACCAACATCGTCCACGTTCCCTACAAGGGGAGCGCCCCGGCTATCACCGACCTGATGGGCGGACAGGTCTCGATGATGTTTGACACCGCGTCGTCCGCGCTGCCTTACATCAAGGCGGGCAAGCTGAAGCCGCTGGCGGTCGCCACGGCCAGGCGCTCTTCCGCGCTGCCGGATGTGCCTACCCTTGCCGAGTCGGGCTTGCCAGGCTTCGATATCGCCTCCTGGTTCGGCATCCTTGCCCCTACGGGAACGCCGCCTGAGATCGTGAACCGGCTAAGCACGGAAATCACCAGGGCCCTGGCACTCCCCGATGTGAAGAAGCAGTTTGCGGCCATCGGCGCAGAACCGGTCGGCAACACCCCGGCTCAGATGACGGCCCAGATCAAGGAAGAAGTCACCCGCTTCGGCAAGCTCGTCAAAGAGGCGCGCGTAAGCATGGACTGACCGGGAGGCACGGCCGTCGCGAAGACGTCGGCCGCATCCGTTCGATGAAGGCAAGACAGACAGGCTGCGCTGCAAGTGCGTCGCCACAGGAGACATCATGAAAAGGCGACTCATCAGCTCACTGTATGTCCAGGTGCTCATTGCCGTGGCGGCGGGCATCCTGCTGGGTATCTTCATGCCCCATATCGGCAGCGAGCTCAAACCACTTGGCGATATCTTCATCCGCCTCATCAAGATGGTGTTTGCACCCATCATCTTCGCGACGGTAGTGCTCGGCATCGCCAAGATGGAAAGCATGAAAGACCTTGGCAGGGTAGGCTGGCGTGCCTTGCTGTACTTCGAAGTGCTGTCGACGTTCGCGCTGCTGCTCGGCGTCATCGTGGTCAACTTGGTACAGCCCGGTCATGGCATGAACGTCGACCCGGCGACGCTCGACACGAAGAGCATTGCCGCTTATACGGCACAGGTGAAGCACGAAGGCGTCATGGACTTCCTGCTCAACCTCGTGCCGATGAGCATTGTCGATGCACTGGCCAAGAACGACATCCTGCAGATCCTCGTGTTTTCGGTATTCATGGGCGTGGCCCTGGCCCATCTGGGCGAGCGCGGCAAGCCGTTCGTCGCCGCCCTGGACTCGTTCGCCAACGCCATGTTCGCGATCGTCGGCATGATCATGCGCTTCGCGCCGGTTGCCGCGTTCGGCGCCATGTCATTCACGGTGGGCAAGTATGGCTTTGGCTCCATTGCATCGCTTGGCAAGCTGGTCGCCACCATGTACGGGACCTGCGCGCTGTTCGTGCTGATTGTGTTGGGTGCCATTTGCCGCATCTGCGGATTCAGCCTGTTCAAATTCCTGAAGTACATCAAGGACGAAATCCTGACCGTGCTGGGCACGAGCTCGTCGGAATCCGTCATTCCGCAGTTGATGCGCAAGCTGGAGAACGTCGGCGTGTCGAAGCCCGTCGTCGGGCTGGTGGTGCCGGCGGGGCTTACCTTCAACCCCGATGGCCAGTGCATCTACTACACCATGGCCGCGATCTTTATCGCACAGGCAACCAACACGCCATTGACCCTCACCGACCAGTTCGTCGTGCTCGGTGTGCTGCTGCTGACTTCGAAGGGTTCCGCGGGCATCACCGGCTCGGGTTTCATCACGCTGGCGGCAACGCTCGCGTCGCTGGGGAAGATTCCGGTGGCTGGCATGGTTCTCCTGCTTGGGGTGGACCGCTTCATGTCGGAGGCGCGCGCCATCACCAACACCATCGGCAACGCGGTTGCGACCATGGCGATTGCCAAGTGGGTCGGCGCGCTCGACGAGGACCGCGTCCAACGCGTCCTCAATGGCGAAGTCGACCCCGAGGACCTGGAGCAACTCTACGAAGGTGTCGCGCCGGAACCGATCCCGCTGGTGCCGTTGCAGCCGAACTATGCCGCCGACGCCCGCAAGAGTGCTTGAAACCGGAACGGAAACAGGTAGCGCATCGTGAAACACCTCAGCATTGAAAACCCCCGTGCATTCCTGGAGTCGCTCTTCCGGACTGCCGTATCCGCGGCGGACCCGCGGGACTGCCTGGCGACCGCATTACCCGAGCCGCCTGCCGGTCGCACCATCGTCGTCGGGGCCGGCAAGGCCGCCGCCAGCATGGCCCGGGCGCTGGAACAGGCGTGGCCGGGCCCACTCACCGGACTGGTTGTGACGCGGTACGGCCACGCCACGCCGACCTCGCGCATCGAAGTCGTCGAAGCCGCGCATCCGGTACCCGACGCGGCTGGCCAGCGTGCCGCGGTTCGCATGCTGGACATGGTCTCGGGGTTGTGCCCGGACGATCTGGTCATCTGCCTGATATCCGGCGGCGGATCCTCGCTGCTCAGCCTTCCGCTGGCCGGCATAAGCCTGGAGGAAAAACGCGCCGTCAACCAGGCGCTGCTGGCCAGCGGCGCGACCATCTCGGAGATGAACTGTGTGCGGCGGCATCTTTCCGGCATTAAAGGTGGAAGGCTTGCCGCTGCGTGCCATCCGGCTCGCGTTGTTACGCTGCTGATCTCGGACGTACCCGGCGACGACCCGGTCAATATTGCTTCCGGGCCGACGGTATGCGACGCGACCACGTGCCAGGACGCGCTGGATATCGTCCGGCGCTACGGGATCCCGCTCCCGGCCAGCGCGGAGCGTCTGCTGGCGTCCGGCAGGGGGGAGTCCGTTAAGCCTGGCGACGAACGGCTCGCGCACAGCGAGGTGCGCATGATCGCGACGCCTGCCATCTCCCTTGCCGCCGCGGCGCAGGCAGCGGCGGCCGCCGGCATCCAGCCCTATGTACTGGGGGATCGCATCGAAGGCGAGGCCACCGACGTCGGCAAGGTGATGGCCGGCATCGCCTTCCAGGCCGCGCGGGCAACGGCGCCATTCCAGCTTCCGTGCGTGCTTCTGTCAGGGGGCGAGACCACCGTCACGGTCAGAGGCAATGGCCGCGGTGGGCGCAACGTGCAATTCCTGCTTTCCCTGGCCATTGCGCTGGACGGCCACCCGGGTGTCTTTGCGCTGGCCGCCGATACGGACGGCGTGGACGGCATCGAAGAGATCGCAGGGGCATACGCCGACCCCACGACACTCTCGCGAGGCTGGCAAAGGGAGATGGCGCCGCACGCCTTTCTCGCCAACAACGACGGACACACCTTCTTCGAGGCGCTTGGCGACTCCATCGTCACGGGCCCGACTCTTACCAACGTCAACGACTTCCGCGCCTTGCTGATTACCAGCCCGGCCGGGAAAGGATGCTAGATCATGCGCCGCACTCGAAATGCCAAGATTGTCGCCACCGTCGGACCGGCCAGCAGCGATGCTGCAACCCTTCGCCGCCTGTTCATGGCCGGCGCCGACGTCTTTCGGCTGAACTTCAGCCACGGCACGCATGCCGACCACAAGGCACGCCTCAACCTCATCAGGGATCTGGAGACGGAGCTGGGACGGCCTATCGGCGTCCTGCTGGACCTGCAAGGGCCAAAGCTGCGCGTGGGCCAGTTCGCGAACGGTCCCGTTACGCTCGTGCAAGGCCAGACGTTCCGGCTTGACATGGACAAGGACCGCCCGGGCGACGCGACCCGGGTTGCACTGCCCCATCCCGAGATCTTTGCGGCACTGGAAGCGCAGACCGACCTGTTGCTCGACGATGGGAAGCTTCGCCTCCGGGTAAAGGCATTCGGGCCGGACTATGCCGAGACCGAAGTGATCGACGGTGGGGTGCTGTCCGACCGCAAGGGCGTCAACGTGCCAGGCGTCGTGCTGCCGCTGTCGGCCTTGACCGCGAAGGACCGAGAAGACCTGGACTACGGCTTGTCGCTCGGGGTCGACTGGATCGCATTGTCTTTCGTCCAGCGCGCGGAGGACATTCGCGAGATCAAGCAGATTGTCGGAAACCGGGCCAGCATCGTCGCCAAGCTGGAGAAGCCCGCGGCCATCGCGGAGCTGCATGCCATCGTCGCCGAAACCGACGCGGTGATGGTCGCCCGCGGCGATCTTGGCGTCGAAATGCCCGCCGAGCAGGTGCCGTCCATCCAGAAACGCATCGTGCAGGCTTGCCGCAAAGCGGGCAAGCCCGTTATCGTCGCCACGCAGATGCTGGAATCCATGGTGAGCTCGCCGGTACCGACGCGCGCCGAAGCATCCGACGTTGCCACCGCCATCTACGATGGCGCCGACGCCGTCATGCTCTCCGCAGAATCGGCCTCGGGGAAATTCCCCGTCGAAGCCGTGCAGATGATGAACAGCATCATTGTGCAGACGGAGGCAGACCCGTACTACAGGGAGGTCATGGAGGCGTCGCAGACACCACCGGAGCCGGACATCGCCAACGCAATCGGCAGTGCAATGCGCCGCGTGGCCGGGCTTCTCCACGTAGCCACCACCGTGGCGTACACAAGCTCCGGCTATTCCGCCATGCGCATGTCTCGCGAGCGTCCCGATGCCCCCATTATCGGCATGACCCCAAACCTGCATGCTGCGCGTGCCATGGCACTCGTCTGGGGTGTGCATGCGGTCATCATCCATGAAGTGGAGAGCGTCACCGAGATGACGAACTATGCCTGCGACACAGCCGAGAACGAGGGCTTTGCCACTTCGGGGCAAGTCATCGTGATCTCCGCGGGCATGCCATTCGGCACGCCTGGCACGACCAACCTGCTTCGCATCGCAACGGTTGGCCAGCCGGCCGCCTGAAGACCCTCGGCACCCACGACATCCCTATTTGAGGCATTCATCATGACCGTCATCCGATCCATCCGAGGCTTCGAGGTATTGGACTCCCGCGGCAATCCCACCGTAGCCGCGGAGGTGACACTGGCCGATGGCGCCTGTGGATATGCGGCCGCACCCTCGGGCGCCTCCACCGGCAGCCGGGAAGCACTGGAACTCCGGGACAATGACCCGGCCCGCTACGGCGGCAAAGGGGTCCGGAAGGCCGTCAGACACGTCAACGAAGACCTGAGCGCAACGCTGGTCGGTTGCGACGCTGCGGACCAGGCGGCCGTGGATGGCCTGCTCCTGCAAGCGGACGGTACGGAGACGAAGTCCCGCATGGGCGCGAATGCGCTTCTGGCGGTGTCCCTCGCCGCCGCCAGGGCGGCGGCTGCATCCCAACGGGTGCCTTTGTACAGGCGCTTCTCGACGGCCGACCGCTTCGTGCTGCCGGTACCGATGATGAATGTGATCAACGGCGGCGCTCACGCCGACAACAACGTCGACATACAAGAGTTCATGATTCTGCCGGCAGGCGCCGCTTCATTTGCCGAGGCGATCCGTTGGGGTGCCGAGGTATTTCACTCGCTCAAGAGCGTGCTGCGAAAGCGGGGCCTCTCCACCGCTGTGGGTGACGAGGGCGGGTTTGCTCCCGATCTTCCCTCCAATGAGGCTGCGCTGGAAGCGATCATCAGTGCAATCGAGCTCGCCGGCTATCGGATTGGCCCCGATATCGCGCTGGGTCTGGACGTCGCCAGCTCGGAACTCTACGAGAACGGGGTGTATAGCCTGGCCTCCGAAGGCAAGCGCTTCGACGCCGGCGGCTTCTGCGACTATCTCGCCGCGCTGGCGAAGAACTACCCCATCGTCACCATCGAGGATGGAATGGCAGAGGACGACTGGACAGGATGGAAGCTGCTGACGGAGACGCTCGGAGAACGCATTCAGCTTGTGGGCGATGATCTGTTTGTCACCAACACGGCCATACTGGAGAGAGGCATCGAAGAAGGAATCGCCAATTCCATCCTGATCAAGCCGAATCAGATCGGTACCCTGACAGAGACTCTGGCCGCCATATCGATGGCCACCGCGGCGGGATACACCGCGGTCGTGTCCCATCGCTCCGGCGAGACGGAAGACACGACGATTGCCGATATCGCGGTAGGGACTTCGGCCACCCAAATCAAGACCGGATCGCTCTGCCGCTCGGATCGCGTGGCCAAGTACAACCGGATACTGCTGATCGAAGCCGAGTTGGGAGAACTGGCTACCTATGCGGGACCGACCGCGTTCGGGCCGCCAGCCCTCCGCGCGCGTTCAAGGCAGCGGCGCTGACATCTCCTGCAATTGCGGTGCCTTGTCGTTCACTGCCGAGCCAGCGCAAAGCCAATCGTGCGTCCTGTGGCCGGATGGGGGCAGATGGCGCGGATGCTGTTGCGCACATCCTGCGGATGATGCCGGCTCGATCATGGCCAGCGCCTGCGTGGTGGGCACCATGCGGCTGCCGCTGCGCACCAGCAGCGGGTCGCCGGTCATCTCGCGCATCCGCCGCAGTGCAACACGGATCGCCGGCCGGGACTGGCCCAGCAGGACCGCTGTGCGGGAGACGCTGCACGCGGTCAGCAGGGTATGCAGGATGCGGAGCAACTGGAGGTCTAGCGAGGCTTTTGGCATCACGATGGGGCAAGGTTGGTTATCAGGACGGGAGGCATTGCCGCCGCTTGCGAACGCGGTATGATCTGGCGATCCACGGCCCGGACGCCAGCGGCGCTCCGGGACGGCGCACTTGCGGCCAGGCGGTGGCCGCCGACATGACGAGGTGAGGGACAGATGAAAACCAGCGCAAGAAACAAGCTGACCGGCAAGGTGACAGCAGTCCACCAGGGCGCGGTGAACGACGAGATCGAACTCGAGGTTGCCGGCGGCGCGAAGATCGTCGCCACCATCACCAGCGACAGCACCAAGCGGCTCGGGCTCGCGGTAGGCAAGGAAGCCATCGCGCTGATCAAGGCGTCATCCGTCATCGTTGGCGTGCCTGAACCGGACATGCTGCTCTCCGCCCGCAATCAGCTTGTGGGCACGGTTTCGGGGGTCAAGACCGGCGCCGTCAATGCCGAAGTTGTCATTGGCCTGAAGCAGGGGGGCGAGATCGTGGCCATCATCACCAATGACAGCGTAAGCAGCCTGGGGCTGGTGCAAGGCGGCGCGGCCGTCGCCATCTTCAAGGCCTCCAGCGTCTTGCTGGCCACTCGCGCCTGACCCTGCCTACCGTGCCGCCGGCGCCGCGAACACTTCCAGGCTGATCAGCCTGGAGACGTAGCGCCCGGCCTTGCCGTCGTTCGGGACTGCCAGCCGGGCAAAACCGCTGGCGGTGAGCGGCGCGCCATCCATCGCATAGGCGATCATGACCGGCTGGTTGCCGAAGCCGGGCTCGATCTCGCCCAGCGAGATCGGCGTCTTGTAGCCGTCGCTGCCGGTCGCCACCACGTACATGGCGAGCACATCGCTCTTTACCGCCGGATATGTCGGCGTTTGCGGAGATCGTGCGGTGGATTCGGAGGGAGCGGTGGGTGGTTATCCCACCGCCGCCGAGCCGCGCTTGCCTGCCTGCGGCCTTTCGTCACTCGTCAGCCTAGCCAGCCCTTGATGGTCGCCGCCATGACGTTGGCGGAGATGCCGTAGCGATCGTGCAACGTAGGCAGTGCGCCAGCGTCGAGGAACGCGTCCGGAAGGCCAATCTGCCGGAATGGCGCGCTAACGCCAGCGCGCATCAGCGCAGTCGCCACCCCTTCGCCGAGACCGCCGATTACCGTATGGTTCTCGGCGACGACGACGAGCCGGCCGGCGCGCTTTGCCTCTTGCACGATGGTTTCGGTGTCAAGGGGTTTGATCGTCGGCACGTGCAGCACGCCAACGCCCACGTGATCTGCTTCCAGCGCCTTGGCGACTTCGAGCGCGCGCATTGTCATGATGCCCGACGAGATAACGAGCACCTCAGCGCCGTCGCGCAGCAATTTTGCCTTGCCAAGTTCAAAGCGATAGTCATATTCATCGAGCACCATGGGGACGTTGCCGCGCAGCAGCCGCGCATAGACAGGACCGCGATGTGCCGCGATGGCGGGCACCATTTGCTCGGTGTCCAGCGCGTCGCACGGATCGATGACGGTCATGTTCGGCATCGCGCGCATCAAGGCCAGGTCCTCGGCGGCCTGATGGCTTGGTCCATAGCCTGTCGTGAGGCCGGGAAGCGCACAGACGATCTTCACGTCCAGGTTGTCTTCGGCGATGGCCTGGTGCATGAAGTCATAGGCGCGGCGCGTGGCAAAGACCGCGTACGTGGTGACAAAGGGCTGTGCCCCCTCGTGCGCCAGGCCGGCGGCAGCGCCCATCAGCAACTGCTCGGCCATGCCCATCTGGTAGTAGCGTTCGGGGAACGCCTTCGCAAAGAGATGCAGGTCGGTGTATTTGCCGAGGTCGGCCGTCATGCCGATCACGTCGGGCTTGTTGCGGGCCAGTTCCACCAGTGCATGTCCGAACGGGGCAGGGCGGGTCGCCTGGCCCTCTCCGGCAATCGACGCGATCATTGCGGACGTCTTCAGACGCGGCTTGTTCAAGGTTGCGTTGCTCATGCTTGTCTCCCGGCTTCCAGTGCTTCCAGCGCGAGCTGCCACTCGTGGGCGTCGACGCGGATAAAGTGATTCTTCTCGCGCTGCTCCAGGAAAGGAACACCGCAGCCCATGCGCGTATCGCAAACGATCATGCGAGGCTGCGCGCCCGGATGCGATCGCGCCGCATCGAATGCCGCCGCTACCGCCTCGATATTGTTGCCATCGACGCGCTGCGTAAACCAGCCAAAGGCCTCCAGCTTCTCCACCAGCGGCTCGAATGCCATGATTTGCGTCGATGGCCCGTCGGCCTGCTGGTTGTTGACATCGACCATTGCGATGAGGTTGTCCAGTTTCCAGTGGCTCGCCGACATGATGCCTTCCCAGATCGCGCCTTCGTCCAGTTCGCCATCGGAGAACAGCGTATAGACAAAAGCATCGGAGCCCTTGCGCTTGAGGCCAAGGCAACGGCCAACGGCTATCGTCAGGCCCTGCCCCAGAGACCCGCCAGACATCTCCATGCCTGGCGTGTAACTTGCCATGCCTGACATCGGCAGGCGGCTATCGTCGCTGCCATACGTCTCCAGCTCTTCTGCCGGGAGAATGCCTGCTTCGAACAAGGCGGCATACAGCGCGATCGCGTAGTGCCCGTTGGACAGGAGGAAGCGGTCTCGCCCCTCCCACTCCGGGTCTTCCGGCCGGTACCGCATGGCACCGAAGTACGCAACGGCAAGGACGTCCGCGATGTCGAGTGCCTGCCCGATGTAGCCCTGGCCTTGCACTTCACCCATCAACAGGGCATTCCTGCGGATTCGATAGGCGCGCTCTGGCAGTGCCACGGGCGCTTCGGATGAGGATGAATTCATATTCGTCTCCTGCGTAGATCTGATGGTCAAGGGGATGGAGAAGCTCAACGGTTGACGGTCTTCGCCGGGACAAGGAAGACAAGCAGTGCGCCGAGCACGATGACGCCTGAGATAAAGATCAGGCCGGCGGTCGATTTTCCGGTCAGGTCGTTGAGCCAGCCTACGATGGCCGGGGAAAAGAAGCCGGCAAGGTTCGCGAAGCAGTTGACGGCGGCGATCCCGGCCGCTGCCGACATGCCACCCAGCAAAGCGGTGGGCAAGGCCCAGAACTGCGACGAGGACGTCAGGATTCCCGCCGCCGCGATGCTCAGGCAGACGATCGAAGCACCGACGCTGCCAAGCAGGGGAAGCGTCGCAAAGCCAGCCGCCGCTACCAGCATCGGGATCGCCAGGTGCAGGCGCCGCTCGCGGCGCCGGTCCGCGCTCAAGCCGACCAATGGCAGCGCAATAATGGCGCACAGGTACGGCAAAGCGGTAAGGATGCCCACCCACAAGGGGTCGGCGACGCCGGCCTTCCTGACGATGGTCGGCAACCAGAACGTCAAGCCGTACTGTCCGAGCACGACGCAGAAGTAGATGGAGGCCATCAGCCAGAGCCGGCGATCGGCGATGAATGCGCGGATCGACACGTGCGAGACCTTCTGTGCATTGTCGCCAGCGACGTTGCGCGCAAGCAGCGCTTTCTCCGCTTCGGTGAGCCACTTCGCATTCTGGATGCCGTTGTCCAGGTAGAGCAGGATGGCGATGCCGAGAACCAGCGATGGCAGCGCCTCCAGCATGAACAGCCACTTCCAGCCGGCCAGATCCAGCACGCCGTGGAATGCGTGCATGATGTAGCCGGACAGTGGTCCGCCCACGATGCCCGCCAGCGGTATCGCCATGAAGAACATCGATAGCGCCTTGGCCCGCCTTTCCGACGGAAACCAATAGGTCATGTAAAGAATGACCCCGGGCGCAAATCCGGCCTCCGCGACGCCTAGCAAGAAGCGCAACACGTAGAAGGAGGTGGGCGTGCTGACAAACGCAAAGCTCGCCGAGATGACGGCCCACGTCAGCATGATGCGCGCGAGCCAGTTGCGCGCACCCACCTTGTGCAGAATCATGTTGCTCGGGACTTCGAAGAGGAAATATCCAAGAAAGAAGATGCCGGCGCCAAGGCCATAGATCGTTTCACTGAAGCGCAGGTCATTGAGCATCTGCAGCTTGGCAAATCCCACATTGACCCGGTCCAGATAGGCGCCAAGGTAGCAGAGCATCAGGAACGGTATCAGGCGCCGCACCACTTTCGCGTAGGTCTTGGATTCAAAGGTGGCGGCATCCGTGTGCGCCATCACATCGCCCGCGACGGGCGAAGCGTACTTGGTCTTCATGTTGTCTCCTGCCAGGCGCCCCGGGTTAGCCCGAGTGCGCCGATTGTTCCGCCAGGTGAAGGCGGCAGTCGAGGGACGGTCAGTGAATCAGCATCCCGCCATTGACGTCGAGTGTGATGCCCGTCAGGTAGGCGGACAGATCGCTGATCAGGAAGAGGCAGGCGTTGGCCACATCGGCGGCATCGCCGAGACGCCCCAGCGGAATGCCTTTGATGATGTCAGCCCGCATTTCCGGCGTAAGCTTGTCGCCGGTGATGTCCGTCTGGATCAGGCCTGGCGTAATGGAGTTGACGCGAATGTGGTCGCCGCCAAATTCCCGGGCCATGGCGCGTGCGAGGCCAAGCACGCCCGCTTTCGCCGCGCTGTAGTGCGGACCGCCAAAAATGCCACCGCCACGTTGGGCGGAAACCGACGACATGCAAACGATGCTGCCGTGCCTCTGCGCCTTCATTTGAGGGATGACTGCCTGCGACATGTAGAGCGTGCCGCGCAGGTTCACATCGACGACGGCATCGAAGTTGGCTGGCTGGATGTCCAGCGTCCGCAGGGGCTGCGTAATGCCGGCGTTATTGATCAGGCCATCGATGCGCCCGTATTTTTCCAGGGCGGCGCGCGCGGCCAGTTGGCAGGCCGCGCGGTCCGTGACATCGCATGCGATGCCGAGGTGATCTTCGCCAAGGTCCAGTGCCGCCCGCTCCGCGTCTGCCTGCCGCAGATCCAATATGACTACCCTGGCGCCTTGCGCGGCCAGCGCGCTTGCCGTTGCCTTGCCGATACCGCGGGGGGATGCGGCACCGGTCACGATCACAACCTTGTTCTCGAGCATCATGTCTGTCTCCTGACTGTTGAAATGATGGTTCGAGTCTGGTGCCTCGCGCGGCGCCGATCAACGCAGTCCTTCTCAGCTATTGCTGAGAAATTTTCAGATGAGAGATGCGATTCCAGGACGTGAATTTTTGGTGCGCCGCACCATGCGTGAGCCGCATGGGCCGCATGCCTACGTCAACTCCCGGTCGATCCAGTCGAGAAATCGCTGTACCCGAGGCAAGTCCGCATTCTGGGATGGGCAGACGATGTGATGTGCGCCTACCTCCACGGCATACGTAGGGTCAAAGACCGGTACCAGCGTCCCCTTGCTGAGATGGACCGACGCCAGCAGCATGCTTTCCAGCGCCACGCCGATGCCAAGGGCCGCCGTCTCCAGCGACATGTACGAGCGGTCAAAGGAAAAGTCGAACACCTGGTGCTCGCCTGAGACGCCGAATCTGGCAAACCACTGCTGCCACTGGACGAGAGGTGTCTCGGAGAAAACCAGGCGCTGGCCCAGCAGGTCGGCCGGAGCGCGGATGGGGTGTCGGGCAAGATATTCCGGGGAGGCCAGGGGAGCAATGAACTCGTTGCGCACTGTCTTGACTTGCAGATCGCGCCAGTGCGCGTAGCCATAGCGGATATCGACGTCGTAATAGCCGCTTGTAAAGGAGACGTCCTCATAGGAGCAGGCTACGTTCAACTGAATGTCGCCGTTGTCGGCCTGGAACGATTTCAGCCGGGGCAGCAGCCACATCAAGCCGAAGCTCGGGCTCGAATGCACCCTGAGAATGTCGACTTCAGCCTGGCTCGATGCACGCTCGGTCGCGCGGTTCAGTTCAGCGAGCGACCCGGTCACGTCGCGCAGGTATTGCTCCCCGACTGGCGTGAGGGCCAGCCCCCGGCCCTGCCGGAAGAAGAGTGGCTGTCCAATGATGGACTCGAGGTTGGCAATCTGATGGCTCACCGCCGAGGCGGTCAGGCCCAGTTCCTCGGACGCCCGGCTTACGCTCTTCGTTCTCGCGACGCTCTCGAACGCAATGATCGACTTCAGCGGCGGAAGGCGCATATTCAGCTCTCTGGTGACGGTGGTAAGAGGGGTTTGTACTTAGAGCGGCCCCCGGCCGGGGATACGCCCGGGGCATGGCAAGGAGCGACAGAACTTCACCGTTGCCCTGGCGGGATCCGTGATGATCATATCGCGTTGGTGGCCTCGCGCGTCGAAGTTGCCGACGTGTAGCGTTGGTGAAGAGACTCCCGCGAAGGCCCGTCGGCAATGCTGCGTAAAAGCAAAAACGGCTTGGAGGTTCAAATTCTCCAAGCCGTTGATTTGCTAAACGTAACAGGTGGTGCGGCTGGCAGGATTCGAACCCACGACCCCTTGGTTCGTAGCCAAGTACTCTATCCAACTGAGCTACAGCCGCGCGCGAGGGCGAGACCATATCGCCCCCTGGGGAAAATACAAGTATTTCCGCAGATAAGAGAACACACGGGGAGTGCGGCGGGTCTCAGCCACTAAGTGGCAAGGTCAATCAACCCCGGCAACATCAGGTACGCCCCAATCACCACCAGCACCCCGAACGCAATCCGCCGCGTTGCCACAGCCGAAAGCGGTGGTGGAAATCGCCGGGCCGCAATCGTAGTCACGGCCACGACAGGCACCGCGAGCGCTGCCTGCACCCAGATATCGGCGCCGAGCTGCCCCTGCCATGCACTGAACAGCGTGCGCGTCACCGAGGTCGCCGTGAATACAAGAATCAGCGCGCAGCGAATCTCCACCATCGACAGCGGCTGCCGATAAAACTGGAAAATCAACGGCGGCCCGGACACGCCGAACATGCCGCTGAGCAGCCCGCCAAAGATGCCGCTGACGAAGAAGCTGCGGTCGCCGGAGCGCCGCACCAGCGGGGCAGGGCGCAGCGCGGCGCTCAGCCCGCCATACAGGACCACCGCGCCCAGCAGCACCTGCAGGATGCCGGCGGCGGCGCTGCTCAGGTAGTCGAGTATCAGCACGCCGGCCACCACGGAAGGCAGGATGCCCAGCGTGGCCGCGCCGACGGCACGCCAGTCGATATGGTGCATCTTGCCCGGCAAGGCCGCCGCGCTGTTGGCCAGCGTTACCAGGCTCACCAGCGTGGCGACGGTGGCGACCGGCGCCAGGCCCAGCCCGCTGGTCGCGCCCATCACGATCATGCCGAGGCCAAAGCCGGTTACCGTCTGGAAGTAACTTGCCGCGCCCATCAGTGCGAGCAGCGGCAGCAAGTGGTCAGCGGTCATGACAGTTGCGCGGCCATCGGGGCTTCCGTCCGGGCTTGCGCGGCGGTTTGCGCCTGCACTGCCGTTACGGCAATCACGTAGAACACATCGTCCGCGCTGCAGCCGCGCGAGAGATCGTTGGCCGGCTTCTGCAAGCCTTGCAGCAAGGGCCCGATCGCCTTGGCGCCGCCCACGCGCTCCGCCAGCTTGTAGCCGATATTGCCGGCTTCCAGGCTGGGAAACACCAGCACGTTGGCGCGGCCTTCCACCCTGGAGTGCTCGATCTTCTTCATGGCGATCTCGGCAACGATGGCGGCGTCGAGCTGCACATCGCCGTCGATCGCCAGGCCGGGACGCTGCTCGGTGACGAGGCGCGTGGCTTCCACCACCTTGTCGACAGCCGCATGCCGCGCGCTGCCGCTGGTGGAAAACGACAGCATCGCCACGCGCGGTGTGTCCATCAGCAGGCTTTGCGCGCTGTCGGCCGCCGCCATCGCGATCTCGGCCAGTTCGCCGGCATCGGGGTCCACCACCAGCCCGCAATCGGAAAAGATCAGCCCGCCCTTCAGTGCGTGGAAGGGCTCGCACAACATCATCAGGAAAAAACTCGACACCAGCTTGAACGCCGGGTGGATGCCGATGACCTGGATGGCGGTGCGCACCACGTCGGCGGTGGTGTGCACCGCGCCGGCCACCGAGCCGTCCGCGTGGCCCAGGCGCACCATCAGGTTGGCGAAGCACAGGGGTTTGAGCACCTCGCGCCTGGCGTCTTCCAGTGTCATGCCCTTCTTTGCCCGCAGCGCGAACAGCTTTTGCGCGAAGGACGGCGTGAGCGCGGAGCTGGCCGGGTCGATCACGTCCATGCCGGCAAGGCCGATGTCCGCGCCGGCCGCGGCCTGGCGGATGCGCGCGGCGTCGCCCACCAGCACGATGCGTGCTATGCCTTCGCGCGTGGCGCGTTGCGCCGCCTGCAGGATGCGTGGGTCCTCTGCCTCGCACAGCACGATGCGCTGGGGCGCCGCGCGTGCGCGCTCGATAATGCGGTTGATCGCTTTCATGATGGGGTCGCTCAGAATGGAATATGGCCGGAAGCAGCGGACGCCGCTTCCGGCCAGACGTCCGCTACTTCACTGGCTCAAACGTAGTCCTTGTACTTGTCGAGCATGCGCACGGGCTTGGCGAGCGCATCGCGGCGGAACGGGTCGCCCAGCTCGCGGGTGCACATGATTTCGATGATGGTGGTCTTGCCGTGGTTCATCTGCAGGTCGATGGCGCGCTTGAG
>NZ_JBFTOX010000065.1:0-57348 GCF_056398185.1 Cupriavidus sp. 05L310
GGCGGGACGTCGGGCATTGGCCTGGAGTTGGCGAAGGCCTTCCATGCCTTGGGAAACAAGGTCATCATTGCTGGACGCCGCAAAGCACTTCTGCGGCAGATCTCCGCGGAGTATCCCGGCATCGATGGCGTCGAACTCGATATTTCCGAGGCTGCCGACATCGCGCGCGTGGCGAAGGACTTGATCTCGGACTATCCCACGCTGAACGTTCTGATCAACAACGCGGGCATCATGCCGTTTGACGACGCGTCGACTCCCGTCGAGGACGCCGCGTCTCGCAGCATCCTCGACACCAACCTCTTGGGCCCGATCCGCATGACATCGGAGCTCGTCGAGCATCTGAAGGGTCAACCTCGCTCGACGATTATCTACAACACGTCGGTGCTGGCGTATGTCCCGATCGCCACTAATGCAGTCTATTCCGCATCGAAAGCGGCGCTGCACTCTTATGCCCTGTCGCAGCGCTTCATGCTCCGCGCGACCAACGTGACAGTCCAGGAGATCGCACCGCCTTGGGTCGACACCGACCTCGTCAAGAAGAGCGGCGATCCGCGTGCCATGCCCCTGGACGCGTTTATCGAAGAAACCATGCGCGGCCTCGGGACCGAAGAGCATGAGGTGTTTGTCGAGTCCATTCGCGCCATGCGCGATAACCCGGGACTCGGCGAGCATCAGTTGGTTCACGACTTCAACCAGTACATCGCCGATAACCCCATCCCGGTTTAACGAGAAGCCTGGCGCCCCGGCCCGGAGTGCCAGTGACCACGCGCAGGAGAAGATCTGTGTCACACAATAGCCGTGCGGTAACGGCACCCGCGGCCTCCGCGGTACCCGCCCCCGAACGCAACGACTCGCTTGTACCCGCCTTGTTTCTGGCGCTCGGCACGTTTGCGATTGGCACCGAGGGATTCATGATTGCGCCTCTGCTATCTACGATGGCAGCCGATTTCGGGATGACCGTGCCACATATCGCACTGCTCGTCGTGGTATTCACACTGACCATGGCCGTGAGTTCACCTGTCGCGACGGTCATGACGGCGCGATTACGGCGTCGCAGCGTACTGCTGTTCGCCATGACCATCTTTGGCGGAGGAAACCTGCTGGCCGCCTGGTCGCCCAGCTTCGGGCTGCTGATGACCGCACGCGTGATGATGGCCGTTGCTTCTGGTCTATATGTGCCCAACGCCAACGCCCTTGCCGGTGCGATCGTATCTGCTAGCAAGCGAGGCCGGGCGTTGGCCATTGTGAGCGGGGGTATGACACTGGCGATCGCGCTGGGCTTGCCTCTTGGCGGCGTAGTGGGACATGCCTTCGGCTGGCGTGCCACCTTTCTGGCGGTCGGCGCGATGAGCCTGACGGCGATTGCAGGGATTCTCGTCGGCGTCGCCCGGGATGCCGGTGCTGGCATTCCTGTGGCAACGCTATCGCAACGGCTCTCAATCGCCCGTCAGCCTGCCGTCGTCCGATTGCTTTCGGTGAGCCTATTCTGGTCCATTGGTGCCTATGCTGCATATCCCTATATCGCAGCCTACCTCTCTCGCGTGCTTGAATTCGACGCAGTTGGCATCAATGCGACTGTTTCGATGTGGGGCCTGGCGGCGGCAGTGGGTGTTACGGCGGGAGGGACGCTGACGGACAAGTTTGGCTCGAGCCGGGTGGCGCGCTACTCGCTTTTCGCCCTGGCACTTTCATTCTGGGCGCTCGCCTTGTCGGCCTCCACGCATTCGGCGGGCCCGGCGCTGTTACCAGTCCTGGCGGCGATCGCGGTATGGGGCTTCGCCGTCTGGGCGTTCTTCCCGGCACAGATGTCGCGCCTGATGGCAGCCGGCAGCCCGTCCCAGGCACCGCTCTCGCTGGCCTTAAACACGTCGACCATGTACTTCGGCTTTTCCATTGGCAGCGCGATAGGTGCGGCGATTCTGGCGACTGAGGCAATCTGGGGCATTGGCCTATTCGCCGGCGCGTGTGAGATGGTCGCCCTTATTCTCAATCGCCATGTGGCACAGGCTAGGTAATGAAAAAGGTCCATTCTATGAACAGCATCGCGAAAGCCATCATCGACGCCCACGGGGGCATCACCCAATGGCGGAAATTTACAAAGGTCCAGGCCGACTTGAGCCAAGGTGGGGCACTATGGGCTATCAAATCCCAACCCGGTGTACTCGACACGACTACGGTCACAGTAAGTACCGACAGGCAATGGGCATCACACGAACCGTTCGGAACGCTCGCGAGCAGGAGTGACTTTATGGGACGCCGAATCGCTCTACTAGATGCGGCTAACCAAGTTCTGCAAGAGCGTATGCAGCCCCGCACCTCGTTCGAAGGACACAAGCTGGAAACCCCTTGGGATCCCCTGCAGCTAGCCTTCTTCGCTGGCTGTGCGATGTGGACCTACCTGAATACACCATTCTTGCTCGCATGGGACGGTGTAGTGTGCGAGGACGCTGGGACATGGACAGAGCGCGGCGAAACGTGGCGCAAGATCGAGGTGCGCTACCCAGATTCGCTAGAGGTCTTCAGCAATGCACAGGCAATCTACGTTGATTCCGACAATCTAGTACGCCGCCTCGACTATGACGTGGAGATCGCCGGCAATACAGCCGGAGCGCATTACGTCGGCGACTACATCACGGTTTCAGGCATCCGCTTCCCGACAAGACGTCGTATCTATCCGCGCCTGCCCGACGGTCAAGCGATCCCGGAGCCGCTGGTCGTCTCGATTGATGTCAACAACATTACCCTTAGCTGAAGAAGGAGTTACGCAGCGCGAGGAAGTATGTCGCGGCATTCTAGCCATATCTTTGCCCCCAGAATGCACGCCAACACGCTCTCCATTGCGCTCAATCGACTCATTTTTCCTAGCCTGCGGCTTCTCTAATCTTGTAGGGTCGAGAACTGGCGCGCGCACGTTAGGCTCCGGTGGCAGTTCCACTGCTTTCGCAGTGGGCCTCAGTCCGGCTGCCGTGGCCACGTTTCCAGCTCCCGCCTCATCGAACGCAGCGGGCCGTTTTCCGGCACTACGCTCTCCTGCCTGCTTCATGTCAACGCTTATGGGACCTATCATGCTGGGGACGCTTTCATTTGCGTTTTGTAGCGAACCTTATAGCCATTGAACAGCTTCAGTTCGCCATACAACCACCGCTTACTCCACGTCTCCCAGCCGAAGCCCTGTTGCTGCCGGGATCGCTGCATGTGGCGCCTGATCTTCTTTTCCACCCAGTCTTTCACGAAGCTGAAGCACTCACTGGAATGTCCAACAGCGAAGTAGTTCACCCAGCCACGTAGCACCGGGTTGATCAATTCGACAACACGGCCCACCGGCTGCGACTTATATCGCCTGAACACATCCTTGAGCTTTCGCAGTAACGTCGTTCGCTTTTTCAGCTTGGGCGTGTACTGCGGTCGCCACACCTTGTTCCGGATGCTTCGGATGCGACGGAAGTCGAAGCCCAGAAAGCCGAAGCTCTCTCCACATGCCAGATTCACGGTGCGGCTCTTCTCTTCATTGATTTCGACCTGCAGTTTGGCAAATTCTTCCCGAAGGCGTCGGGTCACGGCCCCGAGCAACCACGCATGGCGCGGGTGGGCATTGATCAGCACGACCAGGTCGTCAGCGAAGCGGGCATACTCGACGTGAGTGTACTTCCCTTCGCGCGTGGTATCCTTCGCGCGCTCCAGCATTTGATCCACCTCTGTGAGATAGATATTGCTGAGCAGCGGCGAAATCACCCCGCCCTGCGGAACGCCTTGTTTGCCCGATGCAGTCAGCATCAGCTTTAGCAGATGCATGACGTCCCGATCATTGATCCGCCGCGCCACCTTGCCGAGCAGCAGATGATGCCGCACGGTGTCAAAGTAGGCGCGTAGATCCAGATCTAAGACCAGGGTTTTCGCCTGCACGATCGCCGTCGCCACTCGCTGCACCGCTTCATGTGCGGTCCTCTTGGGACGATAGCCATACGACCCCGGCAGGAAATCTGCCTCGAAGATCGGTTCCAGTATCAGCTTGAGCGCACCCTGGACCACTCGATCACGGATAGCGGGTATCGATAGGACGCGGAATTTTCCCCCGTCCTTCGGTATCTCCCTCCTCCGTGCCGGCAGTGGCCGGTAGGTACGGTCCACCAGTTCGCCCCGTATCTGCTCCAGGAACGCCTCCACGCCCTGCGCCTCGATGACCTCGAACGTCACGCCGTCAATACCCGGTGCTCCGTTGTTTAATCTGGCCATCTCGTACGCTTCGCGTAGTGCCTCCGTCTTGCAGACATGGACGTACAAGCCCCAGAAACGCCAGGACGGTTCAGTCTTCGCCTTGACGTATAGTCCCCGCCTCAGGTCCTGCAAACTAACGGACGTCTTTGTCATCTCGTCCTTGCCTCCCATGTTGTTGAGGACGTTACAAACAGCAGGGCCCCTTCGCTCCGCCAGCGTTACCCGGCTTCACAGCTACTACGGACCCATCCGCCACCCTCTCGCCTTCGATCCACTTCCCGGGTTCTCCGGTTATAGAACCTACCTTGCTCCGACGATTTCGCGCCGGGGCGAGGAGGGCTTCTCCAGTTGCTTAGCGTGTCCTTGTCATCGTGCCGTCGCTTACACCCCGCCGAAGTGAAGTAGCCGTGTCGGTCAGATTTCGGCTACCCATGCTGCCTTCGCCTACACAGTGAGGGCTCGGCCTTCGGGTCTATTGTTTTCGAGGCCACATCCGCGTTCACTTTGGTTACGGCCCGATGACTCGCGCGGCCCCCAAGTGTTACGTCCCGGGCTATTTGAGGAGCGGCGTCGCGAGCTATTCGAGGTGAGACGTCGGCAATCGTCGCGGGTTGCCGGAGGCGCAGAGCAACTCCGGCGTAGCGTGAGATGGAATGAGGCGAAGTCCGAGAATCGTCGCACGATGAAGGGGGGCGAAGGGCAAACAGCCCCGGGATGGCCGGGGCTGTTGCTTAGAACGGATCGTCCAGACGGGGTTGGCGTTTGCCGCCACCGTGCCATGGTTCGTAATAGCGGCGGATCTGGTCCCGGTACGTGGCGCTGAACCACAGGAAGCAATCTGAGAGGAAGTGCTGGATTTGCGCGGCTGCCTCGTCAGATAGTGTGGGTGGAATCGGCATCGGGGGCATGGCAGGACGGGGCGTGTTCTTGGATCGCATGCGGGAAGACTCCTTGTGTTGACTACCGGCAGTCATCGCAACTCCTCGATAGCCTGTTGAAGCAGCTCGTCTGGCAGGTGATTGAGCCCTTTCGGAACGGCCAATTGCATGGTGGTGCGCAAGATGCGCCCGGCCTGCCGCGGTAGGCCACGCGAGGCCTGCCGCAGCAGTTCGAGCCCGGAGTCGGCCAGCAGCGTGTGGGTGCAGCCGGCGCTCTTGAGCGCGTGCGCAATGAGCTGCGCGAAGCGTTCACGCTCGAAGACCGGTTTGAACAGCACACGCGCCTGAATGCGTCCATACAAGGCGGCGTACGGCGCGCGCTCGAGCGTACTGGCCAGACTCGGATGACCGGCGAACCAGACGGTGAGCAGGTCACGGGCATCGAAGGCGAAGTTCAGGAACGACGGGAAGTCGCGGAAGAACTCGGGCGGCAGGTTCTGGGCTTCGTCGATGATCCACACGGGCAGCAATTGCTTGCTGTCGGCCAGCTCGGTGATGCGCTGCTTCAGGTCGCGCCACAGGTCGGCGCGCCGATAGCCGGGTTCGAGGCCGAGCGCGCGGGCCAGCGCCCGGTACAGATCGACGCGCCCGAACTCGGTCTCGGCCAAGTAGATGACCAGATAGCGATGCGGATTGAGCGTGCGGGTGATGTGGCGCAGCGCGGCGGTCTTGCCCACGCCGGGCTCGCCGGTGAGCAGGCCGATGCCGGGGCTGGTCAGCAGCCACTGGAAGCGCTCAGTCAACTGGGCGAGCGCACCGTCGTCCCACAGTTCGGTCGAATCCTTGTCCAGCAGCGCACGACGCAGGCCGAAGTGTTGTCGGTACATGTCATGCCTCCGGTGCGTAGTGGCGCTGGTGAACGAGCTCGATCAGATTGGGCCCCGGCGAGGCAGGTTCGCCGGTCGCCGGTTCCGACAGGGGCTTGCGACGCCGGCGGGTGAGGTTTGCAACGGCGTCGAGTTCGGTGGCGGCGCCCAGCGGCTGTCCGGATTCGCTCTCGACCCGCCTGACCGTCGCGGTATGCGGATCGACGACGAGCTGCACGGTCTGGCCGGTCAGCTCGTACGGGACCTCGAAGCGCTTGCCCTGGAACGACACCGTGCCATCGCGACGCACGTGGCGCGCGACGCGATGCAGGAACAGCTCATCGAGTTGCGCGGCCAGCGAGCCCAGCGAGCGGATCCTGGGCAGGTCCTGCTGATAGCGGGCCAGCGGCGTTTGGTTATCGAGCGCGCTGTGTGGGTTGCGGTGATAGACCTGCTCGACCCAGGCCCACAGGCGGGCGTTCAGGTCGGCCAGGTCGCGCAGATGGGTGATGTCGAGCTCGGCGAGGAACTGCTCGCGTAGGGTCCGGTGCCAGCGTTCCAACTTCCCCTTGCCTTCTGGTGCGTATGGCCGGCAATAGACCAGTCGGATCGACAGGCGTGCGCAGATGCCCTGCAGGGTCGAAGCGCGATACGCTGCGCCGTTGTCGACGACGATCATCTTTGGCACGCCGCGCTTGAGCAGCGCCTGCTTGAGCACGCCCTCGATATCCAGCGCCGTCTCGGACAGGCAGAAGGCGCTGTGGGCGATGAGCCGCGAGGCGTCATCCATGAGCGAGACGAGATAGGTCTTCATGCGCCGGCCGCCGAACGACAGCGTGGGTGCGTGCATGACGTCGCCGTACCAGATGGAGCCGGCGTGTTCGGCCACGAAGCTGCGCTTCTCGTCGGGCACGACCGCTGGGCCGGCAATGCGCGAGAGCCCATGCGTCTGAAGCAGGCGGTGCACCGCGCAGCGCGAGAGCGAGTCGCGCGGCACAACGCCGCTGGCCTCGAGCAGCAGGCGAATCTGGCGAATCGAGCGGCGCGGGTTCTCGCGCTTGGCGGCCAGCACCGCGGTTTGCACCGGCTCGGGCAGCTTGGAGCGGCCGGTATCGGTGCGGGGCTTGTCGGCCAGCCCCGCGATGCCCTCGCGCCGCCAGGCGTAGTACCAGGCCTGCAGGGTCTTCTCGCCGATGTGGCGCCGGCGCGAGCCGGGGATCGCATACTCCTGGCGGGCCAGTTGCCGCAGGAGCTGCTGCAGCTCGCCGCGGCCCAGCTTCTCGCGGCTGACCAGCGGGCCCAGCACGGACAGGCGAAACAGTGCCTTCGGATCGATGTCATTCATGAACGTTCCTCGTAAAAAGGGAAACGCCATGAGACCTGCAATCCGAATCCGGCGGCAGTGGGCAAAGTGTGTGGAGTCCCGGTGCCAATGCGAATTGGCCCATCGCGGCCCGCGTTGGAGTCAATTGATCACGGGACATCCTGGTCGTCGTGATCGAGCCAGGCCATTGCCTCACACAACGGCATTCGCGCGAAGCAGGTGAGCCAGAACGTGGTGGAATCGGCGGCGCGGCCCAGTTCGGCAAAGCGGCTGCGCAGATGGAACATGAAGGTCGCGCCGTGCGCCTGGAGCCAGTGCCACCAGCGCCGCACGGTGTGGTAGCTCAGCGCGAACACGGCGGCCACGCGGCGCAGCGATGCGCCGATGAGCAGGAGCAGCAGGACTTGCTGCTGCAGTGCCCAGTCGTACCAGCGGCGTGGGCAGATGCACAGCGGCAGGCGCGAGCAGGTGCGGCGGCACGTTGGGCAACGAAAGCGTGGAACCGGTGCCGGATTGAGCGAGCCGTCCTCGCCGCGGTCGGCCTTGCGGTGGTAGCAGCCATGGCACCACAGACAGGCGCCACCGCAATGGATGCAGACCTTGGGCCGGTACGACTGCGGGGTGGCACGAACGGCGCGAAGATGTTGTTCGAGAGTGGGAAACGCGAATACAATCCGATGCATAGGCCAGTCTGTTCTGATGTTCGTACGAGGTCCGGAAACGTCGCACGATATCAGAGGAGTACTGGCCTTCTTTACGCCCGTCGTGTCTCGCGATGGTCAAGGCGATGTTCCTAAACTCGCTCTTGCCGAAACCGCGACAAACACCCCTCGCCAAACCTCAAAATTGGCGGGACGTAACACCAAGGGGCCGCCTGTCGGTAGGCTTCAGAGTCTTGGTTTCCCGCCACCCTGCTATTCAAGCTACGGGGCGCCTGACTTTTACCCCGGCAGGACTGGCTCCTGCTGAACACGCCAGCCTTAGCTGGACGCACACTGTGTCACAAATTTAGCTTCACATCCCAGCAGCATGGACACCGGCGGAGCCGGTTGATAATGGCACGAGCGATGAGTAGCCGCAGCGTCGAAATCGACTCAGCCACGTGGCGCTGCACTCGTCCGGCTGCCGCGAGGGACGTAATCCTTGGGGAAGGAAGGCGTTTCTGGTTGAGCACGGTTTTTTTTTGAGGTGCTCTGATTGAGGCGCATAGCGACGAGGAAGGCGTAGGCCGCAATACACAGGGTGGCATGGTGATGAAAGCCCCTCCAGCCGCGGCCTTCATAGTGCGCGAGGCCGAACTCCTGCTTGAGTTCCTGATAGTCGCGCTCGATACGCCAGCGCATCTTGGTGACGAAGACCAATTGTTCCAGGGTGGCATCGGACGGACCGGTAGAGAGGAAGTATTTCACCGGCTCGGCTTCTCCTTCGGGCCATTCGATCAGTAGCCACTCCTCGGGACGCATCTGCGTGCCCAGGTAGTCGCGATGAGCAGGGCGAACCCGCACGGCGGCGAAGCGGGAGGACAGTTCAGTGTTGGAGCCTTCCCGCCAGGTGACCGTGCGATAGACTTGCTGCGGCAAGTCCATCGCCAAGGCCTTCACCGTCACCGGTTGGTGTCCAGGCTCCCGACGCAGCTTCGTCGGCCGTATGCCGCGACCGCTCCATGCCTTGGGCGGCAGCGGCGCGGTGCCGGGCGCCCATACCGTAGTCCCCGGCCGTATGCCGACTGCATACAGCATGCCCATCTCAGTAATGCCATCGCGAAAGGCGGTTTCATCGCCATACCCGGCGTCCGCCAGCACCACGCCCATCGGCACGCCCGAGGCGAGCGCCTCACGCATTTGCGCCAGAGCAATTTCCGGCTTGGTCGCGAACGTCATGCCGTCCGGCACCCCGGCCTTCTTCTTGCGCACCGGGTCACTCGCCCAGTCTTTGGGCAAATACAGTTGATAGGCGACAGGAATGCTGCCCTGGACGCTGGCCAGCGAAAGACTGACCGCCACCTGGCAGTTGTCCTGCTTGCCCAGTTGACCGCAGTATTGGCGCGCGACGCCAACTGAATGCATTCCCTTCTTCGGGAACCCGGTGTCATCGATAATCCAGTAGCAGCCACTGTCCAACCCGAGGTGTGGCACAACCCAGTCGCGAACGCGCGACATCACGGCACTGTCCGACCATCCCGCCTTGGCCACGAAGTGATGTAACGATTGGTGCTTGGCAGCCACGTGTAGCGGATCGGTATGCGCAGCCAGAGGCTCAACACTCTTGCGCTGGATCGGCAACATGAGGCCTCGACAATAGTCCTGCAATCCGACGTTTCGATCCACATGATCCAACGCCACGCATAGGTACTCAATATAACGATCGAATTCCGCCAGATTTCCCATTGCCGCCTCTTGCCACGATGGAATCTTGGTTATAACTGAAATTCAATATTATTGACACAGTAATTGTCGTTTTTGTGACACAGTAAGATTTCTATGGGGCGTTGGGAGTCAAGCACTTGTTGGTCTTTTTTCGTTGGGCAGTATCTCCTATTGAGACGAGAGACGAGCCGCAAGTTATCCACGGCCGGTCAGCGGGTCGCCTGTCACGACCACGACGCTGGCCAGCGGTGGATAACTTGCACGGCAAAGGCGCGTGATTTCAGTTTGGTGTCCTTTCAATAATTCGAGACTTCAACGGGATGGAGGTCGGAGTGTCTGATGCCGGGCAGTTGCCCTGGCCAACTTCTATCCGTGCCGGCGCCAGGCCGGTCACCACATACCGCATGCGCAAAGCGCTGGAACACTCCCTTAGCGACGCGCCCCATCTAAAACTACGATTACCCGTCGGGTAACCCTCTTACTGTCCGGGCGCGCTAACCTTCAAACCGTTCATCGACCGATGCTGGAGTTCTCAGATCACGACGGCACTGCTGCCGAGCGACTTGAGCCTTGCCCCGAGCGGAATCTCACCATATTCCAGGTAGCGCCACAATGCGATCGCGAGACGGCGAGCGAGCGCGACAATGCCGATGCGTCGCGAGCGCTTTCCGGACATGGCAAATCGTTGCCTAAACCACTGGCTCAACTGGCTCGCCGGCTGAAAGCGCAACCAGCTCCATGCGAGTTCCACCATCAGCCACCGCGCCCGTTTATTGCCCGCCTTGCTGATGCCCTGTTCGACTTGGCTGGTGCCGCTTGCGTAGGGCGTCGGCGCCAGGCCCAGGCAACCGGCAAGTTCACGGCGATTGTGGAACCGCCGCCAGCCAAACAGTTCCTTGACCAGGGTCCATGCACTGCCAGTGCCGATACCTGCAAGCCGCGTCAGCACGGCGATCGTGGGTTGTGTGCCGCTGCGGACTTGGCGGTTTTGGAACGCCTCCAGTGTCGTGATCTGCTTGGCGACAAGCAACAGCCGCTCGAACTCGCGTTCTATCTCGGCGCGCAAACCTGGCAGGAGCTGCGCGGCATGCTGGGCCCACCAGCATGCCCACGAGCGCCCACCGATGCGCTCGAGCCGCAGGTTGTGCAACACCAGCAGCGAGCGGATTCGGTTGCTGTGGGCGGTGCGCTCCTGGCGCAGGCGCCCGAGCTCGCGATGCACGCGCCGCTCATCTTCCTGCTCTTCGGTTGGGACCCGCGCGACTGCCCACACCCGCCGCTCGCCCGCGTAGTAACGGATCAGCATCGACAGCAGCTTGTCGCTGTCGAGCCGGTCCGTCTTCGCGCGGCGCGCCCGCCGGTTCACTTCGATACTGGCGGAATCGACCACCAGGTTGACGATTCCATGTGTGCTGAGCCAGCGGTGCAGCCAAAAGCCGTCCCGGCCGGCCTCATAGCAGGAGCGCACCGGCGCATCGGCAGGCAGATGACACCGGGCTTTGGCCTTGGCGATTGCAGTCAGGACCGACGTCATGTCGCCGGCCGCCACCGAGCACCGGCTCGGCCCGCGCACGCCGTCGCCCAGCGACAGCTTCCAGCTCTTGTCGCCCAGTTCGAAGGCGATGTACAGCCGACCGGTGATCGTCGTATCCTGCCCCTGAAGGGCTGTGTCAGGCGCGTTCATTTGCGTGCTCCTCATGAGAAACGAGACTCCGAATCTTCGTTTTACTCCAAGGGGCTTAACTCTGCGGGCCCTTCATAGGCATCTAGAGGTGTGTGGACACATCGAGTGGCCAAGTAATCAACAACTTAGCCGATATCTTGTGTCGCTTGTATGGCCATTGAATATGGACATTAAAAAACCTGATGTGTCCATCGAGCCGAGGCTCCTCAGATGACTAGCTCCCCGGTACTGAACCGGCAGACTCCGGCCACAAGCGGACCTGCGCGATCGGCTTGGAACTTCCAGTATTCTTTCCTCTTCGTTGTGGCCCTACCACTCCGGCCTGAAGAATTCACATTTCGGGGTGCGCAAACAGCCCCGAGGCCGAGAGCCAGGGAGCGCAAAGGTGTTAGGAGCCAAGATAATCCGCTAGGCCCAGATGGCGACCAGCTCGGCAATCTTGGTCGCGACCACCGCCATTGAGTCTTCGGCAGTGTCCAGGCCGGTTCGGGAAGCAAGCAAGGGGCTGACATTCCGGAGCTCTGGGTACGTCGTCTGGTGCACGATGGGCACGAGCCGGTTGCCCGCCAGGAGGGCCGAAAGCTCTTTGTCGGCGACGCCCTCTTGCGGGAGGCGGCGCAACAGGTTCGGGGTGACCAGCACAAGCCCGATGCGGGAATTTGCCAAGCCCTTGTCAATGGCACGCATCATCGGCACGCCGAGGCCAAGGTCCTTCTCGCTGAACCAAACCTTGACGCCAGCCGCCACGAGCAAATCGTACAGCTCTTTGGCTGCCCCCTGCCGGTCGTCCCACGCGTGGCACAGAAAGCAATCGCGAAGGTCGGGCAGCTCCGCCGCTGTCTTCTCAACGGATTCGCGAATTGGCGTGAGTGACTGCACTTGGGAAGTCGTGTACGAGACCGACGAACCGGCTCGCGACCAGCGCGGCCTTGCTCTGCCACTGAACCTGCTACCGCCGCCGCCGCTGCTGTAGCCACCTCCTCCGCTGCCCGACGTGGAGTAGGTCGAACTGTAGCCACCGCCATAGCGGTAGCCGCGGCTGCTACATGCAGGACAGGCTGCAGCCGCTGCTGCCGAGTTGTGTCCACGTACTGGTGCCGTGCATCTTGCCATAGCCATGCTGCCTCGTTTATCGTGACAGCGCTGATGTTAAACACAATTGCTTAGGCCGTCATGGGATAAGCATGCGATGCTGTGGTGCACAAGGGCCCCATTCCCAGTGAGAATGCTGATGGAAGCTGCAGTTCTTCAAGCTGCCTAGGTAGCCCGAAGGCCGAGACCGGCCACAAGCGGTCACTCCAGCTTACTTCGACGAATGTCCGCCGCTTTCTCAGCAGCGGACGCCATTCTCCGCGCGCCGCCCGCCTTGACGCTGTCCCTCTTCTCGCCTACCGTCCAGCGATGCCAGCGCGGGAGCGTTCGCCATGCCACCGCGCATGTCAATATCCTCGCCGCAGCGGACGACGCCGACCTGCGCTATTCTCTTCGAGCGCTTCAAATTTCACGTCGACAACAGCGAGGCCATCGTCATTCCCTGTCGCCGGCCGGCACGATGACGGGAACCCACCCACACGTGCCGCGTTTAACCCTAAAGCTCTGCCATGGATGAACTGGGATTTGACTTCAACACTTCCATCGGGTGGTTCCCGCACCAGCAGGAACAGCCTTACGTCCTGGTCAGATTGACCGCAGAGCAAGCCCAGCAACTGGCCGCCGATCTGGCCATCGCCGTTCGGCGTTGCTACATCACCGACGCAGTGCTGACCCAGCGATCCAACGAGCTGGGCATCCCGCAAGGCGACATCCTGGCCTCGAAGCTGCCGGATCCTGGCTCCACCATGGCCGGCGACTTTGGAGAGCTGCTCTGCTACATCTATCAGTCAACCAAGGAGCTGCCTGGAACGGCCATCGGCGCCAAGAAATGGCGGCTCAAGCAAGATCGGACCAAGCCGGCCCCGCGATCGGATGTCGTCCATTTTCTAATGCCGAACCGCCCGAACTCTGGGGCCGAGGACGGCATCCTGTGCGCCGAAGTCAAGCTCAAGTCCACTCCGGGAACGTCCGCGCCCATTGCTTCGGCCATCGAAGATTGCGCGAAAGATCGCACCAGTCGCCTTGCCGAAACCCTGGTGTGGCTGCGTGAACGCGCCATGGCGGAAAGCCTCGGCGATGTCGACATTCCGTTGCTCAATCGCTTCATCAACCTCGTTGATCACCCACCAGTGGCAAAGCGGTATCGCGCCGTGGCGGTCGTGTGCGACAGCTTGCTGGATCAGGAGCTGCTCACGGCACCCGCCGTTGCCAGTGGCGATTTCACCCTCCTGGTGATTGCCGTGCCGAATCTGAAGCAGACCTACGAATCGGTGTTCGCCGCAGCGCGTGCCGCCGTCCCGGTTTAAAAAAAATGCGAGCCACCCTTCAGCACTGGATTAACGATGCCGATAGCGTCCGCCACCTGCGCTTTTTTTCGATCGCCCAGACGCCGATCCAACTCGCGCGCATCACCAATCGCCCGGAGGACTACTACATTTCGCTGGTTGGCGAGCTGTTTCGCAGCATGGACGCTCCCGACACCTCCCGCGACGATTGGGCGCAACTCGGCAATGCGTTCCTGCAATTCTCCGTCGAGACTTCCGACGAGCAGTTGAGGCAGCATGGCATCTCCCGGGAGGAGGCGACCCTCTACGCGGCCGCGTCGTTCTATTTTGGTGACTATCCCGCCTCGGCATGCTTGGCAATGCGGCGGGGTGGCCGCCCTCCAGAGAACCAGAGCCTGCAGGCGGCCTGCTATGATTTCCTGGCACGCCCACCAGTTCTGGAGTCCGCATTTGCCCTCGCCGTGCGCGAATCGCTCCGCGCCGGTGACATGCTGCGGCTCGCCCGCATGACCGAGGCGACCCGCCTTGCCGAGCGACGGGTGCTGCAGGAGGGGCCGGGCCCGTGGATCGCCGCCAAGCTTCTGCACCGGCTTCTCACCAGCTTTACCCGCTCGCATGTCCGCGCCGTCCTGCCTGACGGCCACCTCGAATTCTGGCAGCCACTGGTCGCCTCCCTGCTTGACCGGCAACCATCAACCTGGGAGTTCTTTCCCTCGCAGATCGAAGCGATCCACGGGGGCCTGCTCGCGTCCGTGGATAGCTACTCGCTGCAGATGCCGACAGGCGCCGGCAAGACCACGCTCTGCGAAACCCTGCTTTATTGGCATCTGAAGCGCGCTCCGCAGGATGTCGCGATCCTGCTGGTCCCGTACCGATCCCTGGCGTCGGAACTGCGCGGCACCCTGGTGCGACGATTGAATGCCTTGGGCATTGCGGCGCGCTGTGCTTACGGGGGCACGGTACCATCGGGTGAGGAAATCCACGCGCTCGCCGACGTGCAGGCCGTTGTTGCCACGCCTGAAGCGCTTTCCGGGCTCCTGGGAGCCGACCCCGATTTTGCAGGCCGAATTGGCCTGGTCATTTGCGACGAAGGCCATCTTCTGGATGGTGGCGAGCGAGGCATTGGGCTGGAGTTGCTGTTGGCCCGTCTGAAAGCCCGTCAGGCACGGCACACCCGGTTCGTCTTCATGTCGGCGATCGTGCCGAACATCGAGCAGATTAATGGCTGGCTGGGCGGCACAAACCAGACAGTCGTGCGCAGCAGCTATCGCCCCGCCAGCGCGGAGTTTGCCGTACTCCGACCTGTGGGCGACGGTGTCAGGACGGAGATCGGCCTCGAACTGCATCCGCACGAAGCGCAGGAACGGCGCTTCTCCATCGACGGCTTTCTCGCGCGACGCGACTTCTCCTATCCCAATCCTGAAACCGGGCGCCTGAAGACTCACCCGTTTGCGCCAATCAAGACCCAGGCAATCGCCGCGGCCCGCAAAGTGTTGCCCATGGGTGCAACCGCCATCTTCGCCGCCAACAAACGCGGAGCGCAAGGCGCCATCGGCATCGCCGAGACGCTCGTCGAGCAGTTGCATATCCCCTTACCCCTACCCAGGCCCATTGACTTCGCACGGCTCGACACAGTACAGAAGTCCGTCGCCTATCTCGAACTGGAATATGGCAACGACTGGGTCGGTACGGCGGCGCTCCGGAATGGCGTCGCACTTCACCATGGAGACATCCCCCAGGAGACGCGTGAGGTGCTGGAAGGCCTGGTTCGCGCCCTGGATGTCAAGCTGGTGATCTGTACCAGCACGCTGGCAGAAGGGGTCAACCTGCCGATCCGAACGCTTGTGCTCTACTCCGTCCAGCGGCGCGGCACGACTGGCCAAGAGGCCATGCTGGCCCGCGATATCAAGAATCTGGTAGGGCGCGCCGGCAGGGCGGGCGCGAATACCAAGGGTCTTGTGATCTGCGCCAACCCGGACCAGTGGCAGTTCGTCGAACCCGTGGCCCGACAGGGTGCCGGAGAGGCCGTCGAGGGTTCTTTACGCAAGCTGGTCGAAGCCATTACACGCTTTCTCACCCGCGGCAACCTGCCGCTCACCAATGAGTTCCTCGAGGCCAATCCGCCCATCTACCCCCTGATCGACGGGGTTGACGCCACGCTGATCGAATTGCTCTCCGACGAAATGGGTGAAGCCCAATTCGTCGCAATGGCACAGGATCTGGCGGCACAGACGTTCGCCGCACAGCAACTATCCGCGGCCTCCACGGCGCATCTGCGCACGGTGTTCGCCCTGCGGGCCGGCTGGCTCGTCGCCCTGCGCGGGGAAGGAAAGATCGGCTGGGCGCGCGCCACCGGCGCCAGAGCCCGCTGGATCGATTCCGTCGAAGTGGGCTTGCTACCGCGCCGGCCCAACTGGAGTATCGAGGCCGATCCGCTGTCTGACGAGGTACGACTCCCCCTGTTCGAATGGGCCTGGACGCTGCCCGAGCTTCGCCAGGCGGTAAAGCGGGCCTTTCGTCTGGATGAAAACGCGGACGTCAACACGGTGAAAGAACGGTTCTTCGAGATTGCGACGCTGTGGATGCGCGGATCGCAATATCGAGAGATTGCCGATCGTGTCGGCATGCCGATGGACGACTTGCTTGGCGTTTGCACGCAAGGCATCAGTTATTCGCTGCAGACAATTGTCGAGCAAGGCGTGAGTCTGTTGGAGAAGAAACTGGAGCGAGACGGTAGCGTTCTGGCCGAAGGAGTCCGAACCTTTCCCGATCATTTGCGCTTTGGCTTGCCCAATGCCGCCGCTCGCCTTCTGGCCGCCAGCGGACTGCGGCACCGCCGTGCGTGCACCCAACTGGGCGTTGCACTGCAGGCCCAGCCCGTCGTCGGCCCCACGCAAGTCAGGACCGATGCGCTCGCGTCGCTCCGGGCCCACGCGGACGCATGGCGTGCGCACTTGGGCGAACTCGTCTATCAGAACACGCTGTCAGACCTGTCCTCGCAGTGAGCCACGGCCAGTTAGCTGCTAACGCGGTGCGACGGTCGACCAACAAAAACAAACCTGCACCGGCCGGCTACTTACACGACGCCCCCGCGGAGCAGCGTGGACGTGGGCGTTAGCGCACTTGCAGCCTATTGTTTCGATCGATCGATCAGCCGCACGCAGGCATGGATCGTGGCCAGGTAGTAATAGAAGGCCCAGCTCAGCCAGATCGACGCATCGTATCCGCCGGCGTTCATCCATGCTTGAGCGCCCGATCTCGTCTCAGGCCAACCGCGGGCGGGTGTGGAACGGATACTCCGTGTACCGTCCGGAGCAGATTGGCAAGCTGCTCACGATCTTTCGTGCGTGCCACAACTACGTCTGGCTGGCAGACGGCGTCAAGGACACCCCAGCAATGCGCCTTGGCCTGGCGAAGGCCGTTCTTGACTACAAGGACATCATCTACTTCTCGTAGCCCTAAAAGCGGCTACGTCCCCCACAAGACAAACGGGGCCGGTTCAAAACCGGCCCCGTTTGAGCTTTGCGCTGCCGGATCGTCGTTTCCTCGCAACCGTTCAGTTTCCGCAGGCCAATTCCTTGCATGAAGTTCACCGATCCGTACACTCGCAGCAGATTAGAACCAGTGGCGCGCGGCAACCGGCGAACGCCCTCGCAATTACACGCCCTTGCCTTGGCGGGGGAATCAAAACAAGCCTTAGGAACACGTATGCGGCAACGACTTGGTGTGCTGTGTCTCATCACCCTGCTTTCTGGGTGTGCGGTCAAGTGGTACAAGCCTGGCGCAACCCAGAGTGAATTTGAGTACGATAAGGCGCATTGTACCGCCGAGGCCTACCAGCAGTTCCCCGTGGCGAACGTCTCAAATACGATCGGGCAGGCTACCACCACGCCAATCCTGACCACCTGCCAGAGTTCATATGGCGGTTCATACGGCACGACAAACTGCATGACGACCGGCGGACAATACCATCCCGCGCCAACGATCACCTACGATGCCAACACCGGTGGCAGGGGCGCGGCGTTTAAGGCATGTATGTATGGGCGGGGCTATACGACGGAAGCGCCGGCGGCAATCCCGCCGACCGCCGCCAGCCCACCTCAATCCAATGAAAATTACGCTCCTATCGATACGACATCTGCCAGGAACAAAACGGTGGCGACGCCCGCCAAGCCCCCCATCATGGAATTCGTAGCCGTTGGAGGTTGCGAAAAGCTGGAGATTGGGGGGAAGAACATCACGAAACAGTGTGGCAAGTCCTTGCGCCGCACGATTTACCCGAATGGCTGGAGCGCGATCCGGATCGGCATCAATGACGGCCAGACTATGCTCTTCTCGACCAGGCCCGAGGTCACCCTCTCCCCGGAATCCGCCGGTCTGGATGTGGAAACGCTTGGCTTCGATGGCGGCAAGGGCGAGGGTGTCAGCTTTTTGCAAGCTAGCGGGCAGTGCCAGATCCTGACTTGATCGGGGGCAACACGACGCTTTCCAGCGCCTGGCCTGGCGGAATCCATTCCACAACCGGCGTTCCGAGACGGGCGTAGTACTGGCGTTTCTCCGTGACCTTCCTGTCGTACTCAGCATTGCCGACCATCCCGTAGACCTCGATCACCGTTTCCTTGCCGGTATCCCGTAGCACGAAATCCGGGTGCACTGGTGCCCGGTCGACGTGGCGCAGCGGCTTCATAAAGGTGCGGCCTTCACGGATCAGCCGGTCCGCCATGGCGAGCTCGTAGGTGGAGTCGCCAGGGATGAACACCGCATTGGTAAGCATTGCTGCGACTTCCACCGCCTTGAGGTATCGCTTGTCGGAGTGGCTGACAGCGAGGACGGCTACACATCGTGCTCCATGACGCCCGATTCCCGACAGGGCCGTGCCGTGTGCCTGGAGCGTCGCCTTATAAGCCGCTTCCGACAAGTAGTAACGTCGATTGTTCTGGCGCAGGACCAAGACTCCCCCGAACTGACTGGGCTCGAGCGACTGGATCTCACCAATGACGAGTCCGCGGCGTTTCTCGTCGGCGTTTGACTTGAGCCTGTCCAGGAACGTGTCCAACTCGTCGTTGATCTCGGCGCGCTTGTCTGGTTCATAGCGTCGAATGACGTGAAGAATGTCTGCGGCCGGCTGCCCATTGATCTGGCCATTGCCGAGCTCCCCGCTCAGACGAGCCCAGCAGCTGGCCCAGCTCCGGCGCTCATTTGCCGACCAGCTATTCAGGCCCGCGGCCTCCCAGGCATACTCGAGAAAGGCCAACAAGCCAGCAGTTCGGCGGCCGGCTCCCCTGGCTTCCGCGGATGGCACCTGCACTGGGCTGGCCGGTACGGCGCGCGGCAGTACCGTCAGCGCGAGATCCAGGCGGATATCGAGTACGCCGTCCCTCAGCACGAACGGAGCGGTGGCTACCGCGTCCTCCGATCGCCCAGCCCAGGCTCGCCCGAAGGGACATTCCTTCGCGTGCAGGTGGGCTTGGTCGGGCCATCTCGCCAGCAGGTACGAGGTGCCGTGGCGCCGAATCTGCAGCTTCGGGAAGGGCGTTCTGGGAACACAGCCGCACTCCGCATAGCCGGCAGTCCGCTTCGCGCGCTCCAGCACGGCGTTGTATCCGCCCTCACTTTCCGTCAATTCGGAGAGCGCGTAGGCCTGGCCCATGATGTGTACGAGAGGGTTCATTCAGCCGCCTCCAACGTCCGCAAGCCAACGCCGCCGTTCTGCGATCACGGCCGCCTCAGCCCGTGAAAACTGATCACACTCACGGATCGACAGAACGGGGAGAAACCGGAGCGGCAGGACTTCCAGGTCGCAACGACCGTAGCCAAGCGCGGCGGACCGCCGGGCAGCGGCTGCGTGCTCCTTGACGTCCGATTCTCGTGGGCGGAGGGTCGTCCGATTGCAATCCACGCACTGACACGGGTACATGCTGGCCGTCCTAAAAACGAGGCTGGTACGGCACGCCGGCATTGAATCGGCTTTGCCAGTGGCGCAGATAACGACGTGCGAGATCTGGCCGGTCCCAGATCACCAGCACGTTCTCGCTGTTTCTCCGCGCTGCCGCATCGCTGTAGTTGAAGCTACCGGTTTCGACTGTGCGACCGTCGACGCAGAGGAATTTGTCGTGATGGATGGCATATGTGCTGATCGTTCGCACCGGAATGCCAGCGGTCACCAACGAGCCGAGGGCGGCGGCGGCCTTCCCGCTGCGGTCCTCCGACAGGTTGTTCCGCTGGTCGACCACCACCTGGATATCCACGCCGCGCCGGCGGGCATCCAGCAGCGCTTTCGTGACCGGTGCGGACGTAAAGCTGTAGGCGGACACTCGAATCGACTGCTTGGCCGAACCAATAACCTTGAGCACGAGATCGAGCGCGCCTGCATCAGGGGAAAACGCGGCCTCGATATCGGTCGAGCTCGCAGTGATTGCTGAGGCCGCATCGGGAAGGCTAAAGCTGAACGCGTGCCCGATGGCCGGCAGCAGGGCCGCAGCAGCCAGGGCGGCCGCTGCAATGTGGTGTTTGCGCATAGAAGTCCTTCGGCATAGCGACGGCAGGATGGCTTCCCATTCTTGCCCTGCGGCGCCGGGCGGCCCGCTCAAATAGGAGCCGAAAAGAGACCGGATTCGCTCGCCGAAGGACTACTTTCGGGGCGCCTGGAAGTCGTCGTAGTGCTGGTTGCCCATGTCATGGAAGGTCCATGACAGAAGGAACACCAGAATCGACAGGATGATCCCGAGCGCCCAGGACTCCATCGCGTAGCCGACATAGGCGCCCATGAGGGTGTAGAGCAAAGTCGCGACACAGCTCACTACTCGGCGCGCCCGTTGGCTGGACAGCACCAGGAAGCCCAGCAGGGCTGCCAGGGCCAGGCCGGCGTATGGGTTCATGCCCTTCATGATGAAGAACGTGGCGAGGAACAGGCCGGCTGTCATGCATTCAAAGAAGACGAGAGACGACCAGGACTGGTTCGCCTCCTTCTGGATAGTTGCGCGTCGGATATCTTGTTGGCGGATCATTTTCGGTCCCTTTGTTCGGGGGCAATTCCGCTTGCCCGTTCGGTTAGCCAATCTTGATTCGGGAGAGTGCAGCCAGCACTGCCACCGCGATCAATGCACCAAGACCAATCGCAAGTCGCACGGTGATAGGGCAGGCTCCGGTTTCGCTCCAGCTGCAGCGCCGATTTGTCTTGTCGAACAGTTTCATGATGTCTCCTCAGTACCTACTGATAAGGTACTGCCGCATTTTGCCGGCGCAACTCCCTCGTTCGAAGGGATGGGATTTGCGAATGCCTCACCGCAAGACCTCGACCTCGACCCATTCCGCCTCGCGCAACACGCCTTCGCAAACACTGCCGTCGACCAGATGCCGGCGTGGATAGCGGAAACTCCCGTCGCCGCGCCCTCTGCCGGGTATCCTTCCGGCGGAGAGATGGCCGCACACCACGCAACGAAAGCGCGTTGCCGGCTCTCTCGGCCTGATATCCGAGGCGTGGCGCGGCACACGCTGCCTCAACGGACCGGCTCTAGATGGCGGCCGAAGGTCAAGGTGATCGCAGGCCACCATCGCTTGCCCGCCTTGGCGAACAGGCGGCTTTGCTCAGCGCCCCGGATTTGGACGTAGACGATCGTGGCCCCGGTGCGCTGGGAAAGCCAGGCGACACCGGGCCGCTCTGGCAAAGGGGCTCCGCCCGTCCCGATCGCGCCCTCGGGAAACAGCATCACCGCCTCGTCCCGATTCAGCCGCTGCGAGAGCGTGCGCATTGAGTAGGGGGAGTTGCGATCCAACGGGATCACGTCGCCGAATCCCATGCGCGCGAGGGCCCGCATCCCCGCCATCGCGAGCCAAGAGTGCCGCGCATAGTCGGGATCGACGCCGAACATGAGGGGTACCGGGCTGGCCAGGGCAATCAGGACGCCGTCCAGCAGGCTGACGTGGTTGGCGACCACGATGACGCGGCCACACTGCAAGCGCGTGACGACGCTGTCTTCCAACTCGACATTGACGCGAAGCGCAGCCAAGACGGTCGTGCGGAATATCTGGCGGAGCGTGATCATAAGGTCGGCTCAGTTGTGGCACGGTGTGTCGTAGCCGCCGGAAGCGAGCGCCCATCCGTCGTAGGAGTCCTCCCGCGTGCAGACGCGACCGCCGAGGCAGTGCATTGCGGGGAGAAATTGCTCGGGCTCGGTCTTTCGCACGATTCGTTCCCAGTGCTGCACCACGGCATCCGATGCCCAGGCGTCCTCCAAGGCGTAGAGGGGAATCGGGCCTCTCTGTCCCTCGCTGAGCGAGCGACGCACATTTAGGCTAGCGATGTGCTTGAGCACCAGCAGCATCTCGATCAGCTGCCGCCGCGTCTTCTTGGTCCGAATGATGTCAATCACAGCCTGAATTCGGTCCGTGCCGCTTAGCAGCGGCCGGCCTAGCATCGCCAGGCTCAGCACTAGCTGGAAGGCTGTGTACGGCGAGTGGCAAATCGTCCGTGGGGGAGGCAAAACAGCCATGGTCAGTCGTGAGGTGGCGTCGGGGGGGACGTTCGGGTCGTTCCAGGCCATCATGTAGATCTGGCGGCGCCATTGTTCGGGTGTCAGGGTCGGATCGAGCTGCTGCTGCAATTCGCCTTGTAGGATCCGCACTACCGCTTGAGTCGTTAGCGCTCCCTTGGCCGTGTTCGCGCGGGCTGAGGTGACGGCGAGGTTTCCCGGTGCGTATCCCGCCGCGTTGTATAGGCGGTCCACCGACCAGGTCGTATCGCTGGCGGAAGAGTGCGCCAGGGTGACGCGTGTCACGGGGCAATACGGCGAGTCGATCGTGCGCAGGTAGTCCGGGGTGATCCGATCATCGAAATGCCGCAGGCGGCGCCAGGCATTGACGCGGAGCTGCAGCCATTTGCGCACGTACCGATCGCCGCGCGGTCGCGTGATCAGGAACTTCTGACTGCCGTAGCGATGGCCTTGGAAGATATGCTCCGGCAGCGCATCGGCGGCATCTTGGACGCTCGATGGCAGGCGCAGCCCGTAGCGGGCATAGTCGTAGCCGATGTCGAAGGCAAGCTTCGGATCCAGCCCGAGCGGTATGGTATTGCAGGAAGACTCCATGATTGCTCCATTCACGTCGCAGACCGATCAATCTTCAGGCTCGATTTCGCTCGCGCAACCTGCAATTCCGGCGGAAAAACGCATCTGACTCCGTCGAGCCGCGAGGCACACGGAAAGCGGACCCATTTGCACGCGCAATCCCATCCGAGGTGGTATCGATTGGCCCAGATCATGGAGCGTCGATAAGCTTCCATCCCGTACCATGCTCCCGAACCCGAAGAGTGACCTCTTGCTGCCGTCGCGTCGGCGATTCCTGCTGCACAGCGCGGCTGCCGTGGCCTCCCTGGCGTTACCAGTTCCAGGATGGAGCGGCGACTTCTGGTCACAGCCGCGCGAGCTATGGCTCGTTCGCGGTCGCGAATCGGTAAAGGCGGTGTACTGGGCAGACGGCAAGCTGATCCCGGAGGGGTACACGGCGCTATGCCGACTCCTGCGAGACGTGCAACTCAACTTGGCGGTGCAGATCGACCCAGTAACACTCGATATCCTGCGCGGCGTGTACGGTTGGCTGCGTTACTTCGGTATTGACGAACCGGTTACGGTGCTCTCCGGCTATCGCCACCCGTATACCAATGCGCGGACGGAGCGCGCGGCGCTCAACAGCCTGCACATGCTCGGCCAGGCAGTGGACATTCGGATTCCCGGGGTCTCGGCCAGCCGCATTGCGCAGCTTGGCAAGTATCTGTCCGCCGGTGGCGTTGGCTACTACCCCGCGGATGGCTTCACGCATCTGGACCGTGGCAAACTCCGCACTTGGATAGGCTAATCGGCCAAAATCTGACAACAAATTGGCCAGTGTGGAACGTCATTCTTTTTAAAAATCAATTGTTTACCATATTTGGATTTGCCCGCGCGGGCATTGAGGGCGGCAAATCGGTTAGGCAAATCTGTAGGACTTGCCCTGCAAGGCCAGAGAATCTATGCCAGAATTAAGGTAAGCCTCCAGAGAGGCAAGAGCAACAATCGGACATCCGCCTGGCGGTTTCGGATTGGCCCCCATTCCGAAGGCGCTACGCGCCCATCTCCATTTCAATCGCCGTTCCGCGGCAATGTCTGGAGATCGCGATGCCCGCAATTTTTGACAAGGTCGAACGCAAAGCTATTCAAGCGGCTTCCGAAGGCAACACGTTTCGTCGCACCGATCGAGCTCAAGCCAGTGCCTATGCACGTTGGCCGCTCTTCGAGCCGGCGTTTTGGGGCAGTTTGACCAAGGCAGCGGAACAGCCCGAAGAAGCAGCCCGAGTAAAGGCCCTCGTAGAGCAAATGTTCGAAGCCGGAGCGGATGAATCGCCCACCGTGCTGCGCAACCTCGAAATGCTGTTCAAGCTCGCAACCGCGACCTCGCGTCGCGCACGCGTGCTGCACTGACAGCCACCGCAATTCGAAGTCCCGAAAGGGACTTCCAGAGGACCTCTCTGGAAGTCCCTTTTTCCTTTAGGTTCTGCCGTCGGCGGCCTCCTGGGCCGCCGACGGTAGGAACCCGCCGTCGCTTCTCAATACCCTGAAGCCGGAGGTTTAGCAGTTTAGCGGTTTAGCGACGCCTTCCCCTGTGACCGCCCGAGCATCTGGAGATAAGCATCGATGACGGGCTCTCCAAGCCGTTCGGTCTGCATGAGGACTGGGCTCCCGCCGACTAGCTCAGATGCCGCCCGATGTATGAGCAAGATCACGATGTCCGACGGTATCTTTCCGAAATGGGTGGATATCCCCCTTAGTAGTTCGATCTCTCTTCTGCCAATCCGGAGTCTTATGTCCCTTAGGTCGCGCTTTGCTACTGCTCTGGATTCCTTGATCTGCGCCGCGACGCGTCTGCATTCTGCTCTGCCTAGAGTCATCCCATAATGCCCTTTTGCTTCAATGCTAATTGCGGCGGCAGAAACCCGTGCCAATGCTACGTCGAGACGCGCAATCTGCTCTGCCGAGAGGCGTACCGGGTTGGACTTTCTTTGTTTCTTGACCATTCTCATACTTCCTTGGCTCGAGTCGCTGTTCGAGACCGTTTCTGACGTATTTCCCGACCGGCTGTGACGCCGGAACTTCCCTGGTTCTGGGGCCACCTTGATTGCGGCAACCAGCGGGGCATGCAAGCTGCCCTCTCACATACTCATCAAGCATTCCTTAGCTCTTCACCTCACTTTCAACTGCGCCTTAAAGCGACGGCGTTCGCCGTCTACCGCGGGGGTGCAGTGTTCTTCCGCGCGGCCCTATCGGTTCAACGATATCTCCCGTAACCAGTCGCGCAACATGCTGTTTGGCCGTAGCGAATGCACGGCACGGGTCACGGCTACATAAGCCAAGTTCGCTTCCTGCAAGTCCAGATCGTCATCGGCGAGATCCGGGAAATCGTCGGCCATCACGACGCGCAACAGGTCCTGGCCTTTGGATTTATGGGCGGTGGCCAAGGTGAGGTCAGCGGTCGCGCCCACGGGTGGAAGCGCCCGGCGTATCGCCTTGATCAGCGCCGGGATGTCTCCGCCGTAGATCCCCACCACCTTGATCAAGCGTTTTGTCTCGGGGTCATCCGCTGCCTCTGCGTAGCGCTCCATCTCCCGAAAGGACCGGAACTGCCGCACTAGCGGATCGCGGACCTGATCGGGGCACCCGATAAACAACCAATAGGCGTCCAGTACCTGTGCAAAGTTGTAGCCATCGATGCCGCCGACGAACGCGAGCGACTCACCGCTCTGGACAGCAACGGCAGCCTGGGCGAACACCTCGGCGTTGGTGCGGCAAAGACACGCGTGGGGTCCGTATGGCCGGAAGTCTTCAATCTGGGTGTCGGCACCGCCGCCGACGATCGCTCGCGTCTCGCCGTAGAACTCCAGTAACAAGGCAGTGGCAATCGCCGCGACCCGCGGCCCGAAGCGGAAACTCCGGGTCAGGTGATAAACGCGGGAGGCCGTGCCGGGGTCCATCGCATTGACGCTGCCTCGGTAGCGGTAGATGCTCTGGTAGGGGTCGCCCACGATGATCTTGGGCGGAGCCGGGTTGCGAAACAGAGCGAGGGTGGTCGGATTGCTGTCCTGACCCTCGTCCAGCATGACGAAGTCGTAGGGCAGGGTGGGGCGAGAGAGCTGAAACAGCTTCAGGTAGCCGTCGTGCACCATTGGTGCCTCGTCCTTGGGGTCGGCCATCCGTTGCCAAAGGCTCTTGGCGACCGCTGCAACGTGGGTCCTTCGCTCCGTCGTAATGGATAGGTCGCCACCGGCCGGTGCGAGCCGCGGAAACTCGTCGTGGTCAGAGCAGATGTAGGCGTTTACACACTCGACCACTTCGCGCCCCAGCTTCCAATCCTCACCCAGCCCCATTAGCCGCATCGCATCGCCCACTCGCAGGTTCCCGGCGAGCTTGTGCGCATAGCGACTGCCGAAGCGCGGATAGGCCAGTGCGTGCACTGTCTTGCAGGTCGTATTGGGAGGAAAGGTCTCGCGGGCAGCGATGGCAGCGGCCCGGTTATAGGCAAGATAGAGCCCGCGCTTTTTCGGGTGCGCCGCGGCCTTGAGCCGCAGCGTCGTGGTTTTCGCCGCGCCGGCGAAGGCGATCACCATCGCCAGATCGCTATCCAGCGGATCCGCGATGATGGTTTCCTGTTCGTCCGTCAATTGCATCACTTCGCTTCCTGGCGGCATCTCGCGAGTGCGGCCGCAAATTCCGATTCATTCTCTTGGTGTTTCTCTTGCGCGCCACCCCGAAAACGATGCAGAATTGAACCCGTTACCCCGCTTTCAAATCGCCGCAGCAGCGGCATGTACCGGAAGGGGGGTGAAATGACAGAGCTAGCAGTAGGCAGGGGATATATGCGTCTGCTCGGGAAGCTTCAACCCGAGCGCGAGTGCGACGAACCCGTGCATATTGCGCGGATCATTTCGCCCACTTGCCGGACAGAAGATGAGCTTGGCCTGATCCATCCTATTGGCGCATTGCAGCGCCGGGATTTGGCCCGCGCGCTCCCCGTATTCGACCATCGTGATTTCATCGCGCGCACGTTTTTGCGATATCACGAGCGCTTTTTTAGTAGCGAAGGTCGCATCCATCAATTCCACAAGGCCACTCCGGATTCGTTCGTGCTCTACGGCACGATCGTCACGGACGGCGTCAATCGTCTCGTCGACTTCTGCGTGCAGTCCGGCAGTCGCCTGGAATACAGCAGACAACTTATCCGCAGCGTGATCGCCGCCCTGTGCGTTGGCGAGACACAGTAAGGAAAACCAACAATCATGAAAAAGCACCCAGACGATCAGGGTGGGCTGGATCTCGCCGCCCTTCCCGAAGAGAAGCCCGAAACGGCGGCTGTCAGCCCGTCGCGGGGACGCAAGTCCAAGAAGCAGCACAGCCTGTTGATTGCCGGTTTCCGCACTCTGGATATCGAGCTCGCGCTCATTCAGTGCGGCAACACGTTTCTGGTCCGCAAGTGCCGCGTTCAGCCGTATGCGGAACAGGCTCGTACTCCGGTACCGGATAAGGATGCCGGCATCGCGGCGCTAGTCAGCGAGTTGGCCACTGCCGGTATCACCGGTCCGTTGGCCCGGATGCGCTGCGCGCGCTTCGGGTTCTAGCCTTCTTCCCACAACTTCGTGAAGCCCCTCGGGGCTTCCGTTTGCGCCCTGCACGAGGCGTAGACGGAAGGTCCGATACCTCCTGGTTTTTGTTGCAGCACCCAGCTGCATTGTCACAAACGCCACCCAGGAGATTCCAAATGGCTCACGAACTACAACTCTCTCTCGACGGCACGGCCTCCATGGCCTACGTCGGTGCAATGCCGTGGCATGGCCTCGGCCGAAAGCTCACCGAGAACGCGACGATCGAAGACTGGCGCCGCGAAGCCAAGCTGGATTGGCATCTGCACCGCAGCACGGTGCAGTTCATGAATGGCGAGATGCACGACTTCCCGGAGCATCACGTGCTCTACCGAAGCGACAGCAACGCGCCGCTGGCGGTGGTTTCCGATCGCTACAAGGTCGTCCAGCCGGGCGAGGTCCTGGAATTCTTCCGTGACCTGGTCGCGCACTCGGGCTTCACGCTCGAGACCGCGGGCAGCCTGAAGGGCGGGCGCCGAATCTGGGCGCTGGCCAGGACGGGTTTTGACGCCGAAGTGGTCGACAACGATCCGGTGAAGAACTACCTGCTGCTGGCCACCTCTTGCGATGGCTCGCTGGCGACGACCGCGCAGTTCACCTCCATTCGCGTCGTTTGCAACAACACCTTGCATCTGAGCCTGCATGGCGCGCAAGCCGCGTTGGCCAGTGCGTCGGTGATCAAGGTCCGCCACAACACCGAGTTCGATCCGACCGTTGTGCAGGACCAGCTCGGCTTGATCGGCGAGAAGGTCTTCGGCAGTTTCATCGACCGCATGAAGAACTTGTCGGAGAAGGCGGTTTCGCCCGCACAGGCGGATGCCGTGCTGCAGTCCTTGATGAGTTCGATTGCAACCCCTGACGTCACGAAGTCGCGAGGCTACAAGACCGTCATGGGGCTATTCAATGGCGCCGGCAAGGGCGCCGGGTTGGACGGTGTCAGGGGTACGGCATGGGGGCTGCTTAACGCGGTCACCGAGTACCACGATTTCCATATCCGCGCACGCGGTCAGGACAATCGCCTGAACTCCGCTTGGTTCGGCATTGGTGCCAACGCCAAGGAAAAGGCGCTTCAAGCGCTGGAAGCACTGTAAGTCGTAACGCCGCCGCCAGCCGCCAGGCTGGCGCGGCGCCACCTCATCTGGAGATCGCCATGAGCCAACACCACTTTCAAACGGTCCACGGGGCCAATACCATCGACGTCGTACTCGGTTGGGACCGCCCGCTGCACCATTTCTTTCTGTGGGTGGAGCGCCTGCGCTCTCCGGTTGCCATGGAACAAGCCGAGCAACGAGCAATGGCCGAGACGGCGGATTGTCAAGAAGAGCTGACTGATGATTGCGAAGAGCCCTCGGAGGACTTCCTCTACCACAACCTGGACGACACCACTTCGATGGGTGCCGGCCTCGCTTACTTCCGCAGCAAGCTCGCCGCACTTGGCGTCACCGTGCCGGAGACCATGTTCACCCAGGTCCTGCGCGACAAAGCACTCAACATCGGCAACCGGTATGTGGTCTATCGAGCGGATGGCACCTTCGAAGGCTAGGCCGCGCCCGGCCCGTCCGCAAGGCAGGAAGCACGGCACAGACACCAGGCGTTCTCCGATCCCGGATCGGTACACCTGCACTGCCGCGTTTTCGGACTGCTGCTGCAGTCCCAAGGCGCGAAGAGTCTAGATGGTTTTCACAGCCGCCAGAGCGGCAAGTTAAGCCCAAGAGGGGAACCACTCCCTTCACGGGTGGGTTCCCTCGCTATAGGAGAACCCACAATGCAAGAATCCGCAATGCTGCTCGAACAGCCGACTCTACCCTTGAGCCGGATCCGCACGAGCCGATTCAATCCACGCCGGTTCTTTGATCCGGTGAAAATGGCAGAACTCGTTGCCGGCGTACGTGCGGCGGGATGCATCATGCAACCCATCGTTGTCCGCCCGGTTGAGGACGACCTCTACGAGATCATCGCCGGCGAGCGACGCTACCGCGCGGCGACCGAGGTGTTTGGCGTCGAGTACGCGATGCCCATCGTGGTGCAGGATGTCGACGACGAGACGGCGGAGGCCATGGCGATCATCGAGAACGTCTCCCGCGACGACATCGCGCCCTCTGAGGAGGCGGTGGCTGCAGCGAGGATGGTCGGCAAACTTAAGGGTGACCGGGAGGAGGCGGCGCGCATTTTCGGCTGGTCCCGTGCGCTTCTCGACAAACGCCTGGCACTCATGAACTGTAGCAGTGAGGTGCTTAATGCTCTCAACGAGCGCAGGATCCAGCTCGGTCACGCCGAGCTGCTCGCCGCCCTCGCCAAGGATAAGCAGGACAAGTTCCTGCCTGTCATCATCTCCGAGTCGAAGACGGTTGCTGAGTTGAAGAAGGCAATTGAGACGGTGTCCTGCAGTCTTGCAAGCGCCATTTTTGATAAAACGGAGTGCGCAACGTGCCCGCACAATTCTGCGCTGCAGACGGAGATGTTCGGCGAATCCATCGCCACCGGAAACTGCACCAATCGCACTTGCTTCAACACTAAGTGCGAGGCGCAGCTGGCCACGATCGAGCAAGGCCTCAAAGACGAATTTCCTGCGGTTCGGATCGTGCGGACAGGCGACAAGTACACGCGGATCCAGCTGGTCGTGGAGGGTTCCACCGGGGTTGGTGAGGAGCAAGCCAAGGCCTGCCATGCCTGCCAGAACTTCGGTGCTGCCGTCAGCGGCCTGCCGGACTCGATGGGCAAGGTCTACCGGGGTCAATGCTTCGACACGGCCTGCAACTCGCGCAAGGTTGCCGCGCGGATCGCGGCCGACAAAGCCGCGGCGGCACCGCCGTCGACATCAAAGAAGGGCGGTACGACGGGAAAGGCAGCAGCGGCATCTGGCGCCGGCACCACCGCTGGCGCTACGCCGGCGGAGAAGCCCGTCACGGCTGTCAGCGAGACCGATAAGGTGAAGGCCTACCGCGTCGCCCTCTGGCGTAAATGCCTGCGGCGCGAAGTGGCGTCCGATCCGATCGTGGCCAATCACTACCTCCTTGCCGTCGCATTGGCGGGCCAGGCGCGAACGATCGACGGGGCGGCCATGCGCAAGCTTTATGAGCGCATCGTTCCCGACGAAACGTGCTCGGCCACTGACCTTGACAAGGCGCTGGACGCCGCAAGCGCACTGACCGAAGTGCAGCGGGAGAACATGTCCGTGGCGCTCACCGTTGCCGCCATCGAGGGACTGGACGTGCCATCGCTGGTGCGTCTGTGCAAATACCAGAAGCTCGACTTGCGCAAGTACTGGAAGCTCTCCAAGGACTTCCTGGAATTGCTGACCAAGTCCGAGATGAGGGTGGTTGCCAACGAGATCGGCCTGCTGGCCGCGCTTGGCGATAGCACTGCCAAGGTTTTCAACAAGCCCAAGCCCGAGTTGATCGAAGCCCTCCTGAAGGTGGAGAAGTTCGAGTACGAAGGCAAGGTACCGCGCGTGCTGCTGTTCTAAGGCATCGCTTTCCCCCAGTTTTCAGTGAAAGGAAATTCCATGTTCCAACAACTTGCAACCCTGCTTGGCTCGTGTGAGAAGCTCGTCCTGACGCTCGCCCTCAAGGGCGAACAGATGACGGTCTTCGTCGCGCCAACCGTCAAGGGTGGTGCTGACACGGGTCTGAGCCTGCCGCTGGTCCTGACGGCCACGCCGGCTGAGCTGGATACCGGATTCCTCGACGCGCTTGCCGGGTATACGACGTCACGCCGCTCGCTCAGCGAGCAGGTGGAGGCGACGACTGCCGTGCTTGATGCCGCCAAGACCGCGCAAACGCAGAAGGCCTCGAAGGCGATCGCCAACGCTGGCAAATCGAAGTCCAAGCCGCAGCTCCCGAATGAGGAGAGTGAAGGCGAAGAGGAGGAAGAGTCCGCCGATGGCACTACCGAGGCGGAAGCCCCGGCAACTGCAGCTCCCTCCAGCGACGGACATCCTCCGGAGTCCAAGGGGACGGACCTTGCCGCATTGCTCGACGACTAATTGGAGGCACACCATGACCATCGAAGTGACGCGCCTTGTGCGCGAGTTCCTCTACAACGGCATGACGTTCGTCGATCCCGGCCCTGCGTTCAGTCCCGACGATGTGCGGGACCTGTACTCGGCGCAGTACCCGGAGCTGACCACCGCCAAGGTGGACGGCCCCGAGCACAAGGGGGAGACGGCAACTTACACCTTCGTCCGCGCTGCGGGCGCCAAGGGGTAGCCATGCGCCATCGGGACTTGATGAAAGCCCTGGCGGATCCCGACAGAGCATTTGATCGGCCGCCCGGGGCGGTTTTTTTACAATCGAAGGAGATGCAAGCATGCTGCTCAGCCCTCGGCAAACTGGTGGCGGCGTCGATGGAGGCGTCGCCGCAATCCCGCAATTTCTGCGGCCTGCCGCTGCCGCAGATCGACCTGCCCATGGTTTTCTGACGCTGCCGGAAGTCTCGGCCGACGTTGCGGTCAGGGGCAAGGTACGTTTCCATACCCCCGAAGCGGTCACCGCGCTGGCGCGTGCCCATTTTGATACCGGTGCGTTGCGCGCGCGGGACGTCAAGGCACCGACCGGCGTTGGCGACGCCTACGCCCAGGCGCTCTTTAAGTGGTTCGGCCGGCAGCATCGGCCGTTCAATTACCTCAACCTCAAGTTCTCCTTGCTGGACGCCGATGCTGTCCGCGAGGAGATTGCTCATCAATACGAGGCGCGTTCCTTTACTGGCGACGCACCGCTCTATCTGGCGGTGAGTAGCGAAGGGGAAGGGATCTTCGAGCTGCGCGCACACGCCGAGAAGCTCACGCGTGCGCACCCGCAGCTGCTGGCGACCGCCTTGCGTCTCATCGAAGCGGCGTCATGGCGGACTGCCTGGATCAGGACGCCGAGCGAGCTGCTCTCTCACTTTGCCCATTTCTATTGGGAGGGGGACGAGACAGAGTCGGACGCCGACAGCCTTGAGTGGCTGAAGGAGCGCTTTGACGAGGACCAGGAAACAATGCAGCGCTACTTGCCGTCGGTCGTGCGTGCAGAGCTTGTCCCCGCCGCGCTTCGCCTGACGCCGACAGGTCGGCGCCGACGCAGAGATCGCCGGGACTTCGGTCTCGACGTCGCTACGCTGGAATCGTTGACCAGTCGGCGAGGCATGGCACGGCTCTGCCGAGAGCTGATCCTGCTCCGCAACCTGATTAGCAGGGCGCGGGGCCGGGATCTCCTCAACTATGGCTACGACGCACGTCCTGTGTACTCAGCGGCCGTACTGGTCTGGGAGAACGACGAGCGGGTCCAGCAGCTCTTCGACGACATCTATCAATACGAGTGGGATGGCGGCGAGGCGACGATGCACTTGGGTTTCATCCCGATTGCACAGGAACCTTCGGCCATCCGACGCCAGTACGCCGATTGGCAACTTGCCCTTCAAACGCTGACCAGCATCGATCGTGTGCTTGGCCACCTCACAAACTCGGATCCACTATGACAAAGATTGCAATGGGACAGGCCGGCGTGGAGGTAAATGTCACCAAGGCCGTCCTCTTATATAGCCAGAAAGACGGAACCATTTCCTATGCGACGCTCCACCCGATCCTGGTTGCGCCCAAGGGCGACAGGCCCACGATCGGCGCGGGTGTGCCGCTTGACCGGTTCGGCCTCGTGCAGTGCCTGCAATCTCTCGCCGAGAACGCGATCCCACAGGCGGAGTTTCTGCCTGCGACCGTGTTGTCCATTGGAGCGCATGCAGTGACCTGGTGGTGCCCGCCGTGCACGCGTCGCGTGTTCTTCCAGTGCAAGGAGCTTGGCAATCGCAGCAGCATCGTGCCGCACCCCGGGCTTGTGTTTCAGGCCGCTGTCGACGGATTCCGCGTGTTCGCCCTGCGGGACGAAGGCAGGCCGACGCCGAAGACGAAGCTCTACGAGCCTCCCTACTTCAACACCTGGGACGCTGGAGAGATCTGCGTCGGCTCGGCAAAGGTCCCTGCGAGGATCGGCGTGAGCGCGATTCGTGGCTGGGAGGATGCATTTTTCAACTCGGCCTTCACGCACCCCAACCACGGCGGCAAACGGGTTGCCTACAAGCGCGGCGTGTTCGCGTTCTGGAAAGACATGCTGGACGGCGCGTTCGGGAAGGCATACCCAAAGGACGTCCTCGTTCCCTTCAAACACACTCTCGGCGATCTGATCGCCAACGAGCTCACATAACCATGAACCCTTTCGATTCTACATTGCAACGCTCCTTCCCGACCGTCATGGTCCCGACGAGGGAGCCCGTCGCGGGGATGACAACAGCAGGCGAGCGCTTGCTTGTCGCGAGCAACGGCGTATTCATCGAGATCTTTCGGCCCTGGATCCGGCTCATTCGCCGCATCAGCAGCTACGCCGTCTCAACGGCCATCCCCTATGGGGTTGTCGAGGAGGTGACCGAACTGCTGTGCGGCCGAGTTCCGCCAGAGTTGATCGGCGCCTTTGCCGAGCAGGCGAGGGCGGCGTGTCCTAATGAAACTGGTGGGTGGATTGTCTGGAACCCCGGGACCAAGGCGTTTCGCCTGGTTTCGGTGGTCGTGCTGTCGCATGACAGCGCCAGCCTCCGCTACGACCGACCGCAACTCGCCGACGGCGAAGTCCTGGTGGCTGACTGCCACTCGCACGGGTGCTTCGCCGCCGGCTTCTCAACGACCGATGACCAAGACGATCGCTTTGACGTGAAGTTTGCGGTTGTGCTTGGCCGCTGTCATACCCGAAGCATGGATGTTGCCTTGCGACTCTGCGCGAAGGGGATCTTCGAGCGTTCCCACAACATTCCGGTGTCCTGGTTGGATGCCGTTGGAGAAGCCAATGACGTTGCTGCAACATAGGATCCCGCCGTGCATGATCAGTGGGGCATGGAAGGTGGTCGTGGTTGGTGCCGGCGGCACGGGCAGCGCCCTGCTGCCGAACCTGGCGCGACTGCACCATGCCATGCTCGAGCTCGGCCATCCCGGTGGCATTGACTGCACCGTCTACGACGACGACACCGTGAGCGAAACCAATGTCGGCCGCCAGGGTTTCTACCCGGCGGACGTCGGCGGCTACAAGGCGCTGTTGCTGGTCAACCGGCTCAATGTCCTCATGGGCACACGATGGGTCGCGGTGCCCCGCAAACTCGCCGCCTCCGAGGCAGTGCACGCCGATCTGGTGATCGGGTGCGTCGATACCCGTGCTGCGCGAAAGGCGATCCTGTCGGCTTGTGGCAAGGGCGGGGGAAGTTACTACCTCGACTGCGGCAACGAAACGGACCGTGGCCAGGTCATCCTGGGGGAGATCAGACAACCTCACCCGGGGCGCCTGCCTCATGTGGGCGACCTCTTTCCGGATCTGATCGACCCGGCAGGTGACAAGGAAGACTCCGCGCCGTCCTGCTCGATGGCCGACGCACTGCGCAAGCAGTCGTTGGTCATCAACCAGGCGATCGGTGTCCAGGCCTTCAACCTGCTGTGGACTTTCTATCGAACCGGCGCACTCCCGTACTCGGGGGTGTTCGTGAACCTGGCTACCGGCCGGACCAATCCGTTGGCCTTGGACCCGGCAGCCTGGGCGAGATTTGGGTACGTTGACCCAGTTCCAAGCCCGGGCAAGAAAGAAGGCAGCAAGCAGCGCAGGTCGCCGCGCAGCCGCACCGGTGCGGCACAGGCAACGGCAGTTTGAACACCGCAATGTAGTAACCCGCGCCACTTTCTGTGGCGTGTTCCCTCAAGTCCCATCGGGCGAATGTCCATGCCCGATGGCATGGCTTCGCCCGCCTCAAGAAAGGTGAAACCATGAAAAAGCTATTTGCAACCATTACCGCAATCGCCATGCTGACCGGCTGCGCCGTCGAGCACACGTCCTCCAATGTCTACCGAGGCATGGAGGCGTTGCACGGCGGCCAGGTCGAGCACGCGTCGGTCGTACGGGTACGTGCTGTCATCATCCAGGGTAGTGTGACGCCGGGCTACGGCGCATTCTCGGGTCTTGCCGGCATTGCCGGTGCGATCGTGGGTTCGGTCGTTGGCTCGCAGGCCATCGGTGGTGGCCGTGGCAGGTATGTCGCCGCAGCCATTGCCGGCCCGGTTGCGGGTATCGTCGCGCAGCAGGTTGCTGAACGCGCGTCGAACGCCAGCCGGCAGGGCTATGAGATTGTCGTTCGCACGGATCTGGGGCGACTTGTGGCCATCACGCAGGATGCCGATCAACCGATTGCCCCTGGCGATCGGGTGATGCTCGTGTCCAGCGGCGGCGCCATGCGGGTAACCCGTTAGCAGTCCCCGGGGCCTCGCCCACAGCAATCAGCCGCTCCCCATGTTGGGGGGCGGCTTTTTTGTTTTTCGGCGGCTTTCGGGATGGGGGAGCGGTGGCGGCGGAGACGGTATAGTTCAGGGAACGATCCGACGGCTCAGTTCGGCCGAGGCCGTGAGGGGACCCGCGTTCGATGCGTCGTCGAGACATTCACGTGACAGCTCCGCTCAGCTAGCGGTCGTTCGATCGACGAGAGACGGCGTCTGGGGCACTGCCTATGTCTGCCGCGCTGGCGTCTCGATTGGAGGCTGCTAGCTATTTCGCCAGCCGATGCGGAGGACTTCGAAACGACTGGCGGCATAAAATCTATACAACGACGGGCACAGGACGTGATGCCCTTACTAAGCTGCTGGTGCTACCCAATTTGGATCGAGGTTCACGTTGTACTTTTTCGGGTCCAGGTTCTGCCTGATCCAGTAGTAGAAGGCTGTTATCCAATCCTCATTCTGTCCAGCAAGAGCGACGTAGTTAGGCAGCGCCTTGAGGATTGCCGCGAGCGCACATTCGTCCAGATCGTCCACTTCAACAGTTCCGCTGTCGCCTTGGTCGAAGTGCTTGATTGCATTGATGAGCAGCATGTCGTTGACCGCCGTTCCGGCAACCGCTCTCGTCTGTCTTGGCCCCCCCTTCTCAACTTCCATTTCGATGATCGAGTCAGTGAAGTTGCTTTGGCCGGTATTGAGAACGAGGCGGGAGAGGATGACGTCTGCCGCACCGGCAAGCGTGATAACTGAGAAGCGGTCGTTGCGTGCTACGAAGAGGCCGATTGCCGCCCGAAGCTGGTCTGCCGCAATCTGGAGGCGGGTGTAGGTTTGGGTGGTCATCGCGGCCTCATTTGCTTCGGTACGTTCTCATATTCAGCCACCAAGCGTGCTCCATCGTACTTCGCCCAAAGAAGGCGCAAGAATACGTTCATGAGTGGTTCGCCGCGTCCGTTCAACTTGATGTAGTCCAGTATGGCTCTGGTCAGCGCCTTCTCTGCCGAGTCATACAGGTCCATCTCCACCGTTTCGGTGTCTGTCTCCGCGAGATGCTTGTGGGCGGAGATGCCAAGCATCATCTCGATATGGTGGTAATAGGATTGGCGCGATGGCGTCTTCCCGGCCATTTGCTCACAGACTCGCCGCGCATAGTCAACGAAGGGTTCCTTGCCGGCTTGCGCCCGTAACATGCCGTCCAGCAAGCCGCTCGCCGCGCCGGCGAGAGTGATGACCGCGTGGTAACTGAGGCCGCGAAGAAATATGTCCACAGCCGCCTCAAGCTGTGTACGTGCAATATCGCTCTTCTGGAAGGTCGGCATATGGCGCGCACCGGGATTCGGATAGGCCGACTATACCAGTCCGGAATGCGGAGGCGGTTCGGTCCCCGCGTTTGTCTGCTTGTCCCGAGGCGAAGGGATCGAGACGGAGGCATGCCGATGCAACGCAAACGGAACTTCCGAACCGGTTCCTCCCAGATTCCTTAGCCTACGCGTGTCGGCCGATGATTTGCGAGCTGAGACGAAGCGCTGAATGACCGATGGACTTCGGAAGCTGACGTCGGAGCGGTGCTGGGGCGAATGACCGGTTGAATCCGCAGTTGAACTCGGCCGTTGCTCCGCATTCTGCGGTGGGCTATCAGCTTGACTCCAACCAGCCCACAATGCCGCGTTGAACCAAAGCAAAGAGCCACGCCCGGGTAGGGCGTGGCTTGGTACATCAGAGGTTGCTGCTGTCGACAAAATGCCAGGCGTGCTTGGCACATCGGATCGCGGGGTAGACCGAGAAGAACAGGCGGAAATCCGGCTGGCCGTTCTCCGCGAAGCGGTAGACGACAACGGGCTTGTTGTCCCAGTCCCTTTCGATGGTCCGTGCGGCGCCCGGCAGCGCGCGCAGCAACATGTCCGTCTCGTCGTCCGTTTCGGTGCGGCAGTACAATCCGAGCCGATACCTTGCCGAGCACGTGGGCTGCGCCTTCCGCATTTGCTCACGTAGGAGGCGCAGATACGCCTCCGGCCGCAATGCGCGGCCCTTGAGCCGAAGTCCTTCACTCTCGCAGGCTGCCGCGAGCTGACAGCCGTCCTCCAGCACTTCCTCCAGCCTCCCGATCGCGATGGCTCCCCATGACCGCGAGCGCCTGTTGTCGGAGCCGTAGCAATTGCTGTCGCCACCTTCCGCGAGCACGATGTAGCGGTCCTTAGCATCCGGGAACTCGCTACCGTCGACTCTGAGGGTGCGATGCGCGTACTCGATGCGGTAGCTCATGCCAATTCTTCTCCGAACAGGTCAGGTTGCGGGGCGGTTCCGGCCAGTGCGCGCGTCTGGACGTGGAACTGCGCGGGTTGGGCCCTCACTTCGGGGTCGTAGTAACTCCTTGCTGCGAACTGCGCGAACACGCGCCAGGCGTGGGGTGAGGCGAGATCGAACTCGATTCGCCACTGTTGCCCGACGGGGACAGCGGGAAACTGCGAAACCAGGCTATCTATGTCGACGATGCCCAACTCCTCGAGGAGGTAGCCGCCCTTGTTGCACCGCTCGACGCGGAGGTCAAAGGTGGCCACGCCGGAGAGGGCGATCTGCAGGTCCTCTGCTACGCGTGAGTGGCACACCCGCGGGGCGGTTCGCCAGGTGGCCAGGTATTTCTCTGGACTCACCTGTTGGCCATCCTGCAGGAGCCGACCGCGCACGGTCAGTGGCGCGCGAAGCCGGCAGACCAGTTGGATTGCACTGCTCGCCGGAAGCTGGAGATTGGGATGGCTCGTCAGTGCGGTCACATTGGTGTGGTGGCCGGTCTGGTCCCAGATGATCGGGAGTTCGGTAGAGGAGCCAGGGTACTCCCCCGGGTAGGTTCCCCGGAAGACGACGATAGCCCGCCGGATTTCGTTGGTCATGCCATGGCTCCTATTGCAGTCGGACGAACGGCGTGGCCGGGTCAGCAAACGGGTGTGCCGTTTGCGAGGCCCAGACTTGCTTGGCCGGGCGTCCGTAGACGATGACGGCGCCAGTGATTGGCGTGTCTTCGAGGTGTGTGATGCGCGGGTCGGTGGTGAGGCAGATACCAATGCTGGCCGTCTGCAGGCTGTCGAGCGGCTGGCAGTCGCCGAGCCGGGAATTGCTGAGGTCCATCTTTCGCTCCTTTGCGTCCTACGACGCAGTTGAAAGAAGCGCAGGGGAAACCCTGTCCCAAGGCTGCTGCCTGGCGAAAGGACTCCGGACGGACAAGCTTGATGGGGTTCCACCCCGGCACGAGCCAGGGCGGGGAGATTACGATTCTTGAGCGGAGTCGAAGTAGGCTCGCTCGTCGTCGGCGATACGAACGTGACCGACGGCCGCGAACAAGGTGCCGAAGTGGCGGACGGCCGCATAGGCGGCAAAGCGGCGAAGCACCGCGATTTCCTTCGGCGAAGGCTCGCGCGTGACAGCCATTGCGACATTGGCGATGGGACTTTGCGCCGGCGGACGATTCACCGTGATGGTGACGCGCGCCAAGGTCTCCCCATGCTTCTTGAGGTTCCCCCAGCCAAGCCGATAGGTTTGCGTCAGGCTATTGATAAGGGAGTGCGCCTTGTTGGACGTGCATGGACGCATCCTTCCTGTCGCTACGTCCAGGTGATGGATGTGCAGCGGCTGGCCCGTGATCGCCGGATCCCGCGCCTCCAGGACGGCGTTGCCCTCACGCTTGGTGATCTCGTCCAGATCCAGCGGGACGAGATGTGTCGCCGTGGCGGTCACGAACCAAAGCAGATCGGTGGCATTCCGCCATCCATCGAGGTAGGCGCGGTCGTGCTTGTAGAAGTCGTCCTGGTAGTGCTGCAGAGGCCTTTGCGGGCCTTCGATGAAGTCGCGCATCTGCTCGAACAGCGTTTGCGATGGGAAGCCCCGGGCCTGGATCAAGGCCATGGCGGCGGCGTCCTTCGTCTCGAAGTAGCCCAGGGTCTTGGCGCCTTGTTCCGCGCACCATTGGCCATTGCCGCCAATGAGCGCGCCGGCACGCAGGCCATTGATGGCCGAGTAGACGTCGTAGCGGCCGGATGCGAACGCTTCCAGGCGGAAGATTGGATTCTGGTCAGCACGGGCAGCCGGCTCGATTGCGGTAGTCATGATTCTCTCCTTTTGCCGAGTTCTCGGCGGTAAAAAGGAGATAAGCGCAAGAGAAGCGCATGCCGATGCCGACTGGCATGGACAGACGCTCTATGGGATGGCTGACGGGACCGCTTTCCGGTCCGCTTCTTGTGCTTCCTGCCGCTGATGCGACGCCACTATGATAGCGGGGTTCCGCGCTGGTTTGATAGCCAGTTTCGGTAGATTGCCGGCTCGTGGCGACGGAAGCCGAGGCCGGCATGGGTTAGGGCGGGCTGTCCCGGCCTAACCGTCCAATGCTCAGATCGCGGCGTCCTTGAGCTTCTTCAGCGGGCGGACCTTGACCTTGACGGTCGCCGGCTTGGCGGCGAACCACTGGTCTTCGCCGGTGAACGGGTTCTTGCCGAAGCGCTTCTTGGTCGCCGGGACCTGGGTGGCCACCACCTTGAACAGGCCGGGCAGGGTGAACTCGCCTGCGCCCTTCTTGTGCACGGCGCTCAGGACCGTGTTCTCCAGATGCGCCAACACGGTCTTCACGGTCTTGGCATCCAGCTCGGTTTTTGCGACCAGGTGGGCGAGCAGGCTGGACTTGTTAAACTTTTCCGCCAGTGGCTTGGCGACTGGGGCAGCTGCGGCGGCGGTCTTCTTGGCCGGTGCTGCCTTCTTGGCCACAGGCGTGGCGCTCTTCGCGACAGGTTTTGCTTTGGTTGCCATATGGATAGGTGCTCGTCGTATGTTGAGTGAGGCGCCAGCATGCCGGTGGCATCGGCGCTGCGTGGAGGATAGCAAAATCAGTGCGAACTGTGACCCACCGTCGCATTTCCGACACTTCCGCAGGTTCGATCATGCGGCGAGAATTATTCGATCGTGGCAGCGATTCGGTCGCAGGTCCTTGAGCTGACCAAGCCGAGCTGCTTGCTGACATCCTCGCTCGAGCGGCCAGCGAGCAGCTGGCGCCGGCAGAACGTATTGCGCAGGATCCGAGGGCTCATGTCGTCCGCCTCGAAAGCGATGGTCTCCAGTGTAGCGCGCACGATCCTGCCGAGGCTAATTTCCGTGATTGGCGTGCCGCTGGCCTTGAGCGAGAAGAGCAGATCCCCAGCGATCGGCAGGGCGGCACGGCGTTCGAGCCAGGCCGAAAGGATGGGTACGGCGAACGTGTCCAGATGCACGGTGCGGGTTTCACGCGCGCCATGCGCAGGAACATGAAGATAGGGCGGCGCGGCCGCGGGCTGCAGGTCGACCACCTGGGCAACTCGGCTCTCCGCGACCGTGACACCGGTTCCCAGGAAAAACGCGACGATTGCTCGGCTGCGCAGCATTGCGAGATCGTCGCCAACATGCGGCTGAACGTAAGCCTGCAGCCGGGCATCGGCGTCCTCCCGGAGGAAGATCGGAGCAGGGTCGTCCTTTGGCCACTGACCGTCGCGCACCAATTTCTCGGCAGGATTGCCTTGTCGCACGCCGATGGCCATCAGGTGGCGGCACAGCCGGTCGAGCAGTTTCAGGTATCGCATGCGGGTGGCTGTACTGTAGCTGCTAGCCTCCGGCAGTTGCCAGAAGGCGGCGATGTGGTCGGAGCCGAAGGTGGCCAGGGTCTCGTCGAGCGCGAACAGGTGCCGTCGGAAGTGTTCGAACATCGCCTGGTGCTGAACAATGGAGCGTGCGGAGAACGGGCGCCGGTCCGCGCCGGCGGCCTCGCGCGCTTGCCAGTCGGCATAGGCGAGGGTCGGATTAGTTAGCCAGAGGCGGTCGATTTGGTTCATTCCAGATGTTATATACTGAAAGTCGATCTTCGCTACCACCTACCGCCTCTTCGAGGCGGCTGCTGCTTCCAAACCGGGCCGGGGCGAATGCCACGAGGGGCGTGCCAGCGGTCCAACGACGTTTGGTAAGCTCCATCTTGCAGTGTTAGTTGGCGCTGGAGAGTCCGGAATGCAGAGGATAGAGATCCGATGGCTACGGTGGTTGCAACGCGGCGTGCAACAGGGTTTTCGCCCCGTGCCTTCGGTAGCGTCTTGAGGATGACGGGACGCTGGTCGGTTTGTGCGGGGTCTGAAGCTTCTGCGGGTGGCCGTCGGGCGGTGACGCTGGCCGGAAACGGCTGCGTCCCGCTCAGGATGGTGGCGTCTCAGGGCACCAAAGGGTAGATGGTAACTACCTGTGTCCACAAACCTTGAGAAGAGAGATGCGACAGGCCCTCCCGCCTCTTCTCTGCCATTGGTGTCCTAATTTGCTAACGTCCAGTTAGAAGAGTCAGCAGCCATCAGTGTGTCCCACAAGAAAATTTAATAGTGGTTGCGAGGTTGGCGTAGTCCACCCTCAGTCAGTCCCTAAACGCCCCGCCTCCCGCAATATCTTTTGGTGGTAGGCATGTCTGTTTCTTCGGATTGCTCATGTCACAGACAAAGGACCACGCGGTCCACGGTCCTTGAATCGCGTCCGCCGTCAGTTGGGACTTTCGCGCCGGAATGACGTCGCTGAGGCCATACTTAAGGGGATTCAGACATTCGTTAATCGGTCCTGGCGCCTCAAGGCAGAAAGCGACGGTCACTGGCGTCCCGCAATCGTTCTGAATCCGCTTGTACGCGTCCGCCACACCTTTTCCGCCTTGGACGATACGAACGCATTTGCGCGAGATGTACGGAGCGTGATCATCTTCTTGTTTCGTTGCGCTCGGTCGTGGCGACGGGACGCCATTCAGCGTAGGACCGCCTCCCTCGCCAGTCGTCGCGCCCAATTGTCTGGCGCTCGACTTCTCTTGTATCGGCGCCTGCTGCCGGCCACCGGAAGGTGTCGCAGCAATTAGCGTCGGCGTCCTGCCGCGCGGCGGTGTCGAATCGCTTGCCGAGGGCCATCCCGCATCATGATGGCACTGGTACACCGCCAGCCGTGGTGTGATGGTGTCACGGAAGTTCGGCGGCTCCCTGTTGATGGTCAGATCAGCGCAATCGCCAGTTGAGTTCTCCGCGCACCCGAGTAATGCGCGTTGCCGCGGCGTGTCAGTGATGCCGTAGGAGAGGTAGATGCGCATTCCATTGTTTTGAACGTTTGTGCTTGCTTCCCGCTGGAGCGTTACAAGATCTTGGAAGTACTCCTCCAACTCTGCTTTCGTGAGCATCTTCTCGCGCAGGGCCGCAAACTTTAGCGTGGTAACCTTTTGAAAGGCGCCCAAAAATGTCGCTTCGACCGGGCAGTTCGTGGAGGCCGGTGATCGCTCTTTCGAATCGGCGGCAGCAAGGGTTGTTGTCGCGCGTGTAGCACTGTGGGACGCGTTAGAGGCCACGGCACCGCTATCTGCGAGCGCGCCGCTCTTCTTCTTTGAGTCCGCTTTCTGGGACGTGGTGGAGACGCCTAGGGAAGCGGAATTCGATACAACCACGGTCCGGATAGGCGTCGTATCAACAGAAGCCGACGTGATGGTGATAGGGCTGATTGGAACGTTCGCATACCCGCGGACCGTTGTCGTCGCCACCGTCGCGATGGAATCCACGACATCCATCCCACTCACCACGCGTCCGAAGACCGCGTAGCCATACCCGTCTGGCTTGGGCGCATTCAGCGAAGGATTGTCTCTGAGGTTAATGAAAAACTGGGCGGTCGCGGAGTTCGGGTTCGCAGTTCGGGCCACGGCCAGCGTTCCCCGTTCGTTCAGGAGCCCATTGTTCGCCTCGAGGGGGATGGGCGCCCGGGTCGACTTTTCGGTCAAGTTGCTGTCAAAGCCACCGCCTTGAACCATGAATCCCGGTATGACCCGGTGGAAGATTGTGCCGGTGTACTGGCCGACGCGGACATACTGAAGGAAGTTATCGACGGACTTCGGCGCCTTCTCCGGATAGAGCTCGACGACGATATCGCCAGAGCTTGTGGAAATTTTGACGCGAGGCGCCTCCTGGGCGCTCACAAAGACGGGCATGAGCCCCGCCGCGACAAGGATGTACTTACAGAGCGAACGGGTGAGCATAGCGTCAGATCGTTGCAATGGGTCAGGAAAAAGTGTTGTGTGATTCTGATGGAAGGCGGGAAACACCGCATCCCCAGATTGGGTTATGGGGCGGAGATGTCGACTCTCCCCAACAGTGGGGGCGCGGCGGATGTCTTAGCCGCCATGTCCGCCCGTGTGCCGCTGTCTGACTTTCGGTCCTAGCGGAGCGGTTGCGCAAGGGCTGCTTCCCCGGGGTACAGCCGCCATTCGCCTTCCGAGCTGGCTCGCGATAACCACGGGAGGAGTGCCTTGGCGCGTCGGACGCCCATGGTCGGGATAAAGCCAGTTTCTGATATGTCTATTGAAGCGGCGCTCGCTTGCAGATCAGATTTCCAATTGCCCGATGACCGTGCAGGCGAACGGCGCTTCATGGCACGAAGCGTGCCGGACAGAATGGAAACGACGCCGCACACACTCAGGCCAGTCACAAGCGAGTGCGACTAAAAAAATGATGATAGCTGCTCCGAGGAACGGCCCGGGACAATGGCCGGTGGGCATCTTCATCGGCAGCCGGGCGCCCGTCGGAAATCGTGGGTTCGATTCTCGAAGAAATAGCGGAGGTGAAGAAGGGCGTTCCCCGCCAGAACTGCAGGCGGAAGGCGCGAAGGCAGTGCGCGGTGCCGTGCGAACCCGAGCGTCCGCTGTCTGGTCCACAGCCGAAGATTGAGCATCCCCGTCGTTCTTTACGGGAGCGTCGCCTTATGGCCGAGTGCGGCCATAGCATTGTCTGACGGTCAGTCCCATTCTTCCTTCTCGCGCGTGGACCGGCACTATGCCGGCCGGTCTCCGCGACAAAATGATCCGTTGCATACGACACTCACACGCGGGCTGCTCGACGAGGACTGCGAGACATTGCTGAACGAGCCGGTCCAAGCCGCGCGCGAGCAGCTCGGCATCGCCGAACCGGCGCGTTATATGGCCGCCATCCGGCACGAAAGCGGACGGAGCAAGGTCGTGCTCTCATGCCCTCATGCGGTCATCATGGAGCGGCCGGCGTCAGCCCACCTTGCGCATCCAGTCTGGCTCCGGCACCTTGTTAGCCGCATAGAACGTCTCGAGCCGCCTCCGGTTCACCATGCCGGACTTCAAGCCTAGGAACTCGGCCGCGTTGTGGCCGAAGAACGCGTTCGACAGGGTGGTCTGCCGCACGGTGACGCCGTGCTGGGCGGCTTCGACCTTGCCCATCACGTCGATGAAGTCCGACAGGTAATCGTCCACATTCTTCTGCGGCAGGATCATGGTCCAGTCGGTGCCGTACATCAGGCGCTCCCGCAGCACATGGTTGTCCGAGGCGGCGTACAGCGTCTGCAACACTTGAGTCATCTTCGACTGGTTGGAAAGAACGCCAGCGAAATAGCCGCTGTCGGCAAATATGTTTGCACCAGCCGACCCCGCCGCGCTGCTCATCAGATCGAGGAACTTGCGCGATTTGTCGCCCTGATGATCCTCCAGATTGGTGTCGCCGAAGTGGCCAAAGCTGGCCCGCAGGCCGGGGAACTTGCCCAAGGCCTTTGACCAGTACTCACTGCCGGCAAGGTCCAGGAATGCCTTGTCGGGCCCGTTCGAGTGATTGGAATGCGCCATGATTGGCACGCCGTTATCGGTGCAATACTTGAACAGCGTCTCCATGGCCGCGTCCAGATGCTCGCCGAATGCGGGATCCGATGCGGCCGCCGGTAGTCCGGGCTTGCCCACCCAAATCGTTTGGCCCGTGTTGCCCCACGGCGCAAATCCCATCGGCGGATACAACTTGACGCCAAGGAAGCCCTGGGTCTCCACGGCCCGCTTGACAAGGCGCATCGAATCTCCGATGCCATCCGCCCCCTTGGTCATCGCCTCCCGGAACGGGCAGAATGGTGCGAAGCCATGCACGCGACCGCCCAGCAGCACGGAAATCTCCCCCATCAGGTCGACCTGCTCCGCGAGCGTGGTCGGAGTTTGCTTACCCTGCGCCAGCCACCAGTCGTAGTCCACCATGCTGGCGACCACCAGGTCCACCTTGCGGCTCGAATTTCGTGAATAGGTCGTCAGGTAGTCGATCGCATTGACATGGCGATGGTTGAAGTTGTGCAGGATGAACCGCAGATACCCGAGAAGCGTGGGATTGGAACCCAGGACGCCAGGTTGTGTCCGCTTCGCCTCGAAGCCCTTGTAGGTGGGCGGGAGCGACCGGATCGCGTCTTCCAGGCGAGAGCCACCCTTTGTCTTCGGCCCCAGCACGGCGGCGCCCTGAGGCGTCTGATTGAGCGTCTGCGCCGCAGCTTGCAGCTCGCGCCGCCCCACTGCGTAGCCTTCCTCAAAGGCAGGCGCGGCCAGCGTTCTCAATGTCTCCGCACCCCCGCAGTTCCGCATCTCGGCGGCGTATTGCGCGATGGCCCTCCGCTCGCTTTCCGCATTGGGGGCCAGATGCCAGCCCAGCGTCTGCAGAACGGCACCCATAGCGTTGGCAAACGGGTACAGCTCGGAGCCCTGTTGGACCGTCGTCTTGGCGAAGAATTGGCGAATCTGAAGATCCCGCCCGTTGAAGATGTGGGTGTGCACGTCGATAGTCAACGGTGCATTTACATCCGAAATGGCTGGGTCGGTCTGGCATAGCGGTGCTGTGCGACCAATGCTCGGCACGGGTGCGAGACTGGCGGCAAGCGCCACGAGGAAGTTCCGTCGGCTAAAGGGCGTCGTCATAGTTACACTAATGTCGGAAGAGGTGGGATTCAATAGCGAAGGGTTGCGGCCGGGTCGCCGTAGTAGGCGTAAAGCAGTCCCAACGGATTCTTCTTTTCGGCATAGAGTTCACGACGGACCACCGTCAACGCGTCGCTCACCGCTTCGCCCTTGCCGAGCTTGTCGATCAGGCGGGTAGCTACCTCGTGGCCGAGCGGAATCCAGACAGAGACTTCCGTGACGACCACGCCCTCGGCGCCGAGCTGGAACAAGGCGTCCTGCAGCTTGACGTGGGGAAGATGGGTCGACGGGCCGGTTTCGCAGGCGTTGAGAATGACGAGCGGCATGCTGGTCAGGTAGGGAACGCGCGATTCGAGATCCTCGGCGGACATGATGTTCAGCAGGTTCTCGAGGGTTTCGCTGGTCACGAGGTCGCCGGTGTTGAATTCCAGTTGCGGGCCACTCGTGAAGTCGGCCGGAGTTTGCGCGCCGGACGAGGCATGCAGGAATGTCAAGATGGCGGAGACTTGCCGGCGATCCCGTGTCAGCGCATCGTTCAGCAGTTTCGGGCCGGAGTCCACCACGAGCGGTTCCTTGAACGTGATCTGCTTCAGTTGCGCTATCTGCTCAATGGCCCGGTGCACGCTGTCGTCCGCGCTTTTGCCGTAGCGCGCAAACACCACCGTGGGGACGATTGGTTGGCCAACTTGTACGCCTCGTCCCGCGCCACCGGTGCTGGTGCGCAGCACGCTCAAGCTGAAGCGCATGCCCCAGAACTTGTTCGGATCGACCGACGGGCCAACCGGATGAAGATACTGCCACGGCAACGAGATCCGATCGGTGATCACTTTCAGGCGCAAGGGCCTGGCCCTAGGTTGATCGGCCGCGGATTCGATCTGGCGAATCGCCGTCCGTAAATCGGATTCTTGCGATTTCGTAAAGAGATTCCGGTACAGTTGTCGTCCGCTTGCCGCGATCGTCTCCGCAACGACCTTCGCTTCGGAATCGTTCAGCTTGAGGGTGGTCTGCGATGCGTCGGACACCGCCGCATTCACGCCCGTGGCACTGAGCCGATCGAGAAACTCCCCTTGCAGGCTGACGGCCGACATCACGCCGTACGAGGTCTTCGTCATGGCGTCCACCATAGTTGCGTCGTCCACGCCTGAGCGAAACTTTCTTCGCGCCCCACTGGCGTCGAGCATGAGACTGCCGATCAATGCCTTCATCTCCGCGCTGACCGGCTCGATCTCGATGCTGACATAGCGTCCGAGTTCCTCGTTCGCGTAGAGAATGAGGTCAGGCTGCCATGCGGAGGACGCCGCGGACGGCTCGACCGCCTTCACCGTCCGCGTCGACACCTCGGAGCCGACGGCCGCCGTTGCCGGCGTGGCGTTTGCCGCATCGACAGCAACATCGATGCTCAGCCGGTCGTGCTCGGTTCCGGTCGTGTCATTGATGATCAGGATCTGCAACGTCGCCGTGTAGGCGCGGCCATCCGCAGATGCCTGAGGGGTGAACGCAAAACTGGCGTCGTTCGATCGGCGCGCGTCGGGCTTGTAAACGATGTGCCTTAGGGAGTTCGCACGCGGCTCGCAGAACGAACAGGCGAGCACCACGCTCAGCGGGACATCGGCCTTGCTTGTGCGAATCTCGGTGGCGACAATTTGTGCCTCAAGGATCGACAATGGATCCTGCGGACCGAGATGGAACCGCAAGGTGGTGGCCTGTCCCGATTTCAAGACCTGGCGCTTCGGGAATGCGCTGCTTTTTGGCAACGCCGGAGACAGGCTGGCGTTATAAACGACGGGGCCATCTGCCCGGGCAGGCGGCGGTGGTGCGGGCACTGCTGTTGCCAAAGCTGCTGTGACTCCCGATTGCGCAATTGCAGTGGATACTTCCGTGTCATAAACACTGGAACACGCAGCCAGCGCCATGGCGAGCCCTATGAGCCAGATGTGTCTGGCGAATGAAAATCCCCGGCGTTGGTTTTTGAATTGAATCATATGTCTTCCTCCCTGGAAGCAAATTTATTCAACCACCGGAAGATGTCAACCCCTCCCCAGGATGGGCAAATATTGCAGTTCCAATTCCCGCGCGCGGATCATTTCATGCTATTGGCAGCTAACGACTGAGGATTCAACCGGTCGATCATCCCGGCGGGCGTGTCGGAAAGCAGTCACTGATCGTTGAAGCTGAGCAGCAGCCAGAGGTATGCGAAATGAGTCGGCAGCTACCCGATTGGATTCGAGGGAAAGTACGATCTCAATGCTCATAGATCTCCCTCACCAATCTCGGGAACGGGCCGTGCGGTGCCTTTTCCCGCTGCGCACGATGGGCCTGCTCAAACCGCCCGCGGGCCGAGCCCCCGCCCCGAGTGCGGCAACGCGACGATGATCCAAAAGGACGGTTGCGGTTTCAGCACGTCGTGCGGGTACGTCGGCGCGTGCGGTAATCTCAGCGCATCAGCAGCGACACGTTCGGCCAGCGCGCAACGGAGGGTTCCAGCGCGGCGTAGAGATCCGGCCGATGCGGCGCGACGACCACGACCAGCTTTCTGTCGCCAAGGTATTCCTTCAGGCGCCTGAGTACTTCGTGCGTGCCGGATGACGAGGCGTGGTCGGTGGTTCCGACGTTGATCGTGAACGGGTCGCAGTCCTGCGGGATATTCATCTGCTCGAAATAGGCGTGCCCGTCCTGGCGTGTGAATAGTTCGGCTGCGTCAACGTGGACGCTGCAATTGCTCGAGGCGATGCCTTCCATGTCCAAGACCCGGATCACGAAGCGGTTGAACGCCTGCGCGTCATCGGAGCTCCTCGGGATGTAGGTCGCCTGGAGACGGGGTTGGTTGTCCACCAGTCCCCGAATCGTCCGGAGGCCGACCTGGTCCGGGATGGTCTCGAACGAGTGGTCGAGAGGATCGAAGGCCTGGCCGTCGTCCTCGACCACCAGTTCGGTCCCGTCCAGCATGATGGCGACCCGCCGCGCCTTGCCCTTGCGCACATGCAGGCAGTTCAGGACGTATTCGCTCAAGACGTTGGCGACCTCGCGGGTGGCGGCCTGGAACTGCGCGCGAAACGCATCATGGTCGAACAGCTTGCGCAGGCGCCTCGATGTCATTTCCTCGGATCCCGCACCGAGGAACAGCTCAAACGGATCCCTCGGCGTGCGTTGGAGCTCATCCGTGTCCACGATGCCGGGGTAGTAGCGCGTGGCGACGGTCGGATGCGCGTCGAGCATGTCGCAGATGTCCTCCCAGCACCAGACCTCCACGAAGTGCCGCCGCTGCCACGACTCGTTGATCCGGTCAACGAGCGCCGAGATCTCGGTGTCCCGTGAGATCGTCGTGGCCACGTAGAGCTTGTCCAACCGCGGCTGGAGCGACTTCGATTTCTCGTAGACTTCGTTCAGCTCGGCGGCCCTCAATTCGCCGCCAAGATGCTCGGTCTTCAACTTGCACTGGATGCCCACGTTGTGCCAGTCGGGGTGGTCCGCTTTCCCCACGATGTCGACGCCGTGCTGTTCCTGGCCGCGCCGCCCGTACTTGCGACCCGACACCAAGGTGCGCTCCGCTTGGGCGAGTCGATAGCACATGTCCTCGAAGTCTTCCCAATGCGCCGGCATGGGCCACTGGATCTTCATGCTCATGGTGGTCATCTCCTCAAGAGAACGCATTGTCGCACCGACGGCCGGGCCGACGGCGAGCCACAGCAGGAGGCGGGCGAAGATGGCGCGTTGCTGTCCGGCCAGCGCCGTCAGCAGGTCTGGCCGTCGACGGTCGCCTACGTCGCCTGCCTCATGATCCACCGCTACGCGATGCTGGGGGGGCTCGACGAGGGCGGCTTGCCAGATTGTTCCCCATCAACAATACCCAAAGCAGCCAGTCGCAGCAGACCGCTCCTGACCGGCAAGCGCCGGCCAAAAGCAAAGGGCGACAGGCGGGATCCGACCCCTTGCCGTCATTCGGATCGCCGCGACGGCAACGGCCGTTCTCAAAGTACAACCGCCATCGCCTCGCTTACCGCGATCAGCAGGTCATCGGCCGAAGCGAACGTACGTCGGACTGCAAAATGTTCGATAGCTGCAGGCAGTCGCGACGCCGGGGATTTTTCGTTCCTTCACCAAAATCCGCGTAGCTCCTTTCCTATAGCTACTATCATGTGGCCATCTCAATGATGGCGTGGAGCCCGAAATTAAAGCAGGCAAAAAAGCTAACCCGACATCCGGTCTGGACCGCCTGGGCAATGTTGACTTCCATACCTTGTACGCGCTTGCCGCCCTGTTGCGAGGGCGCAGCGTATCGCAGGCGGCGGCCCAGATGGAGGTGTCGCAGCCGGCTATGAGTCGAACCCTCGATCGCCTGCGCAACGTCTTTCAGGATGCCCTGCTGGTGCGTGAAGGCAACCATATGCTGCTGACCTCGCACGGCAAGGAATTGCTGCCGATCGTGGAAAAACTGCTGGAAACCACGGCTCAGTTGGCAGGCGCCAATGCGCCCTTCGATGCCGCCACCCACGTGCGACACTTCTCGCTGGCCTGCAATGAGCATATTCAGCTCTCGCTGGCCCCCTCCTTGCTGAGCGCACTGCGGTCCGCCGCCCCCTCCATCACGGCGCAGTTCAGTCCATTGCATCGGAGCGGCGCCGTCGATGCGTTGGCAAGCGGCGAACTCGATCTCTGCATTGGCTCGGCCTGTCCCTCCGCACCCGGGATCCGCACTCGGCTCCTATATTCCGAGGCGTTCGTCTGTGTGATGCGCAAGCCGCGCAATACCGGAGGGAATGTACGGATCAGCCTGAAGGACTTCTGCAACCTGCCCCACCTGGACGTCTCGCCAACCGGCCTTACCCTGCTGGGTGAACTGATCGACCGGACCATCCGCAAGCAAGGTGGCTCGCGCCGGGTGGTGTACACCATTTCCAGCTTCATGGCGGCGCCGCAGATCGTCAGCGAGACCGACATGATTTGCGCCATCCCGGCAAGGACAGCCAGGCGACTGGCCTTGCCAGGCAACGTTGTGGTGGCCGAGCTTGCCTTCGAGGCGCCTGCCACGGATGTCTCGATGTTTTGGCACAACCTCACCCACCGCGACGCGGCCTGCGCTTGGCTGCGCACCGAGATCAGCCACGCACTCCCCGCGCAATAAAGGTTACAAGTCATACCAGTAGTGGTATGGCTGATATATACCCGCCCCAATTGGTGCCGTGTCTGTGGCTGCCTATTCTGCAGCCATGCGAGCCAGACAGAGCTCGCCCTCGATAAGTTAGCGTGGAGACAAGATGAACAGACGCACCTCACTGCGCCTTGCCGGAGCGGTCACATTGCTCTTGCTGGCACTGCCCTTCAGCGCGGGCGCCTACCCTGATAAGCCAATCCGACTGGTAGTATCGTTCCCGCCCGGCAGTGGTGCTGATACCACTGCGCGCTATGTCGCGCAGAAGCTCGGCGAGCGGCTGGGCAAGCCGGTGGTCGTGGAGAACCGGCCCGGTGCCAACAGCTTCATCGCAGCCACGGCCGTGGCCAGCGCCGACGCCGACGGCCACACGATCTTTCTGGCCAGCAATTCACCGATGGCGACCAATGTTGCCATCTTCAAGCGCTTGCCATACAACCCCGTGAAGGACTTCGCACCGGTGGCCCGGTTGACGCGTGGCGTGATGGCGGTGGTGGTGCCAGGCTCTTCGGGTGTGAAAACGATTGGCGATCTGGCAGCACGCAGCCGGGCCCAGCCGGGCACGCTCAACTATGGCGCCGGTGCGGCCTCCTACCAGGTCGCCACCGAACTCTTCCTTCAACTTGCGGGTGGCCGCGCTACGCCGGTGCCTTACAAGGGCGTGGCGCCGGCTTTGTCGGACCTGGCCGGCGGCCAGCTCGACTTTGCCTTTGTCGACCTCGGCGCCGTCGTTCCCTTTCTCCAGTCCGGCAAGGTTCGGATGCTGGCTGTGACCGGCGACCGGCGCTTCGACGCTTTCCCCAAGGTGCCGACGCTGCAGGAGTCGGGCTTCCGGGACTACTACATGGTCAACTGGACCGGCGCATTCGTTCCGGCTCGTACGCCGGCGTCCGTCGTCGACCTGCTAGACAAGCAGTTGCAGGCGATCTACCGCTTGCCCGAAACAGCGATGAAGGTGCGGCAATCCTACGGCGAGCCGTTTGTTGGCGATGCCAACGAACTGAGGCGCTTCCAGCTTGAGGAAATCAGCCGCTGGGAGCAGGCAGCCCGGCAGGCCGGGATGCAGAAACAATGAGAGCCATATCATGACGACGAACCTGACCAAGAGCGTCACCGACCAATTTCTGGCTCGCCAGCTTCCCCTTGCCGGCCTTACCGTACTCGACCTGGGCCAGATCTATCAGGGTCCCTACTGCGGCTTCCTTCTGGCGATGGCCGGCGCCGACGTGATCAAGATCGAACCACCACATGGCGAGCCGGTGCGCGCGCGCCGCGAGTCGCTGTTGCCCCTGGCCATGCTTAATTCCAACAAGCGCGGCATCACGCTCAACTTCAAGACCGAGCAAGGCCGCAGCGTCTTTCGTGACCTGGTGGCCAAGGCAGACGTGGTGCTCGAGAACTTCATGCCGGGCGTGATGGAGCGCCTCGGCCTCGGGGCCGAGGCGCTGCTGGAGATCCAGCCTCGCTTGATCTACGCGTCTGCCTCGGGCTACGGGACCAGTGGGCCGAATCGCGATCATCTTGCCATGGACCTGACCATTCAGGCCATGAGCGGGGCCATGCACGTGACCGGCTATCCCGACAGCCCCCCCCTCAAGGCAGGGCCGGCCATCAGCGATTTCCTGGGCGGTATCCACCTCTATGGGGCCATCGTCTCGGCCTTGTTCGAGCGCGAACGCAGCGGCCGCGGAAGGATTGTCGAGATCGCCATGCAGGACACGATGTATCCTGCTCTCGCCTCAAACCTGACGATGTACTACGAGGACCCGGAACGCAATCCGCGCACCGGAAACCGGCACGGGGCGCTCGCAATGTCGCCCTACAACACCTACTCGGCGAAGGATGGCTACATTGCCATTATCTGCGTCACCGAAGGCCACTGGCCGGGGCTGTGCCAGGCGATGGGGCGCTCTGAGCTGGGCAGGCAGGAACGCTACGCGACGCACGCCTCGCGTTGTGCGGTGATGAGCGAGGTGGACGAACTGGTTGCCTCCTGGGCCTGCAACCTGACGCGCGCCGAGATCATGGCGGCCGGCCAGGCCCATCACTTTCCCTGCGCGCCGGTACGCACGCTCGATGAGGTTGTGCACGACCGTCATATGCACGAGCGCGGCATGCTGAACTATGTGACGCATCCCAAATTGGGCGAGGTGGTCCTGCCCAACAGCCCCTTGCGCTTTCACCAGTCCCCACCGTTGGCACTGAGGCCCAACCCGGACCTCGGCGAGCACAACGAGGCTGTACTGAGCGAGCTTCTCGGACTGTCGCCCGCGGCAATCGACACCCTGCGCCAGCAAGGCGCGTTCTGAAGCAAGAACCAGTCCCCAGCCAAGAGAAAACGCCAGCCATGTCAGATTTCGTCCAGATTTTCCGCGATGACGGCATCGCCGTCATCACGCTGAACCACCCGCATACCCGCAATGCCATTGCAGACGAATCCTGCATCCAGGCCATCGTCACGGCGCTTGCGGAGATCTCCGCCGACCCGGCCCTGCGCGCGGCCGTCCTGACCGGGGCCGGGCCCGCATTCTGCGCCGGCGGCAGCCTGCAGTCGCTGGGCCAGTTCGCCGCGGGCGAGCCGATCGCCAACGAAGAGCGCTACCGCAATGGCATCCAGCGCATCCCGCGAGCCTTCCAGCAACTCGACATACCGGTGATCGCCGCGGTCAACGGCCCCGCCATTGGTGCTGGACTGGACCTGGCCTGCATGTGCGACATCCGCATTGCCTCGACCCGCGCTACCTTTGCAGAGAGCTTCGTCAAGCTTGGCCTGGTGGCGGGTGACGGCGGCGCCTGGCTACTGGCACGCACCCTGCCTCTGGCGCGCGCCTATGAAATGGCGCTCACCGGCAACGCCATCGATGCACAGCAGGCGCTGGAGTGGGGTCTCGTGTCGCGCCTGGCCGAGCCTGAGACATTGACGGACGCTGCGCTGACGCTTGCGCGCGCGATCGCCGCGAACCCGGGGCACGCGGTCAGGATGACGAAGCGCCTGGTGGACGCGTCCCTGCTCAACACGCTCGACTCCGTGCTCAACCTCTCCGCCAGCATGCAGGCGCTGGCGCACACCACCGAGGCGCACCGCCAGGCGCTGCGCTTGATGACTGAACGCGTGGGGAGCAAATCATGAGCGCGGCCAGCCCCAGCATCAACGAGATCATCCTCTGCGAAGTGGCGGACCGGATTGCCGTCATCACCCTAAACAGGCCGGACCAGCTCAACGCCTGGAACCCTGAGATGGAAGCCGGACTGCGCACTGCGCTAGAGCGCTGCCAGGACGATCGCGAGGTCCGGGTGATCGTATTGACCGGGGCCGGAAAGGCCTTCTGCGCCGGCGCCGACCTGTCGGCGGCGCGCGCGCGGCTGGCAGAGTCCGGCCCGCGACACGTCAGTAGTACGGCGGCTCACGCGCCCAACGATGTCGCCGCCAGGGAGGACTTTGGCCAGCGCTACAGCTATCTGCTGTCGATCGGCAAGCCGATCATCTGCGCTCTGAACGGCGCGGCAGCCGGTGTGGGGCTGGTGCTCTCCCTCTATTGCGATATCCGCTACGCTAGCCGCGAAGCGCGCCTGGTACCAGCCTTCGTGCGGCGCGGGCTGCCCGCCGAACACGGCATTGCTTGGATCCTGCCCAGGCTGATTGGTCTGTCTCGTGCGCTCGAATGGCTGATCAGCGGCAGGTCAATGAGCGCACAGGAGGCGGAACAGGCCGGCCTCGTTTCAGCCGTGCTCGAAACCGATGGCTTTCTGCCAGAGGTCCTCGAACGTGCCGCCGCATTGGCTACCCTGTGCTCCCCCAGTGCAATGGCGGCGACCAAGCGGCAGTCTTACCTCGCGCTCGGCCAGACTCTGGGTGAAAGCGTGGCGCTGGCCGAGCGCGAGATCGCGGCTTTATTGCAGGGGAGCGACTTCCGTGAGGGTGTGGCGGCCTTCCTCGGAAAACGCCAGCCTTCGTTTGCGGGACTGGAACGCTGAGCGACCCGCAAGCACGCCGCTAGCGTACGCCCGAACGTCCGATACGAGGAGTAGACCGGACATTGGGATGTCTGGACGCAAGCGTTGGCCGATGTCCGAAATTGGCCGTCAACGGTCCTACGCGGGCGCATTGAACCCCTGTGGCACACGGCCAGTCCAGCGAATTCCGGTTTCCTACAGCAGGACATTCGATTTAGGAAGCCTCCGGGTCAATGGCCGTCAACGCATTACCCATGGTGAAGTTCTTGGACGAACCGGGACACGCCCGGCAAATGTGCCGCAAACGTAACATAACATTTATTATGTTAAGTAATTAACATGTGAGCGACGCGCGATGGCGAAGCGGCTCGCCTGTTCTGCCCCGAAATTGAGACAAAAAACCAGGCGCCTGGAGATCGCACTTTCGCAACCTCCTCCATCTCCCCATCTCCCCATCTCGCCTTGCCGGCACTGCTAATTTCGTACGATTCCAGTGCCTGGCGTCCTCAGTGTCATCAGCCATTTAGCAACACCCTCTTTGTTGACTTCCTCAATTGGATATCCACGGGAGACGATTGTATTTCGAGCACCCACACTTAATTCTGAGCTTGTCACAATCAAGCCAAAATGTGCGTCGGCAAACTGGACGTCTGTCATAAGACCTTTGACAACAACCTTCTCCACTTTGTCTTTTTGTCTCTTACACTGAATGATCCCGTGCGGAGCGTTTTCGCTTTCATCCGGCAGCCAGATGCGAATATCGACTCCGTCATCATTCCCACCCGGCCCTAGCTCCACTTTGTATCCGACTCTAAAAAAATACTCGGCGGTTAGTTCCTCGAACTTGCGCCAATGCATCTTTCCAATAGACTCTGGATTTTGACTAAGATAGTCAATGAAACGTTGATCAATGAATTCTCCATACGCCGGTTTTGTCTTGCCTCCTGCAAACAAGGAGCTTAATTTTTCGATATTTCTCCACTCCGTGTAACGCACAATACTGTGCGGGCTCAAACTAACGACTCGATTAAAAGTTTCGATCACCTCCATGGAAATTCTAAGACCTCGCTCTCCATACTTTGCAAATACATTGCGCATGAAATCCGTAGGATCCATCGACTTTACTCCTTGCCGCATGGCCTCTTCCATCATGATTCGAGCGTGGGAATGATACAGCCTCATGACTCCTTCGTATGTGGCGAGGTCGGCCTTTTTATACTTGTGATAAAGAGACGCCATACTAGCGACTGCGCCGCCATGTTCTTCGGTTGTGTATCCGACTCGATGGAGCAATTTGTAGAAAAGTTCTTCGTACTCTTCTGACCGAAGTCGAACCGTACGAATTTCAGATCTTTTAATGACGTCTGGATATCCTGTTCCCGCGAGGTGGTCACAAATTTCCTCCGCGGAAAGCGCAAGTCCTGCTTTGTAGCCAACTGTTTCATTGAGTGAATCAGCTAGCGTTTCAGGATTAAACCAAATTCCGGCCATGCATAACCTCCAGAAGATCTTAATTTGACAATCAATCTGACATTTTTGTAAATACAACCTGAAACATAGATTTGACCACACAACTCACTTGGTTGATCCTCCTGCCCTGGTGAAATTGCACCGACGAAATAGAGGCTTGGGCACAAAACTCAAATATTATGGTTAGTATCCAGCGACCACATATAATCCGAACAATTTGAAAATTGCGTAGGCACCATATAACGCATCTCCTTATACAGAAGTCATGAGTCCTCAGCCCGTAGCGCCAGGATCATGAACGCAGCATCCATGGTTCGCTGCATGCCGATCCAGATCGTTTTGGCGCCGGGCTCGCCATCACTCTTGCGGCCCAGGAAACCACCCAGTG
>NZ_JBFTOX010000066.1:0-56675 GCF_056398185.1 Cupriavidus sp. 05L310
GATCGACGCCGCCGGACGCGCATCGGCAAAGCTCGTCAGGAACGCGAAGCTGATCGTCTACCCCGGTGCGCCGCATGGGCTCACCGACACGCACAAGGACAGGTTCAACGCCGACCTGTTGGCATTCATCCGTAGTTGAAACGACGCCGAATCTGCCGGACCCCACAATGGCGCCGGCGGACTGGGCTCACCATAAGAGGTACTTCCCATGTGCAACCACCACGCCACCTATGCAGATCCCGTTGATCCGGCTCTGCCGAAGGCCAGCATCACGCTAGACCTGCCACGCACCGCGCTCGTCGTGATTGACCCGCAGATCGACTTCATGAGCCCCGAAGGTCGTAGCTGGGGCGTCGTAGGAGAAAGCGTGACGGAGCAGAACCTCGTGCCCAACCTGGTCCGTCTGTTCGAGGCCGCAAAGCAGGCTGGCATCACGGTCGCCATCTCTCCCCACTATTACTTTCCCCATGATCACACATGGAAAGTGCAGGGTCCCGCCGAAATGTTCCAGCATGCCATCGGCATGTTCGACCGTCCTGGCGCGCTGAACCTGGACGGTTTCCGTGACTCGGGCGCGGACTTCATGCCGGAGCTCAAGCCGTATATCGAGGATGGCAAGACCATCATCTGCTCCACGCACAAGCTGTACGGCCCGCAGGCCAACGACCTTGTCCTGCAGTTGCGCAAGCAGCGCGTCGACCAGGTGATCCTTGCGGGCATGGCCGCCAATCTGTGCGTCGAATCCCATCTGCGGGATCTGCTGGAGCAAGGTTTCGAGGTTGCTGTCGTGCGCGACGCCGTAGCAGGGCCGAAGCTACCGGAAGGCGACGGGTATCACGCGGCGCTGGTCAACTTCCGTTTCATCGCAAACGCGCTGTGGGATACCAACGAAACCGTGCAGCGGCTGGCAGGGAAGGTTGGCGCAGCCGCATAGCGCCTGTCATGCGCCAGGGGCGACAGCCCTTGGCGCGGCAATGGCGGGGTGCATGAGTGTCCGGTTCAAAGAATGCATAGGGGCGACTCACATGCCTAAGATTCCTTCGCGCTACAGCTATTTCGCCTACGGCGTAATCCAGGCCGGCTTGACCTGTTCCATCGCTGCTGCCATCGCAAGCATTCCATTTGCAGACGAAGGCCTGTTTCTTCAGCACTGGCTAAGGTCCTGGAGCGTCTCCTGGCTGACCATGCTGCCGGTTGTCGTGTCGGCCACACCCCTCATTCGCCGCCTGGTCGATCGAATGACAAACCACCCATAGGTCATACAACCTCAAGCCGATGGCCTAGTTGAAAACGACAAACATGTGCCTGTTGACTGTGTCATCGCTCAACTACATTGAAGCCTACACAAACCAGCACGCATCGGCACCATGACAAACAACCTGACTCTCGGACATGCGGAGACGGAGGCTGACATCCTCGCGTGTTTCCCTGTCATGCGGCAACTGCGCCCCAAGCTGCAAATGCCGGAAGACTTTCTGGCCAACGTCACGCTGCAAAGCGGGCAAGGCTACCGGCTGCTCGCGCTCTGGGACGCTGGCAAACCTGTTGCGCTGGCCGGATATCGTCGTCTTGACAACCTGATCCACGGGCGCTTCCTGTACGTAGACGATCTGATCACCGATGCGGGAGGCCGGGGGCAGGGCCACGGCGAGTGTCTGCTGCAAGCGCTGCGCGAGCTTGGACGCACAGAAGGCTGCCAGCGACTTGTCCTGGATACCGGACTTGCCAACGCGAAGGCCCAGCGCTTCTATTTCCGTTCGGGGCTGCTCGCCGAGGGCCTGCACTTCTGCATGGTGCTGCAATGAAGTCCCTCAACCTGCTGCTGCTTGATTGCAGCCCGCGCCGTGACTATTCCACCAGCCGGCACCTGACCGGGCAATTGCTGCCCGCGCTGTCCGCGCAATTCGGGCGGGAGATTCATGTGACGCGACGCAACCTTGGCGCCGAGCCGCTGCCAGCCATCACCGCGGAGTACGCGGAGTCGCTGCTGCTGCCCGCCGCCGAGGCAAAGGAACGCTATGGCGCGGCGCTTGCCGTGTCGGATGCGCTGATCAGGGAGATCGAACAGGCCGATCTGCTCTGGATCTCCACTCCGGTGCACAACTTCACGGTGCCGGCTGTGCTTAAGAACTGGATCGATCTCGTGGTTCGACGCGATGTGACCTTTACCGCCACGCCTGAAGGGAAAATCGGATTGCTGCGCGATCGCCCAACGTTCGTGGCGGTGACATCCGGCGGCGCCATGTTCCGGGATCCACCCGTCCAGCCCGATTTCTTTCGTCCGTATCTCTCTGCGGTGCTTGGCATCATCGGACTCAAGGATGTCAGGTTCACGCATGCGACGGGCCTGGCTTTTGCGGAAGTGCCTCAAATTGTGATCGAAGCGCAGGCCGCGCAATCGCTACGCAGCGGCGCGCTGATGTAACGCAGGGTATCGCAAGCTCATATTTTCGACAAACGAAAAGCAGCAGGTAACCCGCATCAGGATTGATGCCGGACAGGAAATGCCGCGCGCTTCGAGGCGATCTGGCGTGGGGGCCAGGCGTTACCTAACATAGTTTCGTGGATCACTCCACCTTCCTTAGTACGGAGAAGCATCATGAAGATTGTCATCATTGGCGGGACCGGCCTGATCGGCTCGAAGACCGTTCCCATTCTGCGCCTGGGCGGCCACGAGGTCGTCGCCGCCTCGCCGAAGAGCGGTGTCAACAGCATCACTGGCGCGGGGCTCAAGGAGGCCCTGGCCGGCGCTCAGGTCGTGATCGACCTCGCCAATTCCCCTTCGTTTGAAGATAAAGCAGTGCTGGAGTTCTTCGAGACTTCCGGCCGCAACCTTCACGCGGCGGAGGCCGCAGCGGGCGTCCAGCACCATGTCGCGCTTTCCATCGTCGGTACCGACCGGACCCCCGACAATGGCTATTTCCGCGCCAAGGTCGCACAAGAGAAACTGGTCGAGGCGTCCGGCATCCCGTACACCATCATCCGCTCGACCCAGTTCATGGAATTCAGTGGTGGCATCGCCGATTCCAGTACGAAAGGAAACATTGTCAGCGTTTCTCCCGGCCTGTTCCAGCCCATTGCGGCGGATGACGTTGCAGCCATCGTTGCCGACGTCGCGCTCGCGCCTCCGCGAAACGGCATCGTCGAGATCGCGGGCCCGGAACGCGCACCGTTCAACGAAATCATCGCCCGCTATTTGAAGGCGGTTGGTGACCCGCGTGAAGTCGTGCGCGACCCCGAGGCACGCTACTTCGGCGGCCTGGTCGAGGAATACTCGCTCGTGCCGTTGGGCGAGGCACGCCTCGGGCGCATCGGCTTCGAGGAATGGATGCGTCAATCGCAACAAAAATAGTCCGAAGGGCACATGTCCAAGTAGGCAGCGCAGGTTCGTGAGTAAGAACTTGATCAAATCACCAGGAGTCAACATGTCCCAACGCACGAATTACTTCCAGCAATCGCCGGAACTGTCCAAGAAGCTCATGGAGCTCAGCGCGCTGTTCCAGAACACCACGATCGAACAACCCATTCGCGAGCTCGTCGAGATTCGCGCATCGCAGCTCAACGGCTGCGCGTTCTGTGTCGACATGCATATCAAGATGGCGAAGATCCATGGCGAACGCGAATTGCGCCTGCATCACGTGGCGATCTGGCGCGAGTCGACGCTGTTCTCGCCGCGCGAACGCGCCGCGCTGGCCTGGACCGAGGAACTGACCAACATTCCCGCCCAGGGCGTGTCAGACGAAATCTATGAACGCGTGCGCACCCAGTACAGCGAGAAGGAACTGTCGGATCTCACGTTCCTCGTGGGGGCGATCAATACCTGGAACCGCCTGAACGTGGCGTTCCGCATGGTGCCCGGCTCATCGGACAAGGCGTTCGGGCTCGACAAAGCCAATCTGGAGTGATGCCATGAAGACGGTCGCATCCATTGCGGCAACCCTGATGGTGTCGGGCCTCATGGTTGCACAGCCGGCCGCCGCCGCGCCGGAGGCAAGTGTCACGCCCTTGCTCACGGAGGCGTTGCCCGAATATCCGGGGAAGGAGGCCACGATGATCGTGGTGGAGTATCCGCCGGGTGCCGTCGATCCCGTGCATCGCCATGACGCGCACGCGTTCGTCTATGTGCTCGAGGGCAGCATCGTCATGGGCGTCAGGGGCGGAAAGGAGGTGACGCTCAAGGCGGGCGAAACCTTCCACGAACGTCCCAACGATATTCACACTGTCGGACGCAATGCCAGCACTACGCAGCCAGCAAAGTTCGTCGTCTTCCTGATCAAGAACAAGGGGGCGCCGATCCTGACGCCAGTGAAGTAGCCGCAGACCATCCACGCACCGGCTATGCCGGTGCGGCTGGATAGGCTGGCACGATGAATTGAACGGCGACGCCGTGGGTGACTGCATGCCGCGACCCATAGGATGACAAGTTTCTCCATGTCGTGCTCAATGGCGAGGCCGAAGCCATCGTTGCGGGGATGCGGATTTGCAGGTTCCACATTCTTTCCGTGATGTCGATATCGTGAGTCCGGCAGTTTTTCCCGCACGACCGTAGCAATGCCGAATGCCTCGTCATCTCGCAAACCGTTGCCTGTATTCCAGGGGCGTCAGCGAAGTCAGCTCCTTGAACATGCGGCGCATATTGGAATCGCTACTGAATCCTAGCTCCGCGCTGAGGACGCTGACTGGCGATGTCGTATGGATAAGGCGGTCACTGACCTGGTTCAGTTTGATACAGCGGGCATACGCCGCGATGGCGACCCCGGTCTCGCTTCTCACCTTGCGCGCGAGCGTGCGTTCCGACATGCAGAGTTGCTCGGCCAATTGCTGCACCGTGATCTGTTCGGCAGGCAATTGCTCAACCAGCGTGTGCAATTGGCGCAGCAAGCGGCTGGATTGCTCGATCAGGCTCATGGCCTGGAAGGCTCGGTGAGGCTGAACGGCACGGGGAAGTACCATCAGATTGACCAGGTCACGCAATACATCGGGACTGACATGCCGCTCTATCAGCGCCTCGGCAATAGGTAGGTAGCCATTCACGCCAGAAGCGGTGGCCGTACGCGCGGTGACGACACAATTCCGCTCGCTTTGCCATTTCACCTTCCTGTAGCGCTGCGCCATTGCCTCCGCCAACCACCAGGTAACGGTCGCGGCCTGGTCATTCAGTTGCCCGCTTTCCGCCAGCAAACAGACGCCGCTGCAATAGCTCCACAGCAGCAAGTTCTTGCGACGGGCCGCCAGCAGTGATACGAGGCCAGCGTTGGCCACAATCATGTCTTCCACCTGCCGCACTGACTCCGCCCAAAAGCCTGACACCAGGAGGGCGTCAAGACTGGCGAGATCCAGCGGCCTGGAAACATGCAGTGACAAGCCGTGGGCGCATTCGACAGTCCCGGCGCGTAGCGCAACGTAATGCGTTTCGAACAGCATGCCGTTCGCGCGGCGATTGGCAGCGTGGAGCATATCGGAAAACGCGAATAACCCTGCCGGCATACAGCCCGGAAATAGAAGCAAACCAATGCGTAGTGGTTTTGGCATGGCAGAAACCGAATCAATTATGTCCAATCTCGCCATTCTCAACGGGTTTCCGCGTCGAGACAATAAGGTTTCTTCCCGGAGGCTTCGTCATGAAAATTCACCACCTTCGCAACGCGACCATCATTGTGGAGTTCGGGCCGAATCGAATCCTGATCGACCCGATGTTTGGCCCTAAAAATGCGCTTCCGCCTTTGCGGGTATTCGGCGCAAGGCAACGTAACCCATTGGTCGATTTACCCGAATCGGCTGCGACAGCGCTTGAGTCGGTCACCCATTGCCTGATAACGCATTGCCAGAAAGGTCATTTCGATCATCTGGACCGCGCGGCAAAAAGTTGGCTGCGCGATCGGCAGCTTCCGATCATCTGCACACCGCACGATGGGCGCCATCTGGCCGAACGCGGATTGAATGTCCAGCCGTTGCCGGAAGCGCATGGGCAGCCCAACCCCTTCATGGGCGGTCGGATTCGCACGGTTCGCTGCACGCACGGCCGTGGCTTGGTCGGCAAGCTGATGGAGCATGGGGTCGGCTATCTGATCGAGGTGCCGGATGAGCCCAGCCTCTACCTGAGCGGCGATACGGTACTCACGCCAACGGTCCGGGAGTTCGTTGCGCACCATCGCCCGCAAGTCTGCGTCGTACCCGCCGGAGGTGCGCGATTCGATATGGGTAGCGACATCATCATGGGCATCGACGAGGTCGTCGAATTCACCCGCCTGGCGCCTGGCACGGTGGTTGCGAATCATCTGGAAGCGCTCAGCCACTGTCCGGTGACGCGGTCCGCGCTAGCGCTCGCCGCAAGGCAGGCAGGTGTCGAAGCGCGGTTGCGCATTCCAAGAGACGGCGAGGTGTTGCATATGGCGGCCCCGGTCGGGGCGCGAAAGCAGTGCTCTCTGCCATAGGCACGGCGCGTGCAGCTCACGGGCCGTGCAACCCGGAGCAGCCAACTGATCCCCGCGCAGGTGGAACTCAAGGCTGCGCAGGCGGCCTTCCAGCTGGTGGCTCTTCGGTACCGTGAAGGTGGCACGAGTTACCGGGAAATGAACCAGGACGCCACACCGTCATGCTGCGACATGTCCCCTTGTGCCTCGCCAGGTCGCGCCGAACAGCACCAGCAACAGGATGCTGATCAATGCAAAGGTTGCGGGCGGCAGCAGGTCATAGAGCGCCGTGCCGAGCAGCGGCGCCACCACCATGCTTAGCCCTTGCGCGGCGGACATCGCGCCGGCGCTAGCGCCTTGCTCGGAAGCGGAGACAGCATTGCTGGCAAGCGCGGCAACTGCCGGGAACGCCGCGCCCATGCCCAGGGCGGCCACGGAATAGCTCAGGCACACGGCCATCGGCTGCGTTGGTCCGACCAGCAAGACGGATGCAAAGCCCGCGGCACCTGCCAATGCACCCCATCGCAGCCATTGCCGGGGCGCGACATGCGGCAGCCTGCTAACGATCGTTTGCATCAGGATCAAGCCGAGCCCGGCGCTGCCCAGGGCATAGCCTACAACGGCGGCCGCTTGGTGGGCCGCTACGTCCAAGCGGTCGATGACATAAAAGCCTAGCGAGCTGTTGGCCATCATGACGACGCTGAACAGCGTAAAGGAACTCAGCCACGGCAGGCGGATGCGGATGTCGGTGATCTTCAGGCGTTGCGGGGCGCGCGGAGCTTGTGGTTTGCGCGTGTCATGCAGACGCCCCAGCCATGGTAGTCCGACGAGCGGCAGCAGCGCAAAGACGAGCAGCGCGACGGATAGGTCGTATTGACCAAGCCAACCCGCCACGGGCGGAGCGAATACCATGCCAATGGCGCCAGCCGCGCCAAATCGTGCCAGGGCGGCAGCCCGTGACTGGGCCTCGGTGTGGTCGGCAATCCAGGCGGTGGCCGCCACGGGCAGGCCGGCAAAGAAGCCACCCATCGCCGCGCGCGTGAGCAGTAGCGCTGCGATATTCAAGCCCATGGCAGGGACGTGATGCGTACCACCTTGCAGCGCCCACCAGACGTAGCACGCCAACAGTACGTAGGAGACGGTGAAGCCGACGATCGCCATGCGGAGCACTGGCACACGGCCCCGGGCATCCACGGCTCGCCCCCAGACGCGGGCGGTTACGATCCAAACCAGCCCGACCATTCCGATGATGGCGCCGACATGCCAGGCCTGCAGATGCATCAGGCGGGCCATCGGCCCCGCCACGGCGATAAAGGCGTAGCTGCCTCCCATGGTCGTGAGATTGGCGATCAATAGCGGCATCAGCTCGGCGACGGGTAGCGTGACTGCAGACGTTGTCTGGATGGACTTGGTGGACATGGCGGTCCTGAAGGCAGAGGTACTGGTGGGTGGGCGATAGCAAGCGAAGGCAGTCGGTACGTTTTTGATTGAGTGACCGGGGCGCTGACGAAATTCGGCTGGATTCACACGCCCAGCGTGGCGCCGCCGTCTACGCACAAGCTGTGCAGCGTGACGTGCCGAGACGCGTTCGACAGCAGGAACAGCACGGCTGATGCGATGTCTTCGGGATCTGCAATGCGGCCCAACGGGATGCCCGTGCGATATGCGGGCAACGAACCCGCAATGACGCCTTTCTTGGTTCTCCTATTCGTCCATAGTTGGCGCTGCATCCGGGTGTCGGTCGAACCGGGGGCGACGATGTTGCAGCGGATGCCGTGCTCGGCGAGCTCCAGGCCGAGGCATTTGGTGAATTGATGCGCAGCCGCCTTGGATGCCGCATAGGCCGCCATCTGCATGCGTGGCACGAACGCCGCGTTCGAGCCAACCGTGACGATGCTGCCTCCTCGGCGCGGCATCATCCGTTGCGCCACTGCACGCGACAAGTGGAACACGCCGTGCATGTTGACGGCAAAGCTGCGGTCCCAGTCTTCGTCGCGCAGGGCATCGACGCTCGCGACGCGCAAAATGCCCGCGACGTTGGCCAGCATGCCGATCGGGCCGATCTGCGTGTCGATGCGATCCACTACGGCGCGCACTGCGGCGCCATCGGCGATATCTACCGTTACAGGATGAATCCGGTACCCGGCTGCCGCACCGTCGGTCGCCAGTTGTTCCAGCCCTTCCGCCTGGATGTCGAGCGCGGCGACGGCCACGCCGCGCGCGCAGAGCGCGCGAACCACGGCCGCGCCTATGCCTTGGGCCGCGCCGCTCACCACGGCAATGGATTCCGGAAAATCGGTAATGGTGCTGTCCATGCGATAAGACTCCTGTAAAAGAAGGGGATGCGGCGGCTGTTGCCGGCCGGCCCGGCTATGCCAGTCGCGCAGCCAGCGTTGCGCCGATGACAGCAATGGGCGCTGGGTCGGACATGCTGTCGTGCGAGCAGTCGAGCATGCTGCATTGCAAGCGGCCTGGCCGCAGATGCGGCCTCCAGCTATCGAGGCCAGGTAAGTGGCCGGGCTTGCGCGAGGCCCGGAAGAGCAGCAGTTCGCCGTCATACGACGGCGTCTGGCTCGCGCGGAACAACTGCATCTGGCGCAGCGTTTGCCGCGCGAACGCGTCGAGCCCGGACCGGCCCAGCGCGGCGAACGGGCTATTCGTGCGCAACAGCCGCTGACGCAGCGCTTCGTCCGCCAGTCCGGCCGTATCGAAATCGCCGTTGACGGTCAGCAGTATCTGCAACGCGTCGCGCAGGATGGGCTGCGGGTGCGCCACCCAGGCCGAGACGGGATAGCTGTCCATTAGCGCCAGCAAGCCAATCGCGTGGCCCTGCAGCGCTAGCCTTGCGGCGACGGCATGGGCCAGCGCGCCGCCCAGAGACCATCCCAGCAGGTGGTACGGCCCGTCAGACTGCAACGCACGCACGCGCTGCACGTAGCCCTCGACTAACGCGTCGAAGTCTTGCGCCGCCAGCGTTTGCTCCACCGACATCTGCAGGCCGTGCACGGTCATATCGGGCAGATGGCGTGCCAAACGCAGATAGCTCCAGGCGAGCCCGTCGGCCGGGTGCAGGCAGAAGAGCGCCGGGGCGCCGGACGAGCCGGTCTGGATGGGAAGCAACGGCGCAAAGGCATCGTGCAAGGCCTGTGGCCGGTAGGCCAGCGGCGCCGCCAGCGCATGGGCAAGCGCCTGCACCGTGCCGTGGCGGAAGAGCATGGACACAGGCACGTCCCGGCCCAATTCCAGCGCGAGCTGACTGGCCGTCTGCATCGCCTGCAAGGATTTTCCGCCTAGCTCGAAGAAGTTCGATGTCGTCGTCAACGGCACGTCGCCCAGCACCTGGCGCCAGATCCGCATCACCTGCCGCTCGAGCGCACCTGCACCGTCCACATTGAGATCCGCGGCCGCGATCCGGCTCGCGGCATGTGCCAGCAGGGCCTTGCGATCCGTCTTGCCGTTGGGGCTGCGCGGCAATTGCTCGAGCACATGCCAGGCATCCGGAACAGCGGGCGCGGGCAATGACTGAGCCAGCATCGCCCGCAGCGCCTGCACGTCCCCCGTGCCCGCCACGAACGCGGCCAACGCGCAGATGCCAGGCCCGCGCTGCACCGGAACCACGGCCGCTTCGCGCACAGCGGGTGCGCCGAGCAGCAGGTTTTCGATTTCCAGCGGATCGATGCGCAGCCCGCTGATCTTGATCTGATGATCGAGGCGTCCGAGAAAGCGCAGCTGCCCGCCTTGCAGTTGCGCCAGATCGCCGGTGCGATAGGCGCGCTGGCCGGAATCGGGCAAGCGGACAAAGCGCGCGGCCGTGAGCTGTGGGTCGTGCAGATAATGCAGCGCCAGTGCGTCGCCGCTCAACACTAGCTCGCCCGCGACGCCTGCCGCGACGGGATACAGGCGATCGTCCACGATGCGCGCTTCGATGCCGGGACGAGGCAAACCGATAGGCACGGCGTCGCCGGCCTCCCATGCGGCTCTCGGACCGCACAGCCGCGCGGTGGTCGCGATGATGGTGCTTTCGGTCGGGCCGTAGGTGTTCAGCAACACCTGTCCGGGCAACAGCTCTCGCCAGCGTGCTACCCGCTCGGGCAGGGCGGCTTCGCCGCCAATGATGGTCAGGCGCAGGCGATCAAGCTTGCGTGCGGTGTCCGGATCCAGGGCATGTGCGAGCACATGCCAGTAAGCGGTGGGCAGGTCGAGCACGGTGATGCCGAGGCGCTTCACCGACGTGGCGAACACCGTCGCCGAATCGAGCATCGCATCGTCGCGCACGACGAGCGTAGCGCCGTGGCAAAGCGTGATGAAGATCTCTTCCAGACTGGTATCGAAATGCAGCGGAGCGAACTGCAACACCCGGTCCGCCGGCTCGATGCCGTACGCCGCACGAGTGCTGGCCACAAAATGCGCGAGCGCCCCACGCCCGACCAGCACGCCGTTGGGCTCGCCGGTGGAGCCCGACGTGTACAGCAGATACGCCGGGTGTTGCGGCTGCGGCGAACAGCAACGCGCGGGGCCCTCGATCATGGCGCCGGGCTGATCCAGATCCAGCACGGGCAGCGATCCGGCCAGCCCTCGCCACGGCATGCGCGTCAGCACCAAGTCGGGAGCCGCGTCGGTCAAGATGCTCGCGGTGCGCCGCGCGGGCCCCTCGGGATCCAACGGCACGAATACCGCCCCCACCCACAGGACGGCCAGCGTCGCGACGATGGCAGCCGGCGAGCGCGATGCCAGTACCGCGATCCGGCTGTGCTCGTTCATGCCGCGCCGCGCCAACGCGGCAGCCAAGGCCTCGACCTGTTTCAGGAGGCTTTGATAGTCCAGGCGAGCGCCGTTCGACTCGATGGCGATGTGGTCGGGGTAGCGCGCCGCCATCCGCCGCAGCAACGCGATCACGTCGAGTGCCGGTTCGTCCAGCGGCTTGCTCCGGCAGATCGACAGCGACGGCATATCGCCCAGCAACGGCGCCAGGGGCGCAGCGGGCGCATGGCCGGCCAGCGCGAAGAGCCACTTGGACAGACTGCCGGCCAGCGCCGTCAGCCGCGTCACGTCATAGGCGTTGGGATTGGCTTCCAGTGTCAAGTGCCATGCGCCGTTGCGTACGGCCAGCGTCAAGTTCAAGTCCTTGACGGGCCCGCCGCTCGCGGGGCGCGTTTCGCTGGACAGATGAGCGAAAGCCACCTGCCGATCGAATGGCATCAGGTTGACGGCCTGGTTGAACAGAAACTTGTTGCTCTCCAGCAGTCCCAGGTCGCCCCGTATCCAGCCGTAGCGATAGTACAGATGGGGCTTGATCGCGCGCAGCCTGCCGACAGTTTCGGCCACCAACGCCTGCAGTGACGCATCGGCGCGCACATGCGCGCTCAGCGGCACGATGTTCATCGCCATGCATGGCACACTGAGCGCAGGCGTGCCTAGCCGGTTCAGTACCGGCAGACCGAACGTCAGCTGCCGCTGGCCTGCCTGCTTGCCGAGCCACAAGCCGATGGCCGTGAGTATCCATGCGGCCCAATCCGCCCGAGCGGCTTCGGCGGCGGCGCGCAAGACCCTGACGTGCGCCGGATCCAGCAACAACGTATGGCGGATCGCCGTGTTGCCGAAGTCTTGCTCTGGTGCCAATCGTGCGGCAGAGGGCACCTCACGCAGGTGTTCACGCCAAAATGCCCGGTCGATGTCGAACTTGCCTGTTTGCCTGTAATGGGCTTCCGCGGCCACGACGTTGTCCAGCTTCCAATCGGGCAACGGCGGCAGGGGCGCGTGCGCCACGCGGGCGTTGTAGCGGGCGGCCACGGCCTGCTGGATCAGGCTGTAGCCGAAACCGTCGAGCGCAATGTGATGCACCTGCAAATACCACCAATGACATTGCGCCGAGAGCCTGAACAGCGCCGTGCGATACAAGGCGTCCGACGTCACGTCGCAACAGATGGACAGGGAGGTCTGCATCCAGTCCTGTGCAGCCCGCACCGGATCGGCCTGCGCGCCGAAATCCACCAGCGGCACTTGCGTGCAGGCCGGCTGGCGGCGTTGCCACAGGATGTCGTCATCCCACTCGAAACGCATGTGCAGCGCATCGCAGTGGTCAAGGACCTCTTGCACGCTGGCCATGAACGCAGCCATGTCCAGGGCGCCGCCGAGTTCGATCGTTTCCGCCGTTAGATACCCAGGATCGTGGGTATCGACTTGTTGTGCTACCCAGATGCCGTATTGCGCGGAGGTAGTGTGCATGCGTTGAGTTGTTTGCGGCATGAGGTGGCGTCCCACGGGAGGAATGCATAGACGGAGAAGAGAGCGGGCAGGGGATCAAGCCCGCTGCCAGTCGATCACGAGTTCCTTGTTGCGTGCCATGAGCGCCAGATGTTCGTCCATGACGTACTGAATTTTCTCCAGCTTTTCCGCTGACTCGGCTTCGCAACGCATGCGCAGTACGTCATCCGTGCGCGTGATCTGGCATCTGCCATATGGAAAATCGATGGCTGCAGTCTCCGCGTCAAACACGACTCTCACCTTGAGGGCATAGTGCTTGCACATCTTGAACAGGATTCTGTCTGCTTGCGCCAAGGCGACTGCGGCGGTACTGACAAGCATGGCATTCTCGTTCGCTCGTGAGATCGGGCGTTGCATGCGCAGGAACGCCCCATTCATGCGCGCGTGTTGGCGGCGCCCTGCAGCAATCGCCACCATGCGGCGAGCGTCGGCTCTTGCGCCAATTGCACGAAGCTGACGTCCGCGCCGGCCTGGCGCAGTTCCTCGACCCAGGCCATGATGCGCACCGAGTCCAGTCCCCAGTCCATCAGGTTGTGGTGCGACTGCAAATCCGTTTCCACTATCTGCAGGCTGCGCGCGACCTGCGCCGTCAGCGCGGAGAGCGACCGCGGCCTGACGAAGCCGCGCGCGGCAATTCCGGCGGCCAGTTCTTCCGTGCACACGACCTTGCCGCAGCGCTGCGCCACGTAATCGAGCGCCATGCTGTGCGCCTCCCGGGAAAAATCGGCCAGTGCATCGGCCACGAAGAATGGCTGGATGTCTCTCATGAACGCCTCGCACGCTGTCATCAGGCAGCCGATGTGCGCGTAGATGCCGCAAATGGCAAGCTGGTCCCTTTGTTGCTGGCGCAGCATGGTTTCGAGTTCTGAGCGCTGAAACGCGCTGTAGCGCCATTTGTCGAGAATATGATCGCCAGGCGAGGGGGACAGGCTCGCGCAAATGGCGCCGCGCGTTGGCTGCGCCGTCAATCCGGGGCCCCACATGTCCGTCAGCAGGCCTCGTTCGGTCGCTGTCTGCCGAGGTAGTTGCGCGGTGTAATACACCGGCATGCCGGTGGCGTGCGCGATATCGATCAGGCGCCGCGTATGTGCCAGCAGATCAGGAATGGGAGCTGCCCGACGGTCATAGAAATCCAGGAAATAGTCCTGCATGTCGTGCACCAGCAAAGCCCCGCGACTGACATCGAAACACCATGCCACCCGATTGGCAGGCAAGTCCGCGGGCATGGTGTAAGAGGTGATCTTTTGGATTGCCATATCAACGATACGAATATTCAGTGGATGTGATGGATGACGCGGGGCGGGCTGTTCATTCACCGTGATTTATCCGGCGGCCGCCTCGGCGGCTGCCAGCCGATTCGCGATGTCCCTGCGCAATGCCAGCTTGTTGGTCTTGCCGACGGCCGTCTTCGGGAGAACGTCGACGAACTCGACGCGGTCAGGAATCTTGTAGGCGGCAATGCCTTGCGTGCGCAGAAAGCGCAAAAGGCCTACCGCGTGCAGCGCCGGATTGCCGCGGATCACATAGGCGCAGATTTTCTCGCCCAGATAGGCGTCGGGCATCGGCACTAGCGCCGCATCGACGACCTCGGGATGCGCCATCAGCAAGTGCTCCACTTCTTCAGCCGAGACCTTCTCGCCGCCGCGATTGATCTGATCCTTCGCACGGCCTTCCACCACCAGATTGCCCGCTTCCGTCATGCGCACACGGTCGCCGGTGCGGTAGAAGCCATCCGGCGTGAAAGCGCGCGCGTTATGCGCATCGGCCTTGTAATAGCCGCGAATGGTGTAGGGGCCGCGGGTCAGCAGATGGCCCACCTCGCCCGGCGCGACGGGCTGATCCTCGTCATCCACGATGCGGATCTCATCGTCCGGCGAGAGCGGGCGGCCTTGCGAGCGCACCACCACGTCGACAGGGTCGTCGAGCCGCGTATAGTTGACGAGTCCCTCAGCCATCCCGAACACCTGCTGCAGTTTCGCGCCCAAACCGATCTCCAGCCGCTGCGCCAGCCTGTCGCCGAACCGGGCGCCCCCGACCTGCACCACCTGCAAACTGGCCAACGCATCCCGCCGCTCCCGGGCGGCGGAAAGCCAGACCTGTACGAGCGGCGGCACCAGCGCGGTGATGGTCACCCGTTCCCGCGCAATCAACGGAAAGGCCGCATCAGGGTTGCCGCTGTCGCTCAACACGACGGTCCCGCCCGCATGCAGCGTGCCCAGCGTGCCGGGCGAACTCATTGCGTAGTTGTGCGCGACGGGCAAAACGCACAGGTAGACGCTGTCCTCGGTCAGGCCGCAGATGCGCGCGCTTTCGCGAATGCTGTAGAGATAGTCGTCATGCGTGCGGGGGATCAGCTTCGGCGTGCCGGTGCTGCCGCCGGACAACTGCAGAAGCGCGACGTCGCTGGCGGCGGGAGCCGCGGGCAATTCGGCCACGCCTGCAGGCAAGCTGTCCAGCGCGATGTGACCTCCCGCATCGCCGGCTATCAGTACATGCTTGAGCGTCGGCGCTTCCGCTTGCACGCTCTTCGCCAATTCGCGGTAGTCGAATCCGGCATGACGGTCCACCGCGATATAGGCCACCGCTTCGGCATGCCGGCAAAAATGGCCGATCTCCTGCTTGCGGTGGGCCGGCAGTGCGAAGACCGGCAGCGCACCGATTCTGAACAGCGCGAAGACAACGATGAAGAATGCGGCGCAATTCGGCAACTGCAGCACAACGCGATCGCGCGGGAGAATCCCCAGTTCGACGAAGCCGCTGGCCAGACGCTGTGCCTCATCCGCGAGCTCGCGGTATGTCCATCGCGTTTCGCCCTGCACCAACGCGGTACGCCTGCCATATTGCTCGGCCAGTCGAGCCAACCACTGTGGAAAGGACTGACCCTGCCAATATCCCTTCCCGAGATAGTCGTTGGCGACCGCATCCGGCCAGGGCGTGCAATGGGCCTGTATCATGCCGCCACCTCCGGCGCCGCACCGCTCGCGGCATCATGAGCCACGCCCATTGCGTCGAGCATCGTGCGGAACTTGGCCGTCGTTTCCGCCAGCTCCCCATCCGGCAGCGAATCCCTCACCACGCCCGCTCCGGCAAACAGGCGCAAGGTATTGGCGGCGATTTCCGCGCAGCGGATGGCGACAATCCACTCGCCGTCGCCGCGCGCGTCCACCCAGCCCAGCATGCCGGTGTAAAAGCCGCGATCGAACGGTTCGGTCTGCAGAATCAGTTCCCTCGCGACACTGCGCGGATAGCCGCACACCGCGGGTGTGGGATGCAAGGCCAGTGCCAGCGTCAATGCATCGGCCCGCGTCGTGCCACTGATTTCAGTCGACAGATGCCACATCGTCTCTGTGTGCATCAGCGCGGGCCGTCTGGGCACATTCAGCATCTTGCACAGCGGAGCCAGGCTCTCTTTCACGGCATCGACAACCACGCGGTGCTCTTCCAGATCTTTTGCGGACTCCATCAGCGCTTCAGCGCGGCGACGGTCCTCAAGCGGGTTGCTGCTGCGGGGGGCCGATCCAGCCAGCGGATTGGCCCGCACTACGCCCTGGTAGCGGCTGACCAGCAATTCGGGGCTGGCTCCGAGCAGCGTGCGTCCTTCGCCCACCTCCACCGAGAAGGTGTAGCCGCGGGGATTGCGCGCCGCGAGACGGGTGAGCAGCGCGCGCGCATCTACCGGGTGCCTGCCGGCCAATTCCAGCACTCGCGCCAGCACGACCTTGTCCAGATAGCCGGCGTGAATGTTCGCTATGGCCTGCGCTACCCCGGCCGCATAATTTTCACCAGAGGGAACTGCACGCGTCGCGTAGCGTTCGGCGGCAGGCAGCGGCGGTGGCGAAACGGTCAGGGGCCCGGCACGCAGCAACGCGCGGACGACACCAAGCGCCGCGCGCTGGCCAACGTCGAACGGGATCGCGCCGGCCGCCACCGGGTTCGGATGCCCCTTGGCGCTGGCTTGGTTCAGCGCAAGCTGTACACGCTGGCCTAGCGGATCGTCGGAATGAGGCACTTCGTCGATGACATCCTGCGCCAGCAACGTATGACTGGGGCTGGAGAGAAAGAGCCGTGAATCTGCTCGGTACAGGTCCAGGAGGAGATGTGCCGTGAGTGAAGATTCCGCACGAGGAATAGCATTCATTCTTTTTGCCCCCAACTTAGGTTGACGTGGAAGGATTCGCATACCGGTCCCACGTTTCTTCTCACCTGCAACGGTCATGCGTCATTGCTTGCTTTTCATTGCACTGGCCATGGCCGAGCAGTAACGAACGAGTCAATCGGCATGTGAACAATCCGAATGGATAGCATCACTAATAAATACATGGGACGTCGGGTCGTGAGTGCGATTGAAGATCTTTACATCTGAGCTGTCAGGCTCAGCGCGAAGCGGCGGCCTTGGTCCACCATCCAGTTGCCGCTCAAGCCGTTGGCGCGACTACGGTCGTCCACGGGCACCATCTTGTTGGTCAGGTTCAGCACGGCAAAATTGATCGCGAGATTCTTGGATATGCGATACATGCCGCCCAGATCGAACGTGGTGGTGGAGGGTCTTTCGCGTACGCCCTGGGCGCCATTCCGGAATGCTGCCCATTGCTCGCTGCCGATGTAGTTGATGTCGGTGTAGAGATTCAACTGGGGCAGGGGTGTCCAATCCACCTGCATATTGAGCTTGTGTTTTGGTGTCTTATCCAATGGGTAACCGTTCAGCGAGCTGCCATTGAATGCTCTTTCCGATTTGCCCTCGCGTCGCGATTGGGTCATCGTGTACGACCCGGAGATCTTCCATTGCGTGGCCAGATGTGTGCCGACGCCAAGTTCGAGGCCGTACAGTTTGACCTTGTCGATGTTGTTGTACGCATAGATATTGCGGCCAGGGGAGTTGGGGTCGGCGACCCCCGTGTCGTAGCTGGATACCTTGTTTTTGAGCAGGTTGTTGAATAGGGTGAGGCTGAGTTGACTCTTGCCCTGGTCGTAACGCACGCCCAGTTCCTGCGTGAGGCTGGTTTCGGGCTTGAGGTTCGCGTTCCCGCACAAGGTACCGGGGACGGCGCCCGCCACGCCGCCGGTTGTCATGCAATATCCAGCGGTGCTCTGACGCAGAGTAGGGGGTTTGAAGCCGGAGGACACGCCGCCGCGCATCGTCCATGTCGGGCTGAGTTTGTATACGCCGTAAACGCGCGGGCTGACATGGCTGCCATACCGATCGTCATGGTCGAGCCGCACGCCTGTGGTCAGCGTGAATCTGCTGTTGACGAAATAGTCGTTCTCGCCGAACAGGGCCCAGGCATCGCGCTTGATGCTGTCCGAATTCGGGGCATGGCCCTTCGGCACCGCATCCTGCCTTCCCACGCCGGACAGCTGGGCCCAGATATGCTGACCACCCGCGGTCAGGATATTGCGCTCTCCCGCCCATGGCACCTCCAGTTTCCCTTCGAGCACCGTGTCGGTAATCGCCGGCTTGATCGGAGTCCGGCCCGATGCCGTCCACTGGTCCTGCGTGCCACGCTCTCCATAGAGGGACAAGGTGGAGTTGCCGAAGTCCCATCGTCCACTGTGCGTGACGCCCCAGTACTCGCGCGCATGGCGAGTCTCGACGATGGTCGTTGGCACATTGCGTGGGGTCGGGACCGCGATACTCTGTCCGGGCGTGCTGAGATAGGTCAGTTGCTCTCGTCCCGCATTCAGGCTGAAATCCTGATTGCGCGCCGGCTTGACCGCCAGCTTGACGTCAAAGCTGAGGTCGCGTTGACCGTTTGCGCCGCTGGTGCCATTGAGCGGGTAATAGATATTGTCTTCGCCGCGATGCAACGCCTTGCCCGACACCTGCAAGCCGACCACATCTTTCTTGATCGGGCCGCCGACCCAGAAATCGACGCTTTGGGTGTCGCCCTGGTTTTTCTCCTGCTGCAGCACGCCGCCGACGGTGACCGTGCCGCCCCATTTCTCGGGAACCTTGCGCGTGATGACGTTGATCACGCCGCCCATCGCATCCGCGCCGTACAACGACGACATCGGGCCCCGCACCACCTCGATGCGCTCGATCGCGCTCAACGGAGGTAGCAGATTGGCTTGAACGCCAGCCGTGCTTCGATTCATCGTCTCCCTGGTGTTCTGACGTTTGCCGTCCACCAGCATCAGCGTGTATTCGCCCGGCATTCCGCGGATCGAGATGTCTTGGTCGTTAGGGCCGGCGCCGACCACGCTGACACCTTCCACGGAACGCATGATGTCGGCCAGCGAGTTGTATGGTCTGGCCTCGATATCCTTGCGAGTGATCACGGAAATGCTGGCCGGGGCCTCCTTGATGGCCTGCTCGCGCTGACTGGCAGTCACAACCACGGTCCCCAGCGTTGCCTCGCCATCTGGTGGCTGCCCCGGTTGTATCTGCGCCAAGGCACCGGATGCCCCCAGGACACCGGCAGCCACTGCGGACTTGAGGGCAAAACAGGGTAAGGAATGTGACATGATTTCAACTTAGTTAATGAGAGGCATTCGCGTTTCATTATCTAGGTTGAAAGCATGCGAAGTGTTTGCGCAAGAAACGAACTTGTTTGCGCGACTGTCTTCAGCGCTGGCCGCTGCGTCGGGCAAGCTTCGGTGTCACCCCGAAACGCCGTTTGTAGGCAGTTGCGAAATTTGCAGGGCTGGTATAGCCGGCTAGTGCCGCCGCTTGCTTGATGCTGAGGGCATCGTGCTCCAGCGCCAGCCGGGCTCGCTGAAGCGAGCTCTCGCGCAAAAAATCGAATATGGTCGTGCCGTAGGCGCTCCGGAATTGCCGCTGCATGGTGTTGGCGTTCATGCCCATTTGGCGCGCCATATCCTCGAGCGAAAGCTGGTTGGCTGCCGCACCGCTAAGGAATGCCCGCAGCTCCGCCATGCGGCAATACCCTCTCGCGCTAAGGCCCGTCGCACTTGGCTGCGCGAAATTGTGGATGATGCTCTGGCTGCCCCGGGGTGGCGCCAATGCCTCCGCCAGCAGGTCCAGCATGCGGCTTTCCAGGTAAATGGCCTGCAAGATCGGTTCATAGGCAGGCGGTCGGACGATCTGCTCGGCCAGGGCTATCGCGCGTGGCGTAGGCTGCCAGGGCTGCGTTAGCAGGTGAGAGGACAGCAGAGAACGCAAGCGCGCCGGCATCTCCGCGCAACTGGCCTCCTGGAGGTGCTGCAGCCATTGGTCGGAGATGACGAAGCTAAGTCGTCGCGCATAGTTTCCTTTGCTGATTCGACGGCTGAAGGCTTCGGGCTCGATGGCATTCATCAGGAATGACTGAGCGCAGCCCGGTCGCCCATGGGAAAGCTCGCGTGCGCTGCGTGGGCAGGCAGTCGTCAGTACCACGCGCCGGTTGCCATACGACAGGTCCAGCTTTCCCTCGAGCAGCAGCACCAGGTGCAGGCCGGGGGCGCAGCGTCCGAAGACGGTGCCATTGAATTCGTCCGTCGCGTCATCGGCGTGCACTTGCAGGCCCGGTCGCACTTCACGGATCTTGGCCATGTGTTCAGCCAATCCTGGCTTGCTGGGATCAAGAAGACGGTCTTCGAGCGCATCCATGCTGCCTGCCCCTCTGAGCTTGGCGGTGCCGACCGCTTATCCGGCGGGGCGGCGCAAACCATTTCGTTGCTTCGCCAAACAAACGGCGCTACAACGCACATCCCTTTCAGGATAAAATTAAATGAGAATCATTATCATCGCCGGATCGACCTGAGAAAGACAAGTAAATTTTTGTTGCGGCTCTGCGCGCAGGTGCTGTGTTGCACGGTGAGCGCAGCGCAGGCACAGGAGACCGTTATCGAGCTGGCGGGCTGCAGCGCCCGCATTCCCGCCAACACCGCGCGCATCCAGCCGGTCGCGCTGCAGGGCGAATGCTGGACGAGCCTCGGGCCTTGACATGCCGGTATCCGCATCCATCACACGCCGCACGCTGTTGTTGGCGAGCCTGGGGGGCGCGCTCTCCGGCTGCGTCACGTCCATGAGATCCGGCTTGCCGAGCCTTGCCGCTTCGGCGCCCGTTCAGGTCCCTGCGAGCCGGCAGATCGACGTGACGATCGCCGGGCAACGCCGGCGCATTTTCGTCGCATTGCCGCCCGAGCCCGCGCCGCAGCAGGGATATCCCGTCTTGTACGCGCTGGACGGTAACGCGTTGTTTCCCCTGATCGCGCAGTTGGCGCGCAACCGCGCGGCGCGCCCCGATGGAGCGCGGGCCAGTACGCCGGTAGTGGTCGGGCTGGGATATGCCACGGATGCCCCTTACGACATGCAGAGGCGCACCGACGACTACACTTTGGCCGCGATACCGGGCTCAACACCCGAAGCGAGCCGCAACGGTGCAGATCGCTTCCTGGCCTTTCTCGAGCATGACGTGCAGCCGTGGCTGGCGCGGCAGCTACCCATCGATCCACAGCGGCAGATCCTGTTCGGCCATTCCTATGGCGGATTGCTGACCTTGTACGCCTTGTTCACCCGCAGCCGCATGTTTCAGAACTACATCGCGGCCAGCCCCTCGATCTGGTGGGGCGATCGCGCCATCCTGCGATTCCGGGACCAGTTCGTGCGGCAGGCGTCGCTGCTTCAGCCGCCCATCGGCTTGCTGATCACGGCAGGCAGCCTTGAAGAAGGCGTGCCGAACGCGGATCCGGAACGCGCGCGCCGCCAGCAGGCGCGCAAGCAGGTCGGCTCTGCCCGCGCTCTCACGCAGAGCCTGCAGGGCGTGCAGGGATTGCGGGCCGAGTTCCGTCTGCTGGAGGGCGAGGACCACGGCAGCCTGGTTCTCCCCAGCGCTGCCTTGGCCGTCAGCATAGCCTGCGCCCCGCCGTCAACCGGAGCTCCGGCATGAGCACCTCAAACTGCAGCAAGGCTTTCACACGCTGTTCGGCAACAGTGTCCAGGCTATTCGAACGTCAACCATTTCAGCGCCGCCTTTCGCAAGGAGTTCGGCGTACTTCCCAGCGAATTCCGACGACGTGTCAATAAGCCCGGTGCCGCTCGTTTACCGCCTGAGGCTGCTCGGGGTCCTTGTGGAATGCGCCTGCTGGTCGGGCTTGCATGATGACGCGGCGCGCGATGCCGAGGATTGGCTCTTGCTGGACAGCGACGAACGTATGCGCTGGGTGGCGTTTCCCCGTGAGAGAGAGCGGCGGCGCTTTCTGCGCAGCCACGCAGGCTTGCGGCGGCGGCTTGGCTTGTGGCTTGGGGCGGCGCCGCAGTCGCTGCACTTCGAGATTGCGGCTGGCGGCAAGCCCTGGCTACCGGCTTGGCCGGACGTTGACTTCAGCCTGAGCCATAGCGCCGAGTGGTCGGCCTTGGCACTCGTCCGGTCGAGCACGGTACGCGTGGGCAATGACATCGAGGCCGTTCGGCAACTTGACGCCCCCCCGGCATTGGTGCGCCACGCCCTGCGCCGCGAATCAACGGCACTGGCCGCACTGCCGCCCGCCTGCCAGGCCCAAGGCGTGCTGCGGGCTTGGACGGGCAAGGAGGCGGTGCTCAAGGCCCTCGGCACTGGGCTCGCGGGGCCAATGGACGCCTTCTGCTTGAAACTGGACGCGTGCGGGCGGCCTCTCGGCCTCGATTGGGATCCGTCTTGCGAGCATTCGGGCGAACCGTTCGTGAGGCAGCGCGCTTTGCCGCAGGATGCCGCCCGCCATGGAGGTGCGGGGAATCGGATCACCGTGCGGGGGCTACCGGAACCCCCAGGGCTGGCCGCATGGAGTGTCGCGGCCGTCTCCGGTAGGTGGTGAACCCGGACAACGTCCAGGTCCCATGGCAACGCCCACGCCATCATTCCCGGCTGGACCAGCGCTTGCCGCCGCGGTGTTTGTCCCCGTGGCGCATGCACCCATCCGCTCGATCCCCGTCACCGCGCCGGAATAGGTTAATCTTCCGCGCAGATGACCGACCTCAACTTGCCGGCGCCGGGACGTCCTCCGCCCCGGCGCCGGCTCTCGTATCCCATGATGAACGAACCTTCTCGCCCGCAGCTCGTTGGGGACCATCCCTCCATCGTCGCTCTGCGTGAACTGGTCGCCCGCGTTGGGCGCAGCCAGGCTAGCACCGTGCTGATCTATGGCGAGACCGGGACGGGGAAGAGCCTGGTGGCGCGCATGCTCCACGCGCAGTCCAATCGGGCTGGGCGCGAGTTCATCGATATCAATTGCGCTGCGATTCCCGCCCAGTTGCTCGAATCCGAGTTGTTTGGCCATGAGCGCGGTTCGTTTACCGGCGCGGTCAGCAGGAAGGAGGGACTGATCGAGGCGGCGAATGGCGGCACGGTCTTCCTGGACGAAGTCCGCGAGCTGGATCCTGTCATGCAGTCCAAGATCCTGACCCTGCTGGACACGCGGCGATTCCGGCGGGTCGGCGCGGTGCGTCCCATCAGCGTGGATGCCCGCTTTATCGCAGCGACCAACAAGATCCTGTTGAGCGAGGTCAAGGCCGGCAAGTTTCGCGAGGATCTGTATTACCGGCTGCAGGTGATCGCCATCAATATCCCGCCGCTGCGCGAGCGTGGCGACGACATTTTCCGGCTCGCGAGCAACGCGCTGGCGAAGTACAACGCGCAGTACGGCAGCCACTTCCGGCGGCTGGATCCGGAGGTGGAGCGCATTTTCCGCGCGTACCAGTGGCCGGGGAACGTGCGTGAACTTGAAAACCTGCTGGAACGCATCTGCGTGCTGGAGGAAGGCGATTGCATCCGGCCGTATCACTTGCCGGCGCGCATCCTGCGGGACGTGGCGCGCCCCGCGGGAGCAATGGACGATGCCGTGGCGCAGCCGGCTGCAATGGACGGGCATGCTGCGTCCGAGCGGGGGCAGGACTATTACGAGGCCACGGCACGCTTCCAACGCGTGCTGATTGAGCAGACGTTGGTGTCGTGCCACCAGGGCCTCAGTGCGGCGGCCGAGAACCTGGGGTTGAGCCGGCACGCTTTGCGGCACCAGATGATGAAGCTGGGCCTGCTGGCCCCGACTGCCGGAAGTGACGAAGAGGGGGCGTGAGTTTCACGCAACTGCGCGCCTTCTTTCGCGTGAAAATCACGCGAAAGGCTGGATGTCTAATGCTAAGTTACTGAAATATAAAGATATCTACATGATTCGCCCTGTGGCATGCAATCTGCTCTAGATGAATCGTCAAGCCCGGCTTGGGGAAGACACCATCTGGAGAACACTGCATGCAGTCCCTGAAGATCATTTGCCCTAATGGCCATCTCGGCTTCGCGCCGTTGCGCACCGAGAGCTTTGGGTTGGGGGTGGAGGCGGGCCCTGACTACATCGCGGCCGATTCGGGAAGCGATGACGTGGGCCCGGTGCCGCTGGGGTCGGACACTTCGACGAGTCCCGAAGCGTGGCAACGGCACGATCTGGAGCAAATGTTGCTGGCGTCGCGCCGTCTCGGCGTGCCGATGATCATCGGCTCGGCCGGCGATACGGGATCGAACAGCCGCGTGGACCTGTACGTGCGGATCATCGGCGAACTGGCCGCCAAGCATGGCCTGAGGAAGTTCCGGGTCGGCTACTTCTATTCCGAGGTGGACAAGGCCTTTCTTCGCGAGTCAATGCGCGCCGGAAGGGCGGTGAGCGGGCTCGACGGCTTTGCAGACCTGACCGAAAGCGAGCTCGATGCGACCGACCGTATTGTCGCCATGGCCGGTGTTCATCCCTATGTAGAGCTGCTGCGCCAGGGCGCCGACGTGATCATCGGCGGGCGCAGCTCGGATGCCGCGGTCTTTGCCGCGCCGGCGCTACACCACGGCTTTTCCGCCGATCATTCCTATTACCTGGGCAAGGTGCTCGAGTGCGCGTCGTTCTGTGCCGAGCCCTATGGCGGCAAGGAGACCGTGATGGGCGTCATCTCGCACGACGACGTCCAGGTCACGGCGATGCACCCCGAGCAGCGCTGCACCGTCGCCTCGGTATCCGGCCATGCGATGTACGAGCGCTCCAATCCGTACGAGGAGTTCGTCGCCGGGGGCAAGCTGGACATGACGCATTGTCGCTACGAGCAGATGGGCAATCGCACCACGCGCATCACGGGCTCGCGCTTTATCGAGGCGGAAACGGTCCGGGTCAAGCTGGAAGGAGCGGGGAAGGTGGGCGAGCGCTTCGTCGGCCTGTGCGGCATCCGCGATCCCTACACCATTGCCAACGTGGACCGGGTGATTGCGTGGGCGCGCGAGCAGGTGCGCGTGCGTTTTGGCGACAGCGGCTATCAACTGCACTACAACGTGTACGGCCGCGATGGCGTGATGGGCGAGCTGGAGCCGCTGCGCGACCGCCCGGGGCACGAGCTCTGCGTGCTGGTGCAAGGGGTCGCCCCGACCCGCGAGATGGCCGAGGAGGTGACGATGATCGGCTTGCGCCAGATGTTCTATGCGCGGCTGCCTGACGTCAAAGGCACGGCCGGTTCGGTGTCATTCCCGCTGGATGAAGTCCTGCACGCCAGCGCGGCCTACCGTTGGACACTGAACCACACGGTGGAGGTGCAAGACCCCATGGCGCTGTTCCCCACCCACCTCATTGAAGTTGGCGTCTGAGCCTGGAGCCGCATATGACAACGACGACTACGAAGACAACGCAAAAACTGCATCAACTCGCCAAGATCATCCGCAGCAAGAACGCGGGGGTCAACAAGATCACTTTCGACATCATCTTTCGCGAGGCGCACGAGTACGAACACGTCAAGCGCTCGCGCGTGCTGAGCCGGGAAAGCATGGCCGCGCTATACGCGATTCCGGTCGAACGGATCTCGGATTTCGTCGAATACGATCCCGCGTACGCGATCAAGTTCACGATCTATCGCGCCCGGCCCAGCGGCAGCGCCGGCGATGGCGACATCTTTGGCGCCCAGCAGTACGCGCCGCTGCTGGACCTTGATATCCCTGCCTAGGCAGGACATCGCCGGATTCCACGGGACCCGGGTGGACACCCGGGTCCCGGTTCCTGACATCCATGCTGCTCTACCCACTGAGATAGGAGCGCCGAATGCGAAAGACGTTAGCCCACATTGCCCTGTTGCTTGCCGCGATGTCCGCGGTAACCATGGTGGCGGCCCAGACCGATGCCAAGGTGCCGCCTTTGATGAGAATTGTCGTGCCGTTTTCGGCGGGCGCGAGCAACGACGTGATCGCGCGTGCGATCGCGCCGGGGCTGGCAAAGCGCCTGGGGACCACGGTCATCGTGGAAAACAAGCCTGGTGCGGCAGGCGTCGTTGGTGCCGATTCGGTTGCCAAGGCGCCACGGGACGGGTCCGTGCTGCTACTGACGTCATCGACCTTCCTGACCGCTGCCGCCACCCAGCCTCGCTCGCCCTACGATCCGCTTGCCGCGTTCGCGCCGGTGTCCATGGTCGCCGAGGGGCCGTTGTTGCTGGCGGTCTCGTCCTCGACCCAGATCACGTCGCCGGCCGAGCTGATTGCGGCAGCGCGCGCCAAGCCAGGCGCGCTGACCTACGGCTCGGCGGGGATCGGTTCGCTGGCGCAGCTGGCGACGGAGTTGTTGTGCGACATCTCGAAAGTCCAGATGATGCACGTCCCGTACAAAGGGGCTTCCAACGCGATGATCGACCTGGCCGCGGGGCAGATCGACGTCATGATGTCCAATTACAGCTCGCTCGTGACGCAGCTGAAGTCCGGCAAGGTGCGGGCGCTGGCAGTGACCTCGCAGCGGCCGAACCCGGCGTTTCCCGAATTGCCATCACTGGCGACATCGGTGCCAGGCTATGGGATCGAGATCTGGGTCGGTGTCCTCGCACCTGCCGGCACGCCCGCGCCGCTGGTCCAGAGGCTGAACCGCGAGATCAATGAGATTGCTGCGTCGCAGGATGTGCGTGTCGTGCTTGAACCGGACGGCTCGGCGCCCAAGGCAATGAGTCCGTCCGAATTCGGCGCGCGCATGAGGCAGGATCTTGCGCAGTGGAAGCACATCGCCGGTGACCGGAAGATCGTGGCGGAATGAAAGGTGGGGAGAAGCCTTAGGCGCCGTCCAGCAAGTCGTGCGCGTTCAGGATCGCGTACGCTATATCCGGGTTTGTCTCAAGGCAACGCCGTATCGCCGCGGGAATGGCTTGCTTGGTCTTGCGGCACAACCCGGTTTGCTCCTCCACCTGGATGCTGATGCCGCGCACCGTGCGCACTTCGTGGATGCTGGGCGTGATCGTCAGCACGATGCCCAGTTGCGCGTACATGCGCCGCTCCATGTCCTTCAGGTCGGCAAGGCTCGACAGGCTTTCAAGGCGGGTGATCAGCCTTTTTTCTTCTTCCCTGGTCAGCCTCAGGATCCGGATGTCTGCCTGCGGGTCGCCCAGCAGGGTTTCGCGGCCGCACGTGCAGGCGCCTGGCGGACACTCCTTGCGAATCGGAAATGGGACGTTCATATCGTCGTCGGGGCGATGCGCATCATCCAGAGAGGGTAGCTGACTATCATAAATCAGGAGCCCACTGATCATCCGTCACTGGCGCCGCATTTCCGTCGGTCCGGCGCAAAGCGCCGCGGAACGCATATCTGCGGTGGTAAGCTCAAACTCTGTGCGAGCCCGATTCCTACACCTTTGCAGCCGACCTCAACCCAGTTGTGGCGTACCGTCGCCGACCAGCGCGCCTATGACGATGCCAAGCGGCGCGTCCGGTCGTTGCGTGGTTTCTATGCCCACGCCATCCTCTATGTGGCGATCAATACGATCCTGGTTGTCATCAATCTGATGACGGTTCCGCATCGGCTGTGGGTTTTGGGTCCCTTGTTTGGCTGGGGCACTGGCGTGGCCGTGCACGGCCTGTTGGTCTGGACCCGTGTCGGCCTGCTGGGCCGCCAGTGGGAGGAACGCAAGATCGCCGAACTGCTGGCGCGCGACCGGGTCCGTGTGCTGTCGACCGAGAAACAGCTGGTCGAGGCGCAGATGCGATTGCTGCAGGCCCAGATCGAGCCGCATTTCCTCTTCAATACGCTGGCGAACGTGGTGAGCCTGATCGAATCGTCTCCGCCCCGTGCCACGCTGATGCTCGAGCATTTCATCGCCTACCTGCGGGCATCGCTGACGGCGAGCCGTTCAACGCAGGGAACCGTGGCCCAGGAGGCTGCGCTGCTCCACGATTACCTGGAGGTGATCAAGATCCGCATGGGTGAGCGCCTGAACTACACCATCGACATCGACCCCCGACTGGCCAAGGCGCCGCTGGCGCCGATGCTGTTGCAGCCGGTGGTCGAGAACGCCATCAAGCATGGCCTGGAGCCCAAGATCGAGGGCGGCCGGCTGGTGGTGCGGCTGCAGCGCCGCAACGATCGCATGCAGGCTTGCGTCGAAGACAACGGCTTGGGCTTCAAACCGTCCGATGGCTCGGGGGTTGGGTTGTCCAACCTGCGCGAGCGGCTGGCCGTCCTGTACGACGGCGATGCGCACGTGCGGATCGAAGAGCGCTCCCCGGGCACGGCCGTCCTGATCGACCTGCCCCTGCCTCCCATGACCTGAACGGAGATTCGTCATGACCCCGACCGCCGTGATCGCCGACGACGAAGAGCACCTGCGCGCGCACCTGCGTGCCAAGCTGGCCCGCCTGTGGCCCGAAATGCAGGTGCTGGCGGAAGTCTCCAATGGCTTGCAGGCGGCGGAAGCCATTTCCCGGCTGTCGCCCAGCGTCGCTTTCCTGGACATCAAGATGCCCGGCCTGTCCGGGCTGGAGGTGGCGCAGGGGCTGGAAACCGACACCAGGGTGGTGTTCGTCACGGCTTACGATGAGTATGCGCTGGAGGCCTTCGAGCGGGAGGCGGTCGACTACCTGGTCAAACCGGTGACCGACGAGCGCCTTGCCCGCTCCGTCGAGCGTTTGCGCAAGGCCTTCAACGAGGCCGCGCCTGCGCCCGAGCTGGCCCGGCTGCTGAGCCAGCTGACGTGCCGGCTCGGCGGCGCCGAGGCGAGCGAGCCGCTGCGCTGGGTGCGTGCGAGCCGGGGGGATACGACCAGCCACGTACCGGTCCAGGAGGTGTTGTACTTCCAGAGCGACGATAAGTACACGGTGGTCAATACGCGCGACGGCGAGCACCTGATCCGCACCCCGCTGGCGGAGCTGGCCTGCAGCCTCGATCCCGAGTGGTTCTGGCAGATCCATCGGTCGACCATCGTCAACATGAACCATGTGGCGGGCACGCGGCGGGACGGCACCGGCCGCTTGTTTGTCCGGCTCCATGGCAGCCAGGCGGAATTGCCGGTGTCCCGGGCCTACATGCACCGGTTCAGGCAGATGTAGGCCGGGGCAGGGTGGATGGCCGCCGCTTCAGTCCCGGCCCATGAACTCGCGGATCTTGCGCTCCTCCCAGTCACGCCCGCGGCCGCTGATCCGGATCCAGACCACCAGGCCGTGCAGGCCCAGCGCCAGGCCCCAGGCCAGCGTCGTCCCCATCGGCCACGGCCAACTGTCCAGGTGATGGCGAGTCCAGTTCGGCGCAGGCAGGAAGAAGTACCGCAGCCACAAGAATGCATTGACGGCCATGTACACCATCAGGTGGATGTACCACCCGCGTAGCATCCTGACCAGGCGGGAAGCGCGCCTATAGGCCAGCGCTTCGGGGCCGGGAGGATCGCCGGAGGGGAATGGGTTCGGATCGGTTCTCATCGTTTGCGGTCTCACTGGAGCCTGGTATGGCCGTAGTGTTGTGCATCGGGCGGCAGCCGGGCCACCGCGGCGCGCCGGATCAACACGAAAACGTCGCCAGTGGTGGAAGGCGTTCGCCAGCCGCTGGACGCTTTTTGGGTTGTTCACGAGCTTGAATGGCAGACGGCTGACGCGTAACGCCGAGTTCCTCGGTCAGCAGTAGCATGCCACGCGCCAGCAGCCGGCCGGCGAAAAACTGCCGGAGGGTTTATCCTCGCCGTGTCGCTCACCCGGGCAGGGGCGCAATTCGCGCACCGGCAGGATGGCGCGTTCGGCAATCCCACCCAAGGACTCCCCCATGTCACTTTCGATGTATGAAGTATCGATCCCCGCCTTTATGCGGGCATTCGGCAGCCTGTCGGCCATCCTGGACAAGGGCGCCGCCTTTGCGCAGGCGCAGGGCATGGATCCTGCCGATTTGATCCAGACCCGGCTGGTGGCGGATATGGACCCGCTGTCGGCGCAGGTGCAGCGCGCCAGCGATAGCGCAAAGGGTTGCGCGGCGCGGCTGGCGGGAATCGAAATGCCGTCCTTCGCCGACACCGAGACCACTTTCCCGGAACTGCAGGAGCGCATTGCCAGGACGGTGGCGTTCCTGAAGACCATCGAGTCCGCCCAGCTTGAAGGCAGCGAGACGCGCACCATCGAACTCAAGCTGCGGCCCAATCCGGTGACGTTCGACGGCAAAACCTATTTGCTGGGCTTTGTGCTGCCAAACTTCTATTTCCACGTGACCACCGCTTACGACATCCTGCGCCATAAGGGCGTGCCGATTGGCAAGCGCGATTATCTCGGTCTGTCCTGACCGAAGGGCGCCCGTCCTGGCGCCATGCCGAGGGGAAAGGCGGCGAGGCCACCTTAGCATCATGCCATGGGCGGCCTCGTCCGCAGGGGTGGCGCGCCGGGCTCAGGCCCCGCTGGCCGCCAGTTCGCGTTCGGCGGCGGGTTGCTGGTCAAGCCGGTCCAGGCGGCCGCTCCAGGCGGTCAGGCCCAGTGCCACCAGCACCACCAGCGCGCCAATCCACGGCGTATGCATCAGTCCCATGTGGGTCACGATCAGTCCGCCGGCCCACGCCGCGCCGGCAATGCCCAGGTTGAATGCGGCGATATTCAGGCCCGATGCCACATCCACCGCATCCGGCGCATAGCGCTCCGCCTGCTTGACCACATAGACCTGCAGGCCCGGCACATTGCCGAAGGCAACTGCGCCCCATGCCAGCACGGTAGCTACCACCAGCCAGCGGTGCGCTGCGGTGAAAGTCAGGGCGAACAGTACGAGCGCCAGCAGCAGGAACACGATCTTGAGCGCGGGAATGGGACCGTGGCGGTCTGCCAGGCGTCCGCCCCAGATATTGCCCGCGGCGACCGACACGCCGTAGACCAGCATGACCAGCCCGACCGCGCCGGCGCTGAAGCCCGACACATCCTGCAAGATGGGGGCGAGGAAGGTGAAGGGGATGAACGAACCGCCATAGCCGACCGCGGTCTTGGCGTAGACCAGCAGCAGGCGGGGCTCCGCCAGCACCTTGGCCTGTTGCAGCAGGGAGGCCGGGGCGCTGTGGCGGATATTGGCCGGCACGAACATCAGGCTGCCGACAAAGGCCACCAGGCCGAGCGCCGACACCGCGAGGAAGGTCTCGCGCCAGCCGAAATGCTGGCCGATAAAGGTGCCCAGCGGCACGCCTGTGACGAGGGCAACCGTCAGCCCGGTGAACATGATGGCGATCGCGCTCGCGGCCTTTTCCTTCGGCACCAGGCTGGTAGCGATGGTGGAACCGATCGAGAAGAAGACGCCGTGGGCCAGGCCGGTCAGTATCCGCGCCAGGATTAGCGATTCGTAGCCGGGTGCCTTCCATGCCAGCAGGTTGCCCAGCGTGAACAGCGCCATCAGCGACAGCAGCAGCGCCTTGCGCGGCAGGCGGCCGGTGAGGGCGGTCAGCACGGGGGCGCCAATGGCCACGCCGAGCGCATAGAGGCTGACCAGCAGCCCGGCCGAGGGCAGCGTGATCCTGAGGTCGGCGGCGATGGTGGGAATCAGGCCGACGATGACGAATTCGGTGGTACCGATGGCAAACGCGCTGATGGTCAGCGCGAACAGGGCAATGGGCATGGTTAGCTCCAGGAGCGTCCGGGAATTGGGATGGGCGCAGTTTGCCGCTGTCTTTGTTGCGGAATAAGTGGGTGATCTGGATAAGATATTTGATTAGTATTCAAGAATGAAGATCACTCTCGAAGAACTGCAGGCCTTTGCCACTGTGGTGGATAGCGGCTCCATTACGGCCGCGGCCGAGCAACTGGGGCAGACCGTGTCGGGGATCAGCCGCGCGCTGAGCCGCCTGGAGGAGAAGGTGGGCACGACGTTGCTGCACCGGACCACCCGGCGGCTGGCCTTGAGCGAGGAGGGCGAGGCGCTGCTGGCGCATGGCCGCGCCATCCTTGCCTCGGTCGAACTGGCGGAGGAGCAGATGGCCGTGCGCCGCCAGCAGCCGGTGGGGCGGCTGCGGGTCAATGCGGCATCGCCCTTCATGCTGCATGTGGTCGTGCCGCTGGTCGGGGAATTCCGCCGCGCCTATCCCGGGATCGAGCTGGAACTCAATACCAACGACCAGATCATCGACCTGCTGGAGCACCGCACCGACGTGGCGATCCGTATTGGCCCGCTGCGCGATTCCACGCTGCATGCCCGGTCCCTGGCCAGCAGCCGGGTGCGCGTGCTGGCCAGTCCAGCCTATCTGAAGGCAAGGGGTCGCCCGGAAACGGTGGCGGACCTTGCCGGCCACAGCCTGCTGGGCTTCAACCAGCCGGATTCGCTCAACCGCTGGCCCCTGCGCGGCGCCATGGGCGAGGAGGTGCAGATTGCGCCGCATCTGGCGGCGTCCAGCGGCGAGACCCTGCGCCAGCTGGCGCTGGCCGGCGAGGGGCTGGTCTGTTTGTCCGATTTCATGACCGAGGCCGACCGGCGCCGCGGCGATCTGGTCCAGGTGCTGATGGGGAGCACCATCGACGAACGGCAGTCCATCAATGCGGTCTACTACCTCAACACCCAGCTTTCGGCGCGCATTGCCAGTTTCCTGGACTTTGTCGGCGAGCGGTTGCGTACGGCCGGCTGGGCGAAAGTCTAGGCGGGTATGTGGCCCGGAGCAGACTTGTCTCCGGAGCAGGGGAAGGAGGTAGAAGAGGGGGCGGCTGGAGCCGATCCCGTACCTGTGCGAAAATAGCGAGTTAGCCGCAGCTTGCCCGCCATTCGCCGCGCGTCGCTCCCCTGGAACACTCCTCCCGGCCTCCGCCATGCGCGACCCGGGACTTGCCTGCGCCATGCGCAGTTTGCCGGCCCCCGGCCTGAGCGCTCCGCCGACGTGTTTCGCCGACGCGCCTCGCCGTCGGGCCGCATCGTGACTGCATCACCCACAATTACCTACAGCTACCTAAAGCTTTACCAGCCAGCATGACTTACGCCGTCAAGGAAATCTTCTACACACTGCAGGGCGAAGGCGCCAACGCGGGCCGTGCCGCAGTGTTCTGCCGCTTCTCCGGATGCAATCTCTGGAGCGGCCGGGAGGAAGACCGTGCCAGCGCGGTCTGCCAGTTCTGCGATACCGACTTCGTCGGCACCGACGGCACCGAGGGCGGCAAGTACCGCACCGCCGATGCGCTCGCCGACATGGTCGCGGCCCAGTGGCCGCAGTCCGTGGAGAGCAGCGCCGCCGGACGGCCGCTGGTGGTCTGCACCGGCGGCGAGCCGCTGCTGCAGCTTGACGCGCCCCTGATCGACGCCCTGCATGCGCGCGGCTTCGAGATCGCCATCGAGACCAATGGCACGCTGCCGGTGCCGGACGGCGTCGACTGGGTTTGCGTGAGCCCCAAGATGGGCGCCGAACTGGTGGTCAAGCGCGGCGACGAGCTCAAGGTGGTGATTCCCCAGGATGGCCAGGATTTCGCCGCATACGAGCGCCTTGATTTCCGCTATTTCCTGGTGCAGGCCATGGACGGCCCGCTGGCACGGCAGAATACCGCCCTCGCGGTGGACTTCTGCCAGCGCCGCCCGCTCTGGCGCCTCTCGCTGCAAACCCACAAGCTGTTAGGCATCCGGTAAATCGCACCGGCACGCTTCGGCATCCCCTCGGCACCCATCGGCCCTCATGAACAAGCAAGTTTCCATTACCCGCCGGCTGGAGTTCGACTCCGGCCACCGTATCCCCAACCATGGCGGCCAGTGCCGCAACATCCATGGCCATCGCTATCGCCTTGACCTGACGCTGTCGGGCGAGGTGCTGCATCGCGCCGGTGCCTCGGACGAGGGCATGATCCTGGATTTCAGCGATATCAAGGCGCTGGCCACGGAGCACCTGGTCTCCAAGTGGGACCACGCCTTCCTGATCTATCGCGGCGACACGGCGCTGCTGAATTTCCTGCAGACCATGGACGGGCACAAGACGGTCGTGCTCGATGCGATTCCCACCGTGGAGAACCTGGCCCAGATCGCCTTCGACATGCTCGCGCCGGTGTTCAAGGATTGCTTTGGCCACCAGTTGCAGCTCACGCGCCTGGTGCTGTTCGAGACCCCGAACTGCTGGTCCGAGGTCAGCGCCGCCTTCACCCTGCCCGCGCAGGACTGAGGCGGCCGACCCAGCGCATGCCAGCCGAGATGAACGCGCCGATCCTTCCGCCGCAGGCGGCCGACGCCAGTGCCGATCCCGCCCTGGAGCGCGACCGCCGCTACATGCAGGCCGCGCTCGACGAGGCACGCCTGGCCGAAGCCGCCGGCGAAGTGCCGGTGGGCGCGGTGGTGGTGTGGAACGACACCATCATCGCCCGCGGCCATAACCTGCCGATCCGCTCGGTCGATCCCTCCGCCCACGCGGAAATGGAGGCACTGCGCGCCGCCGCGCAGGTGATCGGCAACTACCGCATGCCGGAGTGCGAGTTGTACGTGACGCTGGAACCGTGCGTGATGTGCAGCGGCGCCATCCTGCATGCGCGGATCCGCCACGTGGTGTTTGGCGCCACCGATCCCAAGACGGGCGCCGCCGGCAGCGTGCTCAACCTGTTCGAGCAGGCCCAGCTCAATCACCAGACCACGATCGCCGGCGGTGTGCTGGCCGACGACTGCTCGCGCATGCTGAAGGATTTCTTCGGCGGCAGGCGCCGGGCGCAGAAGGCTGCCCAGAAAGCGGCGTTGGCAGCGGCGCAGGCAGCGGCTGGCGACGCTTCCGGGAGCGATGCCCGGCCCGTCGCGCCGGGTTGCGCGCATTGCAGCCCCGAAGTCACCACTCGTTCCACTGAAACCGACCCAAGCCAAAACCCCGAAGCATGAGCCAGCCCACGACCACGCCCACGCCACCCACTGAAGTCCGCCTGATCGCTTCGTCGGGCTATCCGCACGATGTCGCCATCGCCGCGCGCGGCTGCGCCTGGCTCAAGGGACATGGCTTCCATGTCGGCAATCCGGACGTGCTGGCGCGCCGCTACCTGCGCTTCGGCGGCAGCGATGCCGAGCGCCTGGCGGACCTGCATGCCATCGGCACCGGCATGGCGCACGAGCTGACGCTGGCGGTGCGGGGCGGCTACGGCATTGCGCGGTTGCTGGAGCGCGTGGACTTCGCCCGCATCGCCGAACAGGCGCGCGCCAGCCAGACGCCAATCGTCGGGCATAGCGATTTCACGGCCTTCCAGCTGGCTTACCTGGCGGCCACGGGCGGGGTCACTTTCGCCGGCCCCATGCTGCTGGCGGATTTCGGTGTGGACGTGGTCGATCCGTTCATGTGGGAGCATTTCGACGGCGTGCTGCGCAATCCGGCGTATGCCGTCGACGTGGCCGCGCCGCAGGCCGGCGGCCAGCCCTTTACCGGCACGTTGTCGGGCACGCTGTGGGGCGGCAACATGGCGATGCTGTGCAGCTTGCTGGGCACGCCCTTCATGCCGGCCGTGGAGGGCGGCATCCTGTTCCTCGAGGACGTCAACGAGCCGCCATACCGGATCGAGCGCATGCTGCTGCAGCTGGACCAGGCCGGCGTGCTTGGCGCGCAGCGCGCGATCGTGCTGGGCGACTTCTCCAACTACCGCGTGACCGATTACGACAATGGCTACGACCTGCCCGCGGTGGTGGCTTACCTGCAGGAGCGGCTGGACGTGCCGGTGCTCACCGGCCTGCCGTTCGGCCACTGCCCGCGCAAGCTGACCCTGCCGGTGGGCGGGCAGGCGCAGTTGAGCGCACGTGCGGACGGCTTTTCGCTGTCGCTGTCGGGGTATCCGGTGTTGAAAGCAGCGGTATCCACCCACATCTGAGGCCTATCGCTTCGTTCCTTTGCCCGCGAGTGGTAAAATCGCGGGTTGTTTCCCGATTTCCCCGCCAGGGCCCCCGCGCCAACGCACCGCCAGGTCGCCACGCCGGGCCTTTAGCCGCCCACGCTGCCAAGCGATCAGCATTTTGCCCGGTCCTTGGCAAGCGGCAGCCCGAGGCAAGCGCGAGTCCCGCGCCTCATCATCCATACAAGGTTCCAGACGTGCTTTCTACCGCAAACATCACCATGCAGTTCGGCCCCAAGCCGTTGTTCGAGAATATCTCGGTCAAGTTCGGCGAGGGCAACCGCTACGGCTTGATCGGCGCGAACGGCTGCGGCAAGTCGACCTTCATGAAGATCCTCGGCGGGGATCTCGAACAGTCCGCCGGCACCGTCATGCTGGAGCCGGGCGTGCGCCTGGGCAAGCTGCGCCAGGACCAGTTCGCCTATGAAGACATGCGTGTGCTGGACGTGGTCATGATGGGCCACACCGAGATGTGGGCCGCCGCCGCCGAGCGCGACGCCATCTACGCGAACCCCGAAGCCACCGACGAAGACTACATGAAGGCCGCCGAGCTGGAAGCCAAGTATGCCGAGTACGACGGCTACACGGCCGAGGCGCGTGCCGGCGAACTGCTGCTGGGCGTGGGCATCCCCACCGACCAGCACCAGGGCACCATGAGCAACGTGGCGCCGGGCTGGAAACTGCGTGTGCTGCTGGCGCAGGCACTGTTCTCGAACCCGGACGTGCTGCTGCTCGACGAGCCGACCAACAACCTGGACATCAATACGATCCGCTGGCTGGAACAAGTGCTCAACGAGCGCAATTCCACCATGATCATCATTTCCCACGATCGCCACTTCCTGAACTCCGTGTGCACGCACATGGCCGACATGGACTACGGCACGCTCAAGGTCTACCCGGGCAACTACGACGACTACATGGAAGCCTCCATGCAGGCGCGCGAACGCCAGCTGGCGGCCAACACCCGTGCCAAGGAGCGTATCGGCGAACTGCAGGACTTCGTGCGCCGCTTCTCGGCCAACAAGTCCAAGGCACGCCAGGCCACCTCGCGCCTGAAGCAGATCGACAAGATCAAGGTCGAGGACATCAAGCCGTCATCGCGCCAGAACCCGTTCATCCGCTTCGAGTTCGAGAAGAAGCTGCACAACCTGGCGGTGGAAGCGGAAGGCATCACCAAGACCTACGACCGCAAGGTCATCAACAACCTGTCGATGGCGATCCAGGCCGGCGAGCGCGTGGCCATCATCGGCGAGAACGGCGCCGGCAAGACCACCTTGCTGCGCAGCCTGCTGGGCAGCACCATCAAGGGCGGCGTGGAAGTCGATCGCGGCACCATCAAGTGGGCCGAGAACGCCAATGTCGGCTATATGCCGCAGGACACCTTCGAGGAATTCCCGGTCGACCGCGACCTGATCGACTGGATGAGCCAGTGGACCCAGGCCGGCGACGACGACCAGTCGCTGCGCGGCACCATGGGCCGCCTGCTGTTCTCCGCCGACGACATCAAGAAATCCGTCAAGGTGCTGTCCGGCGGCGAGAAGGGCCGCATGATCTGGGGCAAGCTGATGCTGGGTCGCCACAATGTGCTGGCGCTCGACGAGCCGACCAATCACATGGACATGGAATCGATCGAGTCACTGCAGATCGCGCTGGACAAGTTCACCGGCACGCTGGTCTTCGTCTCGCATGACCGCGTGTTCGTCAGCGGCCTGGCCACGCGCGTGATCGAAGTGCGTAACGATGGCACGCTGACCGATTACCTGGGCACGTACGACGAGTACCTGGAGTCGCAGGGGATTGATGGGTAAGCGCCCGAAACCGACCTCTCCATCCGCAAACAATCGGGGCTGCCTTCGGGCGGCCCTTTTTGTTTCTTGGTGCAGTACACAGCGAAACGCGAACGGGAGTTGTCCCAATCCTGATGTACCCTGATTGTACCCAAGTGGGGCACTCATGGGACAACTTGCTCGATCCTGCTTCATCGCACTGGGCAGGATCATTTGGAGGACTCATGCCGCTATTGCATCTTCATCGTTAGCTGCTGCACTCAGGGTCGCTTTTCGTGGCAAGCCACTCGTCAGATCGTTGGTCTCACTCATCGGAGGGGCGCAATCCTGACTGCTCGGGCCAAGCTCCATCATCCACGCCGGTATGGATGCTCCCTGCTCCCACTGTGGGGCACCATGGGGCCTAAGGATAGTTGCGGCTGTGGACGCCTCAGCCAACTTGTCGGCCTTGGTACTCCGCCCCGCCAGCTGGTACTCCCTGGTCAACGTTTGCTCGTCTGCAAGTATCCCCAGCTTGTACAGGAGACCCTTCAGGGATTCCCGTTTGCGTGCCTTGTTGTTCTGAAGGATCTCCGGGTGCCGGTAGGCAACCCACCTGTCCAAAGCAGCAGTAAGAGGCTCGACCAGTCCGCCCCTACGGCTCCGCATCTTGAGGATGTACTGAACAAATTCCCGCTTGTCTGGCGACAGTGTATTCAGCAGTATCGAATAGCGGATGAAACGGTCGGACATGGACTCTGGTGTCGGGGGAGCCTTGGATACCCTACGGGCGCTCTTCTCTTTCGGATTGGTGGTAATCACTTCTCCGGTCTCCGTATCGACCCAGGTATAGGGGACCATGCGGGTGACGGGGAATGATCCCTTACGGGTAGTCCGGAGCTGCCACCCTGCGTCCTTTAGGTCCGCCCTTCGTACAGGAGTCTCCGACCAAGCTACGGCCTCATGGCGAGCCTTGGTGATGAAGTGACTGTCCTCGTCATCGTTTTTCGGAAGACCACTTTTGAAGACTCCATAAGCTTTGGAGACCGGTAGTTGATAGGTTTCCCGGTGTTGCTGAAGTTCTGCTTCGGTGTACGTGCGGACTTCGAATAGCTCCGGGTATTGGTACAGATCGGGGTCTGTGACTTCAGACCAATTGAGGTAGGGTAGATCGTTGTACATACTTGGTAGATTGGACGAGAAAAAGTGATGGAAAACATCGGTCAAAAAGGAAAAAATACCTTAACTATCAATGACTTATATTCTTCCCTTTAAAGATAAAGAGGGCGACCGTGGAAGAGGGCACAGAGTGGGGAAGACCGACATCGAGAGGCCCCTAATTTGCGTGGAATACACAGTAATTAGGTGTTCCTAAGTCCATGGAAACTGCTTGGAAGGTGGTCTCTAGAAGGGTGCTGATTTAGGTGATTTCCACCCAAGTGGCTGGTGGGTACCTGAGGCTTCCGTGGGAAACCTGGTGAGTCTTGGTGACTACCTAAGGGGGGTTCTGGCGGGATATGCTGTAGCTCGGCACCTTCCGTGCATGTTTCTTGCGTAAAGAAGCGATCCTGTAGTAGGTCTAAGGGCTTATGTAACGCTTTCTGCCCAAAAATTGTGCAACTGTGGGCTAAGCCACGCCGCTACTGTGTAGCTCAGCGCTCAAGGGGTTGATCTCGGTGCTCAGGCCTCGCCGGGTCCGCATGGCAATCCAGCATTTCCAGAGGCTCTTCGGGATCTTCTTGTACCCCTGCAGCTGCTCTGGGTACCTGGGCCACCGCTGGTGACTCCACAAGAACTCGACATCGGCCTTGGCTGTAGCATTCGCCATAGCGAGCTCGATCTCCCGGTCCCTGCGGTTCCATCCCGCAGTGGCTCCTGTAGGTCGCCCAGCTTTCCCCTTGGTCAGGTGGCGTACTGAGTTGGGATCCGGCAGGTGCTTCGCGGGATCGTCAATCCGAGACCGATCCTCGGGCCATGGGGCAAGACCAGCTGCAGCCAGCCATACGTTCTTCTCGCCTTCGGTGGTCATTGCTGCTGCTCCTTGTGTTGCCTCAGGGCTTCTGCATAGACGCAGTCTGAGCACTGGTCATCATCGATATGGTGTGGTGTCACCTTGCCGCATGTCCTGCAGTAGCAAGGCCAGACGTTGAGGCCCAGATCACGGGCCCAGTGCTTAAGCTCATTTCGGCTGAAAGTCAGCGGCGCTGGTGGTCGACGGATATGAGATATCATGCGGCCTCCTTCATGGTCCCTTCATTCGCTGCCAGCTTCGCCAGCTCGCCTCGCCAGTGGGCAAGCTCAGCCTCCACGGTCGCCAGTGCATCCCGGTACGGGGCCACGCCCAAGGGTCTGTACATCGTGGTCGTATCCTTCGTAAGCAGCCTGTAGACCAGTCGATTGATCGGGCAGGGGTCGTTCTTTAGGACCCCCAGGTCATCCTCGGTATCTGCAAACAGGGCGGCAAGCATCACTGCCATCTCGTAATCACGTTCAGACAGCCGGGGGTCATAGGCTCCGTCTTTGTGGTCGTTAAGCGGCCTTTGGGACCGAATGCGGGCAGGGTCAAACTGGGTACCTTTCCGCATGTTCGTCCGCTTGTCGGCATACCCAAGATTGGCTGTCGTATGGAGACCTACGCAGGTATCGCCACCCTTAGGGATGCTGTGGTCGACCTGCCAGCCTTCAGGGCAGTCGGTATAGATCTTCCGCAGCGTCTCCCGCTCGGTCTCATACCCTTCGTGCATCCGTCCGCCAGTGACCTTGCGCCATTGGGTGGCCGCGTTCTTCTCGCGATGGGCCCCGCGATATGCTGGGTCACTGTCCGCCCGCTCATAGTGCTTGGCGACCCTTTTCACTTCGCATTGCACGCACTTACCGGTGCTCGCGTAATGCTTGGTCCTGCCGTGGTGTCGACACTCAGCCATGAAGGTCTTCTGGCCCTTCTTGTGGGCCTTCTCGGCAAGCTGCTTCTTCGTGGTGGTGGTCTTGGTGATCTTCGTCATTTTGATGTGTTCTCTTTGTTCTCGGGCATGGATAAAGGAAGTCCCTGCGGCTCGCCCGGATGGGCCGCAAAGGTGGTGGTAACTTGGGGATGTGGTTAGACCCTCAGCAAGTCGCTGTAGGAAGCGTTCTGGGCGTCTTAAACGGTCTCGAATGGGGGGTGAGTACTCAAGGCACCCTGAGAGGCTCTAAAGCGTCTCTAAGCGGTCTCTGGCGCTTCTCTGCTCCGCTGGTCGGAGCTAGTCGCTCCTTGGAGTGCTTTACGGGCCAAGGAAGCTGTCGCATGCGCTCGCTTGCACTGCATGCACTGTCCTTGTCCCTTGGTACTGAATGGGGCCAGCCCGTGGCCTCTATGGCATCTCCACAGGAACGTAGCGTGTCCCATGGCTATGGCGAGTTCCTTGGCGCTGGTCTTCTCCCCATTCTTGGACTTGGGGCGAAGGATCCTTTTTGGTTTGATGGTATCTATCATCTCTTGTTACTAAATCGAAAAAATCTATCGGTGGTGTCTGCTTCATCTAAGTGTGCGTAGAAAGTCAGCGGCTATTGATCGTGTGACAGTCATAGTCTTTACGACCGATGTCTACGTATCTCTTCTAATGTACGTATGAAATGCATGAGACACAGAACCAACTGATCGGTCGGTGAATCGGTGCCTTCTTTCTATAGGAAGAATGTCGGGCATGTATCACCTAGCCTCGACCCTCCTTCCTATAGTGCTGATGTCTGGCATCAGTCACTCAGAAGGGGGCTTCTTTCTATTGGGCGCAAGTCTTGCAGGGGGCTCAAACCAAACCGCTCGGTCGCCTTATTCGTGGGCTGCCTTCCTATGGGACGTATGTCTGCCATCAGGCTTAAACCCGACCGCTTGATTGGGCAATCAGGTGAGCTGTCTTCTATAGTGGTCGAATGTGTCTTCGATCACTTGATCTGCCTCAGACGTGAAAAAGCCCGCAACGCGGCGGGCCTTCTCTTCTATGGCATGAATATGTGTCACAGATCACCCTCAAGGGATCCTGAAGAGCCTCCCAGGGCCCTTAGGAGCCTTTAGCGTGCCCAAGATCATCCTGAGGTACTCCAGTCGCCTGAAGGCTCTCCCAGGCCCTCCAAACGCCCCGCAGGGGTACTTGGCAGGGTCACGCGCCGTTAGGCTGCCGCCTTGGCCCGCAACCGCATGATGGTCTGTCTCGTCGTACCAAAGTCCCTCGCCAGTTGCGCCACAGGAACACCCTCGGAAATCCCCTGCAGCGCCTTCTGCTGATCCTCAGCGCTCAAGGCAGACGGGCGGCCAAAGGTCTTGCCTTCGTCCCTGGCTCTGCTGATACCGCTGTTGGTACGCTCGATAAGTAGGTCACGCTCAAACTCCGCAACCGCTGCCAAGACTTGCATGGTCATGCGTCCCGCTGCGCTGGTCAGATCGACACCTCCAAGCGCGAGGCAGTGAACCCGAACACCATCGGCAGCCAGCTTATCTACCGTGGCCCGTACGTCCATGGCATTGCGTCCAAGGCGGTCCAGCTTCGTCACCACCAGCACATCCCCAGCTTCCAGCTTGTCGACCAGCTTGGTGAACTTAGGCCTTTGGAAGGCTGCTACGGATCCGCTGATGGTCTCCGTTTGGATCCTCTTGGGGCTCAGGGCAAAGCCTGCTGCCTCGATCTCCTTAACTTGGTTGTCGGTGGTCTGGTCAGCGGTGGAGACGCGGCAGTATGCAAAGACTCGGCTCATGGTTGACTCACTTGATCTGTACGAATTGGATGTACGAATCATATCCTATGTACGGAACATGTCAACCCTTAGTTTCGTACAGGGCTACAGAGGATGTCCGTAACCGGTCGATTTCGTACTCCCCTAATGCCTACAGTCCGCGTTGCCGAATGCCGCCGACCTGCCAAGGGGAGCCACGGAGGTCTCGCTTGGTCGGCACCGTAGGTTTGTGGTGTTGCCTCGACTGGCCCTGCTGCGAGCAAGGCTGGCCAATTCTCTTGAGGCTTGCTGGGCCAAGTACCCCCTATGCGTTGGGGCAGGATCAGGTCCTTAGTGCCCCCAAGGCCATCAAGGTCCAGTAAAATGCTCCGGGCATTTCCCGACACGTGGCAAGTGCCCTGGTCACTCTAAATAATGAAAGAACGGGACGTTATTAAAGGGGTAATGGCATCCGTCGCCATCTTCCATAAGTACAACGAGAACAGAAATGACAAGAGTTCACACGCACTATGACAATCTGAAGGTATCGCGCAATGCGCCACCGGACGTTATCAAAGCTGCGTACAGGGCGCTTAGTCAGCGCTACCACCCCGACAGGAACAGTAGTCTTGACGCCACGAGAATCATGAAGATTCTCAACGAGGCGTACGCGATCTTGGGCGACCCAGAAGCTAGGCGTCGGTACGATGAGAGAATTGCCCAAGAAGAGCACGCCCATTCAAACTCAGAGGCACGCGCTCACTCTAATCGCGAGGCATCGACTGACTCTGATCGCGAGGCGCCAACGCCCAACGATCAGTCGAAGGATGCTTCGCCTCGTTACGCCGCGCACCCATCGGTACCTAATGGCGTGTCGAACAAGTGGATTTTTTGGGGGCTGGGAGGGTTGGTGTGCGCAGCCTTTTTCCTCAGGGGTGTTGACCGTTCGCCCAATGCTGACGGATCTCAATATCCAGCACCCGCAACCGTTGCCCCCTCGCCTTCCGGTCCATACGCCAGGACGATCGACCGTTCGTCCAATGCAGACGCATCTCAATACCCGACATCTTCAATCGTCGCCCCCGCCTATCCGGGTCTTGATGCACAGGCTACCAGAAAGGAACCGAATATTACGAGTTTCGACTGCAACAAGGCGCGTTCAATTTCCGAGAAACTGATCTGCGACGATGCTGATCTTGCTGCTATGGATCGCGGCTTGGCGGCCAATTTCGCCCGAGCAAAAGCCGCCGCTCCGGACAAACGGATCTTCACAGAAATAGCGCGTCAGAATTGGAACTGGCGCAACAAGAATTGCACGGACAACGCTTGCCTTATTGCTTGGTATGTCGACCAACAGCGCTGGCTTCTCGAGATATTGAATTCGCCGCCTCAAACCATGGTCAATAACCAAGCACCAACTACCCAGGCTCCTCAGGCTACTCAAACTGCTCAGGTGGACACCAACGCGGCCACTTATGTCCCACCAAGCACGCTTTATTCTCCAGTAACGAGGCAGGGGAGGGAAGAATGCCTCAAGACAGCCGCCCCCACTGTGGAAGGTGTGGGTGCCTGTATGGCGTTGCCCCTGTAACTCAGGACACGCGAACACCGTTGGGTTGGAGCGGTTTTTTCAGTTGGGTTGGGGGTGTGTAGTCCAGACCGAGAAAACGGCTGTTTTGCTTCTCTGCTCGCTTCCTCTGGTGGTACGCAAGGTCATTCAATGCCATGCACGTTCTTGTGAGCCAAATACCAATAAGCCAAGTATCCAATGTCAACTGGCCAATGCCTCCAGCCTTCCAGCCGGATTTCCTCCAGTCCCTCTGCTCCTCGGCTGGTGTCGCTGGGTGTCCCTCGGGCTGATGCTTCGGGGTTTGCTCCTTCTCGCTGGCTTCTTCAAGCTGGCCCAGACATGTACCCCCTTCGGTTCTTCGAGACCTCTTCAAAAAAGGGGCTAAAGTCTCGGCCATTTCGTTGTTGTTCAAGGCTTGACGAGTGGGGCCGCTCCCAGGGAAAACGAAAGGGAATCGGCAAAGTACCCCCCTGGGGGGGGCGGGGGCCTTCCGCAGATCGCGGGGCCTGATTTCACGAGTAAGTACCTTCGGACATGGGGCGGCTCTGTGTAGACACGAAACTACTCAGTCCTTAAACTTTCTGCCGTCGATCCGCACCCCCCTTCGCTAACTCCCTCAATCCGCCGCAAGGAAACACCTGATGACCGGAATCACCACAAGATCAGTGAAGGTAGCCATTTTTGGTCTGGTCGCTACACTCGCAGCCTGCGCCAGTGCCCCGCCTATGACCGATGCAGGGTCCCGCGTTCGCGTAATAACAGCCGAACAAGCAAGGGCCTGTAAATTCGTTCGCGTGGTTCAGTACAACGACCGAATCATGAGCATGGGGAAGGACCCGACTGTAATGAAGGCGATTGGCGAAACCAGCCTTAGAAACGAGATTGGTGCGGCTGGCGCCAATGCGTTCGTTCTCACGAAGGATGACAGTAACTGGTTCCTTGGAACGGTTGCGTACCAAGGTGATGCATACACCTGCACTTGATAATCAGAAGGTCTTATGACGCCTCAGGAAGTACAACTGCTCGCCGATGCAGTGAAAATTGGCTTTCCCGTGATTGGGACGATTGCAGGCACGGTAATTGGCGGGGTATCAACCTATGTCCTCGCCAAGCTTGGTCATCGATACGATTCCCGGAAGGAACTTACGAAGCGTAGGTTTGAATTGCTCATGCAAGCAGCCAACGATGTGACAGAGTTCGAGCACTTGATCGGCAGTTACGCCACTGCGGTCAGTAACAAGGTGCAAGGACTGAAAAGTGTGCTGGATTATGATGCTGCAAAAGCAAACATTCTTAATAATAACCAGCCGATCCGTCGTGCTCGAATGACACTTAAAATTCTCGACCTCCCAGAGGCAGAGGCCAAGCTTGAGCAATACATCGAGCTAACTCGCGAGGTCATGAAGTTCGGAGCCTCTCTATCTAAGGAGCGTTCCTCGGAACTGGCCAGGGTGATCGTCGTTGGTCCGGTCGATTTCTATAAAGCACTTGCCAAAGAAGTTGCACTGGTCGGCGCAAGCGGTGCTCAATAATGGGTGGAATGATAGTGTCCGAAACGTGAAGCAAACAAAGCTAGGTGCCGGCGTAGGCGAGAAGCAATAGGAAATAACGGGGGAGTAGCGCTATGGAAGAGTTTCTCAGGAACCTGCAAAGTCCAAGTTGGTGGGCGGGAACCATAGTCGTCGGAATTTTGGTAAACCTTCTCACACCTTTTATCTCGCGTATTTTGGAGAGCCTCTCCAACTCATGGGCTGACAAGCGCCGAAAAGACAGGGAGAAGAAGGAGAAGAAGCAACATGACATCGCCGTCGCGATCCGCACCAGCCAAATTCACATGTTATTGATCGTCGCTCATGAGCAGCGGGATCGATCGAGAGCGCTTTTTTGGGCCCTCTTTTCTTGCTTCTGTATGGGCGTGTCTCTTTATCTGGTGCAAATTATCGTAACGCTCCACGCACATCCCCTACGCTACGCGGCGAGCCTGACTGGAGGGGTATTCAGTGCATTCTCCGGCTTCTGTGCGTCTTTTGCATTTGGAGCGCTTGGAAAAGCGAAAATTAGCCAGAGCATCCTTCGGCAATCTTGGTCGGGCACCAATATTGAAAAGATGATGAAAGCGCAGACGGGAGCGGACGTTTCCCCTGTGACAAATATGGGAGACGCCACCACGCGAGAAGGAGGGGCAGGCTCGCAAAACCCCGGCGGGCATCCATCCTTTTGACTCTATTGCCCGTTTTATTCGGGTACCGGATTCAATGGTTCACCCCACCGCTGTGGCCCGTTCGGGGAGGACTGTACTAATCGAGCGAAGCTCACATTTTCTTGCTCGATGCCTGTACCTGCAAACGGCCTGCGACTGTACCTGCAGCCCTTGGTGACCCTTGGACGCCGCCCTTGTGCAGTCTCCCGCAAACCCTTGCTGGACTTGGATTTTCCTTCAATCCGCGAAGGGATCGCTAGGAACAGTCGAACCCTGCCCGGTGGCCCGAACTGCTAGCTAGAGTTCAGCAAATCCAAATGCACGATCACAGGCCGCCGCCTTCTGATGCAGCACAGACGGCCCCTCATCGCCTCAGCCGAGCTTTGCCGCTAGCTTCGATGGGTCGAGGTGGGTGTACCGCTGCAACATCTTCAGGTTCTTGTGACCGGAGATGGCCGCTACCTCCATGACGTTCAGCCCCTTTTCAAAGAAGCGGCTGATTGCCTCATGACGTAGGTCATGGAAGCGGATGCCCTCCAGCCCGCACTGCGCACGCACCTGCCGAAAGGCGTGCTTCATGGCGTGCTGGGTCAGCTTGAATACTCTGCCCCGGTGTGGCGGGGGACACCACGTCAGCGCCTCCAGTGCCTTGGAGGAGAGTGGCACTCGCCTCCGTGTTCCGTTCTTTGTCATGGGGAGTAGGGCTGTCCGCGCTTCCGTGTCGATGTTCTCCCACCGAAGCGAAGCAATCTCTCCCTGCCGCATCCCCGTTTCGATGGCAAGGATGATGGCCGGGGCTATTTCCCTGTTGAAGTCAATGGCGGCGGCGATCAGTTTGCCATCATCGCCCTCGGTGAGCCTCACTTCCCGAGGCAGCGGTAGGGCGGGGCGCCGGAACCCGTGAACAGGGTTCTCCGTGAGGCCCACGTTCCATTCTGCTATTGCCACCACGTACACGGCTGAAATGACATCCAATTCCCTCCTTAGAGACGCTGGGGCCACCTCCTGTAGCCGATAGTCCCGCCATGTTGCCAAGTGATGCTTGCCAAGAGAGGCTGCGCCCAATGAGCAAAGCTTCGGCTCGACCCGCAGCAGCCGTTGCAAAACTCTCCGCTCCCAATCCCCATTGCGGCGGCTGGGGGCAACTCGCTTAACGTACATTTTGAATAGGTCAGCCACCGTGACCCCGCTGCCCGGAGCGGTCTCGGCAACCGACCAAGCCTCTGCCTCCTCACGAGTTCTGAATGTTTTTGATCGTACTGGCTGGCCTGTCACCCTAACCTTGACCTGCCATGATGTCCCACGTTGTACGATAGTTGCCATGTCTCAATCCTTCTGTAAGTGGTTGATTTACATCAGGAATGTGACTCGTCTCGCACGACCGCGTGTTCGTCAGCGGCCTGGCCACGCGCGTGATCGAAGTGCGCAACGATGGCACGCTGACCGATTACCTGGGTACGTATGACGAGTACCTGGAGTCGCAGGGTATCGACGGCTAAGCCAGCCGGAAGGGCGCCGGGCAACCGGACTGCCCCGCAGGAAACGAGAAGGGCCGCCATGTGCGGCCCTTCTCGTTTTTCCCCCTTCATGCAATCCAGGACGGCGGCTCAGGCAGCCGCATGCCCGTCGTCGCGCACCATCCTGTCGAGCTGGTCGATGATGGCGCCGGCCGTGATTTCGCCTTTGGCCTTGTGCAGGGCCGTGTAAAGCGGGTCGCGCAGTGCTGCAAGTTCGGCGAATCCGGCGGCCTTTTCCACCTTGACCTGCAGCAGGTAGCCGCGCAGGCCGAGATGATGGCCGATGACATCCGTATAGAAGTGATAGAGCTGCTGGTAAGTGCCGCCAGCCTGTTGGTCGGCGGATTGGGACGCGTGCTGAGTCGCATCGGCTTCGTCCGGTGGCTGCATGCTGGCGCTCCGCATGGCGTACATGGAAAAGACGCTGTCGGCCTTGCGGTCCGGATCGTCAGCGCTGGCCGCCGCCGCGACCGGGTTTGCTGGGGTAGTGCCGGATACGGCAAGCTGCGGGGCGGGTTCCGCGTGGATCAGCCCGGCATCCAGCAACGCTTCGATGGCCTCTGGTCCCACCCCCATGCCACCGGTCTGGGCCAGCAGCTCGCTGCGCCGGCGCTCGCCGTTGACGATCAGCAGCAAGGCGCGCAATTTATGGTCCAGCTTGCGCGAGCGTGTGCGTATTTCGTCCTGGCCTTGCTCGGTTTTACGGAAAACCGGATCAGTCATGTCTCCCTCCCTTTGTTCTTGGCTGTGCAGTTTGCTGCACTACGCACCAGGCGGCTCGCCGGCCGATTATCGCCACGTTGTTAGAGGAGCACTGGCGCGCTGCAAAAAAAAGAGTCGCCAAACCGCACTACAATGTGGTGCACCAGAAAAGTAACAAAATTTGCACCCGCCTATTCACCCAACTGAAAACTGTGGCCATGCAACAACGAGACAAACTCTTTATCAACGGTAAGTGGGTTGCCCCGCACGGTACCGGCCTGATCAACGTTATCCATTCCACGACCGAGGCCGTCATGGGCCGCATTCCGGAAGGCCATGCGCGCGACGCCGAGGACGCCATCCAGGCGGCGCGGGCCGCCTTCGACAGTTGGTCGGCCACGCCGCCCGGCGTGCGCGCCGGCTATATCCGCAAGATCGCGGAGGGCCTGAAGGAGCGCAGCGAGGAACTGGCCCAACTGATTGCGGGCGAAGTCGGCATGCCGATCAAGCTGGCGCGCGCCATCCAGGTGGGCGGCCCGGTCTACAACTGGGCGCAGGCCGCCAAGCTCCTCGACACCTTCGCCTTCGAGGAAGAGGTCGGCAACTCGCTGGTGGTGCGCGAGCCGGTGGGCGTGGTGGCGGCCATTACGCCGTGGAACTACCCGCTCAACCAGATCACGCTGAAGGTGGCGCCGGCGCTAGCCGCGGGCTGTACCGTGGTGCTCAAGCCGTCTGAAGTGGCGCCGCTCAACGCCTTCGTGCTGGCCGAGGTGATCGAGGCCGCCGGGCTGCCGCCGGGCGTGTTCAACCTGGTCACCGGCTATGGCCCGGTGGTGGGCGAGGTCCTGGCCAGCCACCCCGAAGTGGATATGGTGTCGTTCACGGGTTCCACGCGGGCCGGCAAGCGCGTGTCGGAGCTGGGCGCGCAGAGCGTCAAGCGCGTGGCGCTGGAGCTGGGCGGCAAGTCCGCTTCGGTGATCCTGGACGACGCGGACCTGCCTGCCGCGGTCAAGGGCACCATCGGCGCCTGTTTCCTCAATTCCGGCCAGACCTGCTCGGCGCACACCCGCATGCTGGTGCCGCGCGCACGGTACGACGAGGTCAAGGCCATCGCCAGGAAGGTGGTCGAGGGCTATACGGTGGGCGACCCGCTGCAGGAAACCAGCCGGCTTGGCCCGCTGATCTCCGCCGCGCAGAAGGATCGCGTGACCGGCTATATCCAGCGCGGCATCAACGAGGGCGCCGAACTGGTGGCGGGCGGTCCCGAGGCGCCGGAAGGCCTGGACAAGGGCTTCTTCGTCAAGCCGACGGTGCTGGGCAATGTCGATCCCAAGGCGACGGTAGCGCAGGAAGAGATCTTCGGCCCGGTGCTTTCGATCATCTGCTATGACACCGAGGAAGATGCCGTGCGCATCGCCAATGACAGCATTTACGGGCTGGGTGGCGGCGTGTGGTCGGGCGACGAGGCCCGCGCCATCCGCGTGGCGCGCCGCATCCGCACCGGCCAGGTCGATATCAACGGCGGCCCGTTCAATATGCAGGCGCCGTTTGGCGGCTACAAGCAGTCCGGCAACGGGCGCGAGGCGGGCAAGTACGGCCTGGAAGAGTTCCTCGAGTACAAATCCCTGCAACTGAAGAAGCCGGCCGCCTGAGACCGGCAGCCGGCGGGGCGGGTGCGCTGAACCATGCGCACTCGCCCCGCAGCAGGAACGATGCCCGGCTGGTCCGGGCATTTTTTTGGCCGCCAAGCCCGCTCGCCCCAGCGCTGCGGCTTCGGCGATAATGCCGGAGTTCCGCCTGCCTGCCATGCGCCTGCGAGCGTGCCGGCGGGCCAAGGGACACGGGAAAAGAACATAAATAACGACGCGGGTGCGGCGTGCCACGCGGGGAGAGGGAGCGATGCGTTGGTTGAAACGGCTGGCCTGGCTGGTATTGATGCCGGCGGTGCTGGTAGTGGTGGGCACGCTGGGTGCCTATGTCTGGTACCGGCAGGCATCGCAGCCGCTGACCGCCGGCACGCTGAAGCTGCCCGGCCTGCGCGAGAGCGTGTCGATCGTCAGGGACCGCCACGCCGTGCCGCACATCAAGGCGGCCAATGCGCAGGATGCCTACTTTGCGCTCGGCTTCGTCCATGCGCAGGACCGCTTGTGGCAGATGCAGATGAACAAGCGCATTGCGGCGGGCCGCCTGGCCGAGATCCTAGGGCCGCCCGCGCTCGATACCGACCGCTTCCTGCGCACCCTGGGCGTGCGGCGCAACGCCGAAGCCATCCTTGCCCAGTCCTCCGACGAGACGCGCGCCGCGTTGCAGGCCTATGCCGACGGCGTGAATGCCTATATCGATGGCCGCAAGGGGCCGTTGCCACCTGAATTCCTGATCCTGCGCACGCAGCCCGAACACTGGGAGCCGGTCGATTCGCTGGCCTGGCAGACCATGATGGCGTGGGACCTGGGCGGCAACTGGACCCAGGAGACGCTGCGCATGCGGCTGGCGCAGGTGCTGCCGGTCTCGCGCATCAGTGAACTGCTGGCGCCTTATCCCGGCGAGCGGCCGCTTCGCACCATGGACTACGGCAACCTCTACCGTCACCTGGCGCCGCTGGCTACCGCCATGGCGCGCGTCGAGCAGCAGGCGCCGCCCGGCTACGTGGAGGGGATGGGTTCGAATAACTGGGTGGTGTCGGGCGCCCATACGCGCTCGGGCAAGCCGCTGCTGGCCAATGATCCGCACCTGGGGCTGCAGGCGCCGGCGCTTTGGTACTTCGCGCACTTGCAGGCGCCCGGGCTGGACGTCACGGGCGCCACGCTGCCGGGCACGCCGGTGGTGGCGCTTGGGCATAACCAGCGCATCGCCTGGGGCTTCACCAATACCGCCCCCGATGTGCAGGACCTGTTCATCGAGCGCCTGCAGCCGGGCAGCACTCAGCGCTACCAGATCCCGGACGGCTGGGCGGATTTCATCACGCGCACCGAGACGATCCACGTCAGGGGCGCGCCGGACGTGACCCTGAGCGTGCGCGAGACGCGCCATGGCCCCGTGATTTCCGACGTGGCCGAGCCCGTGGCGACCGCCGCGGCGCCGCTTGGGGCGCAGTACGTCGTGGCCTTCCAGTGGACCGCGCTGCGCGCCGACGACCGGACCTTGCAGGCCGGGCTGGCGTTGAACCGCGCTACCGACTGGGCCAGCTTCCTGAAGTCGCTGCGCGATTTTCATTCGCCCCAGCAAAATATCGTCTACGCCGATGTGGACGGCAACATCGGCTTTATCGCGCCCGGCCGCGTGCCGCTGCGTCGCGCCGACAACGACCTGAAGGGTTTGGCGCCGGCCCCTGGCTGGGATGCGCGCTACGACTGGACCGGGTTTATTCCATTCGACCAGTTGCCGCGCAGCTTCAATCCGCCCGAGGGCGTGATCGCCACCGCCAACCAGAAGATCGTCGAGGACGATTACCCGTATTTCCTGACCAGCGAATGGACCGTGCCATATCGCTACCAGCGCATCCGCACGCTGATCGATGCCACCCAGCGGCATACCATGGACAGCTTTGCCGCGATCCAGAAAGACACGCTCTCGCTGGCCGTGCGCGATGCCTTGCCGCTGCTGCTATCGGCCTCATTCGCCAGCAATCCGGCGCTGCCGCCTCGCGAGCGCGCGCTGATCGAGTCGCTGCGCAAATGGGACGGCGATATGCAGGCCGGCCTTGCCGAGCCGCTGGTGGCCACGGCCTGGCTGCGCGAGCTGTCGCGCGGGTTGTTCGAGGACAAGGTGGGCGATACGCTGTTCAGCCGGCTGTGGGAGCAGCGCAACGTACAGCAGCCCATGCTCAACGTGTTGCGCAATCCCAGGGGGCTGGGAGCGTTCTGGTGCGACGATGGCAAGACACCCGGCCAGGAGGACTGCGACGATGCCATTGGCACGGCCTGGCGCCATGCCATCGCCGACCTGGACCAGCGCTATGGCGACAAACCTGAGCGCTGGCGCTGGGGCAAGGCCCACACGGCTCGCTCCGAGCACAAGCCATTCGGCAAGCAGCCTTACCTGGCGGGTTTGTTCAACGTCAAGGTGCCGACTGGCGGTGACACTTACACCGTCAACGTGGGGCGCCACAACCTGCGCGACGAGGCGGCGCCGTTCGAGAGCGTGCATGCGGCAAGCTTGCGCGCCATCTATGACTTGTCCGACCTGTCCGAATCCCGCTTCATGGACTCGACCGGACAGTCGGGCAACATCATGTCCACGCACTACCGCGACTGGACCGACAAGTGGGCAGCCGTGCAATACATCACCATGGCGGCAGGCCGCCGCGCGCCGGGCAACGAAGCCTTCGATACCCTGGTGCTGCAACCTGCGGGCGCAGGGCGCTGAGACTGGCTTGCCTCCGGTGCCGGGGCACGGGTGCCGGACGGAAGCATCATGCCGTGATGCTTTGCGCGGAAACCGGATCCACGCGGGGCGTGCTGCACATGGCGCATGCAGCGCCGGTTGTATGCCGCTAATATCGGTGCTTTGCGTCGATCCAACGGGATGCCCGCCGCCATGTCCACTACCACCAGAGCCCTGACCACCCATGTGATCCAGCACGTTGCGTTCGAAGACGCCGGCGTGCTGGGCGACGCCTTGCGCGAGCGCGGGCATACCCTGCGCGTGCTGCGCGCGGGCATCGACGACCTGAGCGTCATCAGGGAGCAGCCAGCCGATCTGCTGGTGGTGCTGGGCGGCCCCATCGGCGTGTACGAGAACGAGGCCTATCCCTGGCTGGACGGGCAGATCGACATCATCCGGGCCCGGCTGGATGCCGGCGCGCCGATGATCGGCGTCTGCCTGGGCGCGCAGTTGATTGCGCGCGCGGCCGGTGCGCGCGTCTATCCGGGCACGCGCGAGATCGGCTGGGCGCCGGTCCAGCCCACGCCGGCGGGCCGGGATTCGCCACTGGCCGAGCTGGAGGCCGCCGACTGGCATGTGCTGCACTGGCACGGCGATACTTTTGACCTGCCCGCGGGCGCCCGGTTGCTGGCCTCGACTCCGGCGGTAGTGCACCAGGCCTATGCCATCGGCCAGCATGTGCTGGCCCTGCAGTTCCATCCCGAGGTGAGGCCCGGCGAGCTGGAAGGCTGGCTGGTTGGGCACACCGTGGAACTCGGCAAGGCCGGCATCGATCCGCGCGTGATCCGGGCGCGCACGGCAGAGATCGGCGACCGGGTGGCTGCGGCGGGCCGGCGCATGTTTGACCGGTGGCTGGATGAGGCGGGCTTGTGACGCCCGTCTCGGACCAGCAGGGCAATGCGCAAGCGGCGGCCAGCATGCCCCTGCTGACAACGCGAGTCGACTGCGTACTGCTGGGCGCGGTGCGCCCCTTCGGGCCGAAAGGCGTGCCCAGCGGCATGGACAAGCAGCCGGTCGGGTCTGCTGTGCGCGTCACGGCACTGGGCCTGGCCGGGGACGAGCAGGGCGACCCCAGGCACCATGGCGGTCCGGAAAAGGCCGTTCACCATTACGCCTTCGACCACTACCCGGCCTGGCGCCAGGAACTGGCCGCGCATTCCACGCAGGCCGCCGAGGTGCTGGCGCGGCCCGGCGCGTTTGGCGAGAACGTGAGTAGTGCCGGACTGACCGAAGCCGATGTCTGCATTGGCGATCGTTTCCGCCTTGGACGGGCGCTGGTCGAAGTCTCCCAGGCTCGCCAGCCCTGCTGGAAGCTGAACCACCGTTTCGGGCATGCGGGCATGGCGCGCGCGGTCCAGCAAAGCCTGCGCACCGGCTGGTACTACAGGGTGCTGGAAGAGGGTGAGTTGATTCCTGGCGACAACCTTGTGCTGGTGGAACGGCCTTGTCCCGACTGGAGCCTGCGCAGGTTGCTGCATGTGCTGTATGTGGATCGGCTGGATACCGGCGCGCTGGCCGCGATGGCGGCATTGCCGGCACTGGCCGAGAACTGGCGCAAGCTCGCGCGCCAGCGGCTGGAGCGGCGCGAAGTGGAAGATATGGAGGGTCGCCTGGCGGGCGGTTGAATGCGGGCCGGCGCCGTGCCGGCCGAGTGCGGGAGATCAGCCCTGGCGGAAGCGCTTTGCCGTTGCTTCGCGCGTGATGCGTTCCCACACCGCCTGTTTTTCCGTGTCGTCCAGGAAGACCCAGTTGCTGACCTCCATGGCGGTGCGGCCGCAGCCCTGGCAGATCTCATCGAACAAGGTCGAGCAGATGCCGATGCAAGGGCTGTCCGGCCGGTCGAACAGTCCTTCGTCGCCGCGCGGGGAACTGGACTGTGACTCCGGCTGCCCACTGGATTGCGGGGCGAGCTGGCTGGCGTCTTGCGGGTTTGAAGGCATGCGGCGGAAAGGCGGGCGGGATGGGCGGACATTATAAACGGCTGGCCGCGCCGGCACCGGCGAAGGGATGGTTCGCAGGGCGCGGCGCCGTTGCGGCCGCTTGCCCATTGCCGATTACCGTCAAGGTAATTGAGCGTCGCCGCCGCCGCGCCTAGGCTGTACGTGTCCCGACCCGCTTCAGCAGGAGCCCATGATGCTGTCCCTGATTCCCGCCTTGTCCAGCGCAGCAAGCGCCGCCGCCACGCCTTGCGTCGATCCGCGCATCCGCCACTACGTCGAGCAGGTGCTGATGGGCTCGCCGGTGGCGCGTGCCGTTGGCATCGTGCTGGATGTGTTGACATCCGACCACGTTGAATTGCTCTTGCCCTTCAAGGCCGGCAACGTGACGGTGGGCGAGATCGTGCATGGCGGCGTGATCGCGACCCTGATCGATGTGGCGGGTGCCGCCGCGGCAGCTTCCGGTGTCGATGCCGACAGCATGCGCGGCGGCGCGACCAGTTCGCTGAATATCCAGTATCTCGAAGCGGCCGGCGGGGCTGACCTGCGCGCCGTCGCGACCGTGGTGAGGCGAGGGCGCCGCCAGGTGGTGACCGAGGTCGCTGTCTACGCGGAAAGGGCGGACCAGGCCGAACTGGTAGCCAAGGCCCTGATGAGCAGCGCCTTGTTCTGATCTGAACGGCTGCGCAGGCTGGCAGCGATCAGCCAGCTTGCCCGCTGCCTGCATCCCGCGGCTCCGCATCTAGTTGCCGCGCCAGTTCTTCCGCGGCCCGCCGGATCGGCTGGCCGCTGCGCGCCACCTTGGCGAGAATCAGCGCGCCCTGCCAGCCGCAGAGCCAACGCGCGGGGCTTTGCCCACGGCGGGCTGATCACTGCCCTGGCCGACAACGCCATGGGCCTGTCGTGCGGGATGCAGTTCGCCGAGCCGCGCAGTCTTGTCACCGTGAATCTTTCGATCGATTTCCTCAGCGTGGCCAGGATCGGGCAGTGGCTGCTGTTCGAGACATCCTTTACCAAGGTTGGCGGCACCCTGTGCTTTGCGCAAGCCTTCGTCACGGCCGATGGCGTGGCTTGTGCCCGGGCCAACGCGACCTTCCGCGCGATGTAGCAGTCGTTGCCGGCGCCGCCGGCATTTTTCACCGCGTTCCCACCCACGCAAACCAGGCAGGCAAATGCAATGACAAGCAACGTGTATTCGCTGGAAGTACTCAAGAAGGTCAATTTGACCGCCGCATTCAACCGTTGGCTCGGCTTCGAGGTCATTCGCGCGGAGGGTGGGGAGGCGGAACTGCGCATGCCCTGGCAGGACGAGGCCACGCAGTACGCTGGTTTCCTGCACGCGGGCGTGATCGGGGCATTGATCGATACCGCCTGCGGCTACGCTGCCACCACGGTGGCGGGGCCGGTCCTGGCATCGCATTACTCGGTGAACTGCATGGCGCCTGCCGTGGGGCAGGCCTTCGTGGCGCGCGCTACCGTGGCCAGGGCGGGCAAGCGGCAGGTGTTCGCGCGGGCGGATGTGTTCGCGGAGCAGGACGGAGAGCTTCGCCTGGTGGCTTCGGGCGAGGTGATCCTGGTGCCTGTGGATTCGCCTGCCGCCAAGGTGCCATCACAAGCGGTTTAGCCCATTAGTGCAATTAACGGCCAAATTTTTGCCACCCACGAAAAACCGGCGCCGTCCCGCAGGCGTGTGATAGTTCAAGCGTGAAGGACTTCGGCGCAGCCAACCGCCTGCAAGGCAGGGGGCAAGGCCAGAATGGAAGAATGGAAAATGGCAGTCCGGTCGCTGCGCGACCGGACTGCCATTCAGGAGGCGCGGTCATGCCGCGCGGGACCTTCAGCAAGCCGTGGAAGCCGTGCTCAATACGCTCAATACTTCCACAAGATCTTCTGCAGTTCCTTGCTGTCGTTGGTCTTTGTCAGCGCCAGCGCCATCAGGATGCGCGCCTTTTGCGGCAATTGGTCGTCGGTCACCAGCCAGTCGTACTTGTCGTCCGGCTGCTCGGCGTTGCGGATCACCGCGCCGCTGCCGGTGCGCGAGGCGCGCACGATCTGCACGCCCTTGGCGCGTGCCGCCTTGAGCGGCTCGACCATGTAGTCGCCCACGCTGCCGTTGCCGGTGGCGGCATAGACGATGGCCTTGGCGCCATCCTTCACGGCGGCATCCACGCTGCCCGGGTTGACGTTGCCGTAGGCGTACACCACGGCGACTTCCGGCAGCTTGTCGAGCTTGTCGATGTCCCATTCGGTCTGCAGGGTGTGCGGACGCGCGGGCAGGCGGAAGTAGAGCGTGCGGCCTT
>NZ_JBFTOX010000067.1:0-55799 GCF_056398185.1 Cupriavidus sp. 05L310
GAGGTGCTGTACCCCGGCATGCACTCGGACGTGGGCGGCGGCTATGGGGCGGGCGACCAGGGCAAGGCCCGGGATGGCCTGCCCGCGCTGATGTCGCAGATCCCGCTGCTGCATATGTACAAGGCGGCCCTGCTGGCTGGCGTGCCGCTCACCCAGACTTGGGGCATGGAGGACAAGGTGCGAGCCGACCTGGAGGCGGACCCCCGCATGGTGCAGGTCTGGAACCAGTACATGCGGTGGAGCCGTTGCGAAGGCGGGCCCTACAACGAGCAGCTCAGCCAGCACTACGCGCGCTTTTTCCAGTGGCGTGCGTGGCTGCTGCGGCGTTTGGAACAGCGCCCTTTCTACCTCGCGTCCAATCCCCAGGACCAGGCCGACCTGCAGGAATCGAATGACCGCCTCAAGGGCGACCTGGTGCTGGTGCGATACCGGGCCGCGCCCCATCGTTCCCCTTATGGGGATCGCAACCCGCTCATGCTGTCGCCCCAGGAGCGTGCCGGGGCCAACCTGATGCAGGTACTCGCCGCCAATATGGCCAAAGCGTTGACGCCGTTTGAGACCGCTGCGATGTCGCACTTTGAAGATCCTGTGCCGCCGCCGGATGGCTGCCATGCGCTGTTCGAGGACCACATGCATGACTCGCTGGCGGGCTTCTACATGGCAGGGGCCGTGACCGAGCTCGATCGCAACACGTCCATCGAGAATGTGTGCCGCAAGCATGCGGCCAACCGGCCGCTCAGCGGGTTCGAGCTGAAGATCTACAAGGAAAACCGGGCCTGGATCGACCGCCGGATGACGCCGCCGGAGGTTGGCCAGGGGCCGAATTGCAAGGCCGAGATTGGCGCCGTCTTCCCGGTGCAGACCGATGCGGATGTCGGAGACCTGCGCGACTGGGTGATCGTGAGCCAGACCAACACGCGGCGGGAGGGCGGTGGCTACCTGCGGGACCGGGCCATCTTTAGCGAGCTGTAACGGGGACCAGTCCCGGCCGGCGCGGCAGGCACCCATTTTTTGAATGGTGTTCGGCACCGATTGGCGAACAATGTGCCGACCGGGTTGCCGTGACCGGAGCACGGTCTGTTAAATGCGGGCGTCATCGCCGAGGATCGAGGTATTGGGCACTAGCCGATCGTGTCCATCTATTCGATCAGGAAAATGATCGGCGGACTAGTCAAAGCCAACGCCAGCAAACCGGCGAAGTCACGCCAGCGCCAGTAACCTAACGGCATGCCTTCAGCTGCCGCCGCCGATATGCGGTCTGCCAGGGTCTATATTCCTTAGGCAACATGCGCCAACCGCAACCGGAGCGCAGACGCTGTTGGTTGCCGTCCCGGTTCTCGTGTTCGCGTTCCTCGCTGCGATGTCGGCGACCGGCTACGCGTGGCTGGATTGACGGACTTACACGGTCGTCATGCCTGTCACGGTGCATGAGGATATCGTCGATGTGCCTTCGTCCGCTTTGGTTGATGAAAAACCGATCGTAGTCCTCGCTCCAGCTACCAAATGCAAGCTGACAGCGGGCCGCTGAAGCCCGCCTGTTTCACCGCTAACGTGTCGCCACGATAAAGAACCTCGGGAACGGCAGCAGCACGGAGCCGTCCGCCATCGGCGGATAGGCTCGCGCCACTTCCGCCGTATAGCGCTCCAGGTAGGCCGCCCGCTCCGCTTCGTCCAGCGGATCCAGGAACGGGCGCAGGCCGGTACCCTTGAACCACTCCACGATCGCGGCCGGGCCATCCGCCAGCGCGTGATGGTAAGTGGTGTGCCACACATCGACCGTGGCACAGTGCGCGCGCAACAGCGCGTAGTACCAGGCCGCGCCCGGCAGTGCGATGCGCGCCTGCGCGGCGGCGGCCAGCTTGCCGGCCCACGGGCCGTCGGCGGCGACGTCGCGCATCAGGCGGTGCGCCGGCGTGTCCAGCGTGTCCGGCACCTGGATCGCCAGGCTGCCGCCCGGCGCCAGCTTGGCGGCGAGCGCGGGCAGCAGGCGCGCGTGGTCGGGCAACCATTGCAGCACGGCGTTGGCGAGGATCACATCGTAGGGTCCCGGGTCGTCCCAGGTTTCGATGCTGCTGACTTCGAACTTCAGCTCCGGCAGCCGCTTGCGCGCGGCCTCGACCATGTCGGCCGAGCTGTCCAGCCCGGTCACGCGGGCGCCGGGAAAGCACGCGGCCAGCACCTCGGTCGAGTTGCCCGGGCCGCAGCCGATATCCACCGCCACGCGCGGCTCGCGCCCTGGCACGGCGGCCAGCAGGTCCCGGACCGGACGGGTCCGTTCGTTCTCGAATTTCACGTACTGCCTGGCTGACCAAGTCATTGCTGCTCCTTTGCGGGTTCGGTTCCGGTGCTTGGTGAATGCGTCGAAACGCTGGCGTTCTTCACGCCGATGGCGGCCTCGCCCGGCGCAGCACGGCCTTGCCCTTCGCGGTGAGCAGGACCACAGCCTGCGCGCGCGGCACGCCCGCCGCGCACTCCATGTCGACCAGGCCGGCCGCGTTCGCGTCCTCCCACGCGGAAAGCCGCGGGCAGGAAGTGCGCCATGCCTCCATGGTGTCGGCATAGGTGCGCGGCCCGGCTGCCAGCCAGGCCAGGAATTCCAGCAGATTGCCTGCATGCGACGCGGCAGGCAAACCGGCATCCCCGGCCTGATCCTGCCCTCCATCCCTGTCTTGCTGCATGGCCGTGCTCCAGCGCGATGCGATTCACGCCGTCAGCATAGGCCCGAACTGCTATGATTTCCAATGCATCCTGAGTACAAAATCCATACCCTGAGAGTATCGCAATGATCGAGCTACGCCGGCTGCGCGCCTTCGTCGCGTTGGCCGAAGAAGGACACGTCACCCGCGCCGCCGAGCGCCTGGGCATGCAGCAACCGCCGCTCACGCGCTTGTTGCGCGGCCTGGAGGCCGAACTCGGCGTACTGCTGATGCGGCGCCTGCCGCGTGGTGTGCGGCCTACCGAGGCCGGGCTGGCGTTGCTGGAGGAAGCCCGCGCGGTGCTGGCGCGAGCCGAAGGCGTGGCCGAGGTGGTGCGCCGTGCCGCGGCCGGGGAGCAAGGGCGGCTCGCCGTCGGCTTCACCAGTTCCGCCGCCTCGCACCCTTTCGTCCCCGCCGTGCTGCGCAGGTTTCGCGAGAGCGTGCCGGGCGTTGCCGTCACGCTGGAGGAAGCCGGCACCAGCGAACTGGTGGACGCGATCCTGCATGAGCGGCTCGACGCGGCCTTCGTGCGCTCGCCGGTGGGCAGCACCACCGGGCTGTTGCTCGATGCCGTGCTGGAGGAGCCGATGCTGGCCGCGCTGCCGGCCGGGCACCCGCTGGCGGCGGATGCCGGCGCCTTGCCGCTATCGGCGCTGGCGCGCGAGCCGTTCATCCTCTACCGCCGCCCGGCCGGGCCGGGGCTGTACGACGCCATCCTGACCGCATGCCGCGCGGCGGGCTTCAGCCCGCTGGTGGCGCAGGAAGCGCCGCGCCTGCCCGCCACGCTGAGCCTGGTGGCGGCAGGCCTTGGTGTTTCTGTGGTACCCGCCTCCATGCGCCGCCTGGGCGGCGACGACATCGCCTACCGCGCGCTTGCCGGCAGCCCGTCGCTGACTGCCCCGCTGCACCTGGCGATGCGCCAGGCCAACCTGCCGGCAGCCGTCATGCGCTTGCGCGCGCTGGTGTACGAGATGCTGCCGCCGGAAGGGCCGGCCGCGTGAAGACCGGCATCATGGCCTGATTCGCGGACATCCCTGATCTGCCCGGCAGACAACAGGCCCTGAAGAGCGGATTTCCGATGCTCCGGCGCTGGTACACCAGCCCTCCGTAAGCGCCTTTCCGCCATCGCGGACGGCTACCGCGGGCGATCTGAGCCGGCCGGTCGAAATCCGCTCGCAAGATGAGATGGGCCAGCTTCTGTCGGGCATCTCCCAGATGCAGGACGGCCTGGCGCAAACCGTGCTGTCGGTACGCACCGGCAGCGAAACGATCGCGGCGGCAACCAGGCAAATCGCCGCGGGCAACGTCAACCTGTCATCGCGCACCGAGCAGCAAGCCGCCTCGCTCGAAGCAACCGCGGCCAGCATGGAAGAGCTGACCACCACCGTGAAGCAGAACGCCGATAACGCGCGCCAGGCCACGGTGCTGTCGGCAACGGCAACGCAAACCGCCAACCACGGCGGCGAAGTGATCCGCAACGCGGTCGCGACCATGGGCGAGATCAACGAAAGCTCCACCCGCATTGCCGACATCATCAGCATCATCGAGGGCATCGCCTTCGAGACCAATATCCTGGCGCTGAATGCGGCTGTGGAAGCGGCTCGCGCGGGCGAACAGGGGCGCGGCTTTGCCGTCGTCGCCGGCGAGGTGCGCACTCATGGGCGAGATCTCCGCCGCATCGGTCGAACAGAACAGCGGCATCGACCACGTCGCGCACGCGGTGAGCCAGATGGACGAAGTGACGCAACAGAACGCCTCGCTGGTCGAGGAGGCGGCAGCCGCCGCGCAATCGCTGGAGGAGCAAGCCAGCAGGTTGAAGGACACGGTGGCCGTCTTCAGGCTGGGCAACCAGGCCGTGGCCAGCGCCGCCAGCCGCGCGCCCGCGCCGAAGGCCGTCACTGTCTCGCCGCGGGGGGTTGCGCCGCGTGCAAGCGCTGCGGCTGCGCCGGCGGCATCCTCATCGGCTTCGGACTGGTCGTCCTTCTGAAGCCGATGCACGCTCGCCCGCGTCAGTGCCTGGCCAGTTCCCATGCGCTGCGCGACCGCCTGGCGTTCGCGGCAAGCCAGCCGCGCAAGGTGCGCGGGTACCTGAATGCGCGTCCGGATCAGTCCGGCGACCTAGTTCTCGCCGGCCACAAGCGACTTCGTGATCCGTTCGAGCACTGGCAGCCATGTGCCGCGCCCCGCGTCGCGGCAGGCCAGGATCAGCAGAAGCTCCTGGTCTGGCGTATAGATGTCGAAGTGCTGCACGTAAATCGTGCCCTGGTCGCCGCTTCGGGTGTAACTGATGGCAATGGCAGGCCAGCCGCCAACCGTCTCAAGTCGCGGACTGGTGATCGACAGCAATTGCCTGCCGGACTTCCTGAGCGAATCCCGGATCAAGCGTTCGAAGCCTGCGCCGAACGCCTCGAGCATGTCCTCATCGAACTTGCGCACCTGCCTGAACGAAACGCCCGGCGGCTGAATCGAGTTGATCACGACGGCTGCATACGGGCCACTGGGGTTCGACACGGCGTGAAGGAGGTTCAGCCGGTCCCCCTCCGATGCATGGCGCGTGATGTCGGTCGCGGCATCGAGCGTCACCTCGCGGCCCCGGCTTTGCGCCTCCGACAACAGCGTCCATCCCTTCGGCAACTGAATCTCAACGTGCCGCGGGAGCTTGACGGGCAATAGCGCTACGTCCTCGCCGCCCAGCCCGGACGCGGAATACGCGAGCACGCAGGCAAGCATGCCTGCCTGGACGAGCCTGCTGCAAAACCGTGCCATTCGGCCCCCTCCGCTCGCGACGTGTTGGTCTCGCAAGGCAATTCTAGGCCATGCCAGCGACGGCCGGTTCCGCGGTTTCAGGGAACACCGGGCGTCCCCGGACGCCAAGGTGCTTTCCGGCCTCGTCGCCGGACAGTCGCCCGCTGAATTCGCCGTGCAGAACGGCGTATCCGAGAACACGGTCCGCAAGCAGGTCGCCTCCCTGAAGTTCAAGATGAACGGCAGCCGGAGCGTGGAACTCGTAAGGCTCGCGCTCATGCACCGTTAATCGCGCTGGCGACGGCCACCGCCTCGCCAGACACGCCCCCTTCCGCCTCGTCGATGCCTCGTACCGAGGTCAGGCTTCGGCAACCGGGGGCGACGCGGCCATCCTTGCTCCACCTCCCCCTGCGCAGCGCGATCGCCTGCCTATCCCGCTGACGCGGCAAGTGGCGGTCTGCCGCCGCGCTGCGTCTCGCGCGCGTTTTCCGCTTCCACTTCAAGGGAGCCCGGGGCGCGCGCAGGCCCGCGCCGGTAAGCCAATGCGGCCGGCAGGCCAATAACCCTGTCGCGCTATCACCTTTGTATTCTTTTCGACACATTCAGTTACAATGCAAACGATATTGATAATGATTTGTATTTCTATTTATAAAGCAACAGGCCAACGGTTTCCCGCCATCTCCCCGGCCGTCTCGAAACATCCTGAAAATACCGATGAACCTGAACATGCCGAAGCGCGCCGCACTCCGCCAACCCCGCCGGAGGCGCCACACCGTTTCCCTGACCACCGTGGCATTGAGCCTCCAGGCCATCGGTACGGCCTTCGCCCAGGCGCCGGCGGCCCAGCCGTCAGTTGGCAAGGCGGATGCAGCGGAGCTGCCAGCGGTGACGGTGCGGGCCAGCAACGCCGACGAAACGCCGACCGGCCCGGTGCACGGGTTCGTGGCCAAACGCAGCGCGACAGCGACCAAGACCGACACTCCCTTGATGGAAACGCCGCAGTCCATCTCCGTGATCACCCGCGACCGCATCGAAGCGCAAGGCGCCCAGTCGGTGCAGCAGGCGCTGGGTTACAGCGCCGGCGTCTATGCCGGCCCGTATGGCAATGACAACCGGGGCGACTGGGGCAAGTTCCGCGGTACGGACTTCACGCAATACCAGGACGGTTTGCTCAACCAGGTCGGCTTCTATAACAACGTGCGCACCGACGTCTACGGGCTGGAACGCATCGACGTGCTGCGCGGCCCGTCGTCGATGCTGTTTGGCCAGGGCGCGGTCGGAGGGATCCTGAACCTTGTCAGCAAGCGCCCGCAGGCCGAAGCCGCCCGCGAGATCGGCGTGCAGTTCGGCAACTACAACCGCAAGCAGGTCCAGGCCGACCTGACCGGGCCGCTGGATGCCGACGGCAAGTGGCTGTACCGGCTGGTGGCCCTTGCGCGCGACAGCGATACCCAGGTCGACTACGTCAAGGACAACCGCTACCTGATCGCGCCCTCCCTCACATTCCGGCCCAGTGCCGACACGTCGTTCACTTTGCTTGCCAACTTCCAGCGAGATGAAAGCGGCACGTCGGTGGGCTTCTATCCCTGGCGCGGGACGCTGTACTCCAACCCGGCGGGCCAGATTCCCGATCACCTGTTCAGCAGCGAACCGGGCTTCGACCGGTACACCGCCGAACAGGCCTCCGTCGGCTACCAGTTCGAGCACAAGGCGAGCGACACCTGGACGGTGCGCCAGAACCTGCGCTATTCGCACAGCACGGTCGACTACCGCAGCATCTATGCGGCGGGCTTTACCGGCGCGACGCATGGCTGGGTGCCGGGCAGCGATACGCTGATGCGCCGCACGGTCTACCTGAACCAGCCCACGCTGAACGCATTTGCCATCGATAACCAGGCACAGGCGACATTCCGGACGGGCAGCATCGGCCATCGGCTGCTCACCGGCCTGGACTACCAGCACGCCGAGATTACCGGCCGCACCGGCGTGGGCGGCACCGCCGCGCCGCTCAACGTATTCAATCCCGTCTACGGCAACTTCGTCGCGCCGGCATCGACACGCGATCTCAACCCCAGCACACAGGCGCAGACCGGCATCTACCTCCAGGACCAGCTCTCCTGGAACAAGTGGCTGCTGATGCTTGGCCTGCGCTACGACTGGTCGCGCGCATCGCAGGACAACACGCCGTCGGCCTCGCGCGACGACAACGAACTGACTAAGCGATTCGGCCTGATGTACCAGTCCGACATGGGCCTGAATCCATACGTGAGCTACTCGGAATCCTTCCAGGGCCTCGCCGGTTTCAACAAGGCCAACCAGGCCTTCAAGCCGCTGCGCGGCTCCCAGTGGGAGGCCGGGATCAAGTACCAGCCGCCGGGCAAGAACGCCATGCTGACCGTGGCCGCCTTCGACATGCGGGAAAAGAACCGCAAGACCGCCGGCGTGGTCAACGGCATGCCGGACACCGTGCAGGTGGGCGAGGCGCGTACGCGCGGCATTGAAGTGGAAGCCACGGCCTCGCTGTCGAACCGGCTCGACGTGATTGCCAGCTACACCTACCTGGACGCCCGCGTGACCGAAGGCAGCGCCGCCGAAATCGACAAGCGCCTGGCCAGCACGCCGTCGAACATGGCCTCGCTGTGGGCAACCTACAAGTTCAACCTGTTCGAACTGCCGGGCTTCGCCGCCGGCGGCGGCGTGCGCTATGTCGGCCCGAGCTACGACGGCACGGACCAGAACAAGGTCAGCGGCGTGACGCTGTTCGATGCCATGCTCGCCTATGACCATGGCCCGCTACGCGTCGCGCTCAACCTGACCAACCTGTTCGACAAGCAATACGTCACCACTTGCCTGGCACGTGGCGACTGCTACTTCGGCGCGCGGCGGACCGTTGTGGGCAGCGTGACCTACCGCTTCTGAATCCGGCCGCGGGGGTGCCAGGCCGCGCGCTTGCTGCCTTCCTTCGATCCGTGCCTTGCGTAGCCCGTCGCCAGATGGCGTCGCTAATGGCTGATCATCCAGGGCCGCGTGCCGGGAAAGGACTTGGCGCCGTCCGGCTTGCCGGCCAGCCGGGCACTCCCCCCCGAGCAGCCGCAGCCGGGCCCGTGGCGGTGCCCCTGCGAACTGACCGGCGCATGGGCGCTGCGCTCGTTACCGGCATGCGCGGCACGCCGGGCCGACGGCATCAGCGCCAGCATCGTCGCCGTGACCATGCGCGGCGCTTCCTGGCCGCAGCCGGGACACGCCTGAGGCGCATCGCGATCGTCGATGCGCCGCACCGCGCTGAAGGTGCCGCAATCCACGCACGCGTATTCATAAATGGGCATTCAGGTCTCCGCTCGGTTGGAACCGGCCGGCGCGGTCCGTGCGAATACGGGAATCCGCGCCGGCCGCCGGTTGCTTCAGATCGCTTCACATCGACCCGGCGCTCGTCAGGCTACGTCAGGCCAGGTCGGGTGAGAGGAGCACATCGGCACCTCCCTTGATATGCACAGTGGGTCCATTGGCCTCCGGCCGGATATCGAAGTCGAAGATCTGCGTCGGTATCCATAGCGTGGCGCAGGAGTTGGGTATGTCCACGACGCCACTGATATGCCCCTGCACAGGCGCCGTGCCCAGGATGGCGTAGGCCTGCGCGCGCGAGTAGCCGAACTTGGTCAGGTATTCGATCGCGTTCAGGCAGGCCTGCCGGTAGGCGACGTTGACATCCAGGTAGTGCTGCTTGCCGCTTTCATCGACCGAGATCCCCTCGAAGATCAGGTAGTCGTTGTAGGTCGGCGTGATCGGGCTGGGCTTGAAGATGGGATTCTTGATGCCGTACTTCGCCATCCCCCCCTTGATCACGTTCACCCGCATGTGCACCCACCCCGCCATCTCGATGGCGCCGCAGAAGGTAATCTCGCCGTCGCCCTGGCTGAAGTGAAGATCGCCCACCGACAGCCCCGCGCCATCCACATACACCGGGAAATACACCCGCGAGCCGCGCGACAGGTCCTTGATATCGCAGTTGCCACCGTGCTCACGCGGTGGCACCGTGCGCGCGCCCTCTGCCGCCGCCCGTTTCGCGCCGTCGCCCTGGAGCTTGCCCATGTGCGCGGTCGCGGCGAACGGCGGGTTGGCCAGCGGCGGCACGCGGTCCGGGTCGGTCTTGATCAGGCCTACCTCGCGTTCGTTCCAGGTCTGCAGCAGCTTGGGATCGGGCAGGCAACCGATCAGCCCCGGGTGGATCAGCCCCGCGAACTGCACGCCGGGCACGTGGCGCGACGTGGTGTAGACGCCGTGGAAATCCCAGATGGACTTCTGCGCCTGCGGGAAATGGTCCGTCAGGAAGCCACCGCCGTTCTTCTTCGAGAAGAAGCCGTTGAAGCCCCACTGGCTCTCCTGCTTGGCGCCCACGTCGAGCAGGTCGACCACCAGCAGGTCCCCCGGCCCGACGCCATGCACGCCCACCGGCCCGGACAGGAAGTGGACGATCGACAGGTCGATGTCCCGCACGTCGTCCGCGGACTCGTTGTTCTTGATGAAACCGCCGGTCCAGTCGTAGGTTTCCAGGATGAACTCGTCGCCGGGATTGACCCAGCAGGCCATCGGGATATCCGGGTGCCAGCGGTTGTGCACCTTCTCGTTCTCGTACGCCGACTGCGCGAGATCGACCTTGATAAGGGTATCTGCCATTTGCCTGTCTCCTTGGTGTGGATCCGGTCAATCGCCGGATTGCGGCCGTGAAACCATGCAGCCGTGGTGGCTGCCTGAACCCGCTTCGTCGTGCGCGATTACGTGCCCCGTTGCTGTCTATTTGAATGACTCGCTCAGCAGCAGATAGCCCGGCAGCCAGCCGGTCGCGATGCCTGCCAGGACCGTGGCGAAACCGGTGAACTTCAGGATGGGGCGCTGCATCGCGAGCAACAGGAAATACAGGAACCACAGCACGCCCCAACCGACCCAGCACCAGGCGAACCAGGTGTCCCAGACGGAGTTCGCGTTGCGCAGCGCGTCGATGGCGACGGGAATCACCGTGACCGAGACGAACAGGCTGAACCAGCCAAGGCCGCGCCCGTCGGCACCATTGAAGCGGTTGAGCGCAACCCACAGGTAGGTGAAGGTGAACAGCAGCGTCAGCGCGCCGGCCTTGATCGATGCGCTATCCGCCTCGCCGCCAAAAATGAGCCGCAGCGACACCAGCATCGTTACCCCGCCGGCGAAGATATTCACGACCCAGATCTCGCGGTCGCCAATTTTTCCGAGCAGCCAAAGGCCGTTCAGGCATAGCACTGCTCCGACGTACAGCAAGGTCAGGCCTAGCATGGCGTGTCTCCCCCGTAAGGTGGTCTAGTTTTATTGGGTGTTCGTGTTCGTGGCCCTGGCGCCGCGCGCTGCCGTGTGGCGACGGATCAACTATATGCAGGGCCGTGCTCATGCGAATCCCTCACGGCGAGGATTTCCGTCTCATCCGGCTGGGTGAGGCGAGTTCACCCAGGCGCATGAGGCAACGGCGCAAGCGGGATACGAAACACGCGTGTCGGTTCGCGCCGGGGAAGGATGGTGCGCCGCGCCAATGCGGGCCTGCGCGGACCCCGGCCCGCAAGGGTTTTGCCGCGTCCGGGCGCTCAGGCCGGCGGGCAGTGCTGGGCGTGCAAACGCACCAGTTCCATCTGGCCGTGCGTGTTGGTCTTCTGGAAGATTTGCTTGAGGTGGCTGCGCACCGTGTTATCGGAGACGTGCAGCACCTCGGCCAGGCTGGCGATCGAGTGGCCGGCAAAGACCAGCGCGTTGACCCGCGCCTGGGCCTCGCTCAGCTTGAACTGGCGCGCGAACAGGCAATCGTGGTGCGCGTGCTCCGTGCCCTGCCGGCGCGCGCTGACCACCACCACCGCGCGCTCCTCGCCCAGGCCGGTACGCAAGGACGCGTCGGCGGCCTGCAGCGTCAGTGTGGTGGGCAACGCAAATCCCGGCGCGCAGACCGACAGCACCTGGGTCGGCACCAGCGCGGCATGACCCGCGTGGGCATCGCGCATGTCGCCGGCACCGCGCGCCAGCCCGGCCAGCATCTCGCGCAAGGCACGGTGATCGGTGGGCATGACGGCGGCGAGATAGTCCCCGTCCCGGTACAGCCCGCTGCCCTGCCCGCACAGCGCCTGGGCACTGCGGTTGCAATAGACGATGCGTCCGTCCTGCTCCACCAGGAAGGTAGCGCTGGGATGGCCGTCGATGATGCGCATCAGCGCCTGGCTCAGGTCGGTGGCGCTGTGCCGTTGCCAGCGGTTCTCCAGCGACAGCGCCATATGCGCCAGCAGCCCGCGGAACTCGGTCTTTTCCTTTGCGCTGAATCGCCGCTGGTCTTCGCGCCGGTACAGCTCAAGGAAATAGACCACGTCTGCCTCGCGGGCGACGACCCCGCACAGGCGGTGCAGGTATTGATGGGGCCGCAGCAGCGCATGATAGAAGTCCGTCCTGACCAGGTCGCTGCTGCTGAGCATGTCGTCGCCGCCGATCACCTGCAGCGGCTGGTAGGCATTGCTGGAGAGAAACCAGGGATTGCGTGGCGAGTATTCCGCGAAGGTGCGGAAGAACGCCGCATCATCCGGCGCGCCGCACAGTACCGCTCCCTGTCCGCCAGCCAGGTGCCGCCGTGCCAGCACCGCCGTGCCCGCGGAGAACTGGTCGCGCAGCAGCGCGATGACACCGCGCAACCCTTCGTCGTCGCGCGCGGCGTGGATGCGGTAGACCAGCTCACCGTTCAGGGGATCGGCGCTCTCGGCATTCTTGGCGGTCAACCGCGCGTCCTCCATGACTTCAGGCACAGTGGATTCGGGCAGCGCTCGGGTAAATGCCGTCTGCCCCGCTCTCTTCAAAATGAGGATTGCCGGCCAGTGTTTCCGCTGGAACCTCAAAAGTCAAGACGCGTGCGTCTGCTGCCGCGCAGCATTCCGGCCGTGCGCTATCGCTGCGTCCGTCCCCTCCCGCGCGTGGGATGCATGTCATTGCGCAGGGACCGGATTCAGTCAATAATCGAAGCGCTCGCTGCCAACCCTCCGCCTCGACTCGCATCCATTCGACCCCGATCGCATACGCTTCCCCGGACCCGCATCGCACCCGACGCCCCCACGCCATGCGCATCAAACGAGAATATCAATCCTGGGTCGCGAATGAAACGCTGGAGGATTACGCGCTGCGTTACGCGGCGCGCTCGTACCGGCGGTGGTCCCCGTTCACGCTGGCCAACACAGCCATCGGCGGCGTGTCCTTCCTGGCGCTCGAGGCGATAGGCGCCAGCATCACGCTTAGCTTCGGCTTCCAGAATGCGTTTCCGGCCATCCTGCTGGTCTGCCTGCTGATTTTCCTGATCGGCCTGCCGGTGGCCTACCACGCCAGCGTGGCCAATGTGGACATCGACCTGCTCACGCGCGGCGCGGGCTTCGGCTACGCCGGGTCCACCATCACCTCGCTGATCTACGCGTCCTTCACCTTTATCTTCTTCGCGCTGGAATCGGCCATCCTGGCCCAGGCGCTGACCATCGCCACCGGGCTGAACCTGACCCTGGGCTACCTGGTCTGCTCGCTGGTGATCGTGCCGATGGTGTTCTTCGGCGTCACGCTGATCAACAAGCTGCAGATGTGGACGCAGCCGCTGTGGGTGCTGCTGCTGGTGCTGCCGTTCGTCTATATCCTGCGCCACGATCCTGGCGTGCTGGCGCAATGGGCCGCCTTCACCGGGCGCGACGGCGCCTCGCCCGCCTTCAACGTGCTGGCCTTCGGCGCCGCCACCGGCGTGCTGTTCTCGCTGATGGGACAGATCGGCGAGCAGGTGGACTACCTGCGTTTCCTGCCTGAGCGCACCGCGCAGAACCGGTGGAGCTGGTGGAGCGCGCTGCTGCTGGCGGGACCCGGCTGGATCCTGATCGGCGGGCTCAAGGTGCTGGCGGGCAGCCTGCTGGCGGTACTGGCGGTGCAGGCCGGCCTGGCCACCGGCAAGGCCATGGAACCCATGCACATGTACGTGTGGGCGTACGGGCAGGTCTTCGACCAGCCCGAGTTGGTGATGGCGGTGGCGCTGCTGTTCGTGGTGGTCTCGCAGATCAAGATCAACGTGACCAATGCCTACGCGGGCTCGCTGGCCTGGTCCAATGTGTTCGTGCGGCTGGCGCACTACCATCCGGGCCGCGTGGTATGGCTGGTGTTCAACGTACTGATCGCGCTGCTGCTGACGCTGCTGGGCATCTTCAGCACGCTGGAGGCCGTGCTCAGCGTTTATTCCAACCTGGTGATCGCCTGGCTCGGCGCGCTGGCGGCCGACCTCGTCGTGCTCAAGCCCCTGGGCATCAGCCCGCGCCACATCGAATTCCGGCGAGCCTACCTGTACGCATTCAACCCGGTGGGCTGCGGCGCCATGCTGATCGCCTCAATGGCAGGCATCGGCGCTTACTCCGGCCTGCTCGGCCCCCTGGCGCAAGCCTATTCGGCCTTTATCGCGATGGGCGCCTCGTTCGCCAGCGCCATCCTGATCGCCTATGCGACCGGCGGCCGCTACTATATCGCGCGCCAGGAACCGCAGATCCGCGCCGCCAGCACCGACGAGCCGCTGCGCTGCTGCATCTGCGAGCGCGACTATGAAGCGCCGGACATGGCCCACTGCCCCTTCTACGAGGGGCCGATCTGCTCGCTGTGCTGCGGCCTGGACAACCATTGCCACGATGCCTGCAAGGCGCCCGGCGCCGCCGCGCAGACGCAGGCATCGCCGCGCGAGAGCAGCTTCCTGCGGATACTGCCTCCGCATTTCCTGCGCCGCCTGGTGCGTTTCCTCGGCCTGTTCGTGATCGCGTCGGCGGCCATGGGCGCGGTGTTCCTGCTGGCCTACCGGCTCCTCGGCGAGGGCGCCCCGCCGTCCGCCGGCGGGCTCGGGGACCTGCTGCTGCGCGTGTACTCGGCCACCCTGCCCCTGCTCGCATTCGGCGCGTGGTGGATCGTGCTGTCGCACGAAAGCCGCGAGCTGGCGCAAGCCGAACTGATGGAATCGCTGCGGCATCTCGAATCCGCGCGCAAGGACCTGGTGGAAGCCGGGAAGATGGCATCGCTGGGCGGACTGGTGGCGGGGGTCGCGCACGAGATCAATACGCCGGTGGGGATTACCGTCAGCGCCGCGTCCTACCTGCAGGACCGCACCAGCGCCACGCAGGCGCTGGTGGCAGGCGGCGGGCTGACGCCGGCGGAGCTGGAGCGCTACCTGTCGGACGCCGCGCAATCCGCCCGGCTGCTGTTGTCCAACGCCAACCGCGCGGCGGAACTGGTGCAGAGTTTCAAGCAGATGGCGGTCGACCAGACCAGCGAAAAGCGGCGCAGCTTCGATCTCGGCGACTACATCCGCGAAACCGTGGTCAGCCTCGACCCCAGGCTGCGCGACACGCGCGTGGCGTTGCAGATCGACTGTCCGGCGGGCATCGCCATGACCGGCTACCCTGGCGCGATCGCCCAGATCCTCACCAACCTGATCATGAACTCGCTGGTGCACGCCTTCGGCGGCGGCGACACAGGCCCAGTCCGCGGCGCCATCCGCATCGCCGCGCGCCACGCGCCCGGCGACGAGGTGGTGATCCGCTACGCCGACAACGGTTGCGGCATACCGGACGCGCTGCACGAGAAGATCTTCGAACCCTTTTTCACTTCGCGCCGCGGCAAGGGCGGCAGCGGGCTGGGCCTGCACCTGGTCTACAACCTGGTTACGCAGCGCCTGGGCGGCACCATCGCGGTGGGCAACGGCGTCAGCCAGGATGGCGGAGGCATTGTCTTCACCATCCGGATGCCGAGAGTCACGCCCGCCACGAAGGCCACCATTCCGATCGCGTCCGTAAAGAGTCCGTCATGAACACCTCCTTGTCTGTGCCCCCGTGGCAGGTCCTGCTGGTCGACGACGATCCCGACGTGCACGAGATCACGCAGCTGGTGCTGGCGGACCTGACGTTTTCCGGCCGCGGGATCCAGTTCCACAGCGCCTACTCCGGCGAAGAATGCAAGGCGTACCTGGCCGCGCATCCGGACACGGCGCTGGTGCTGCTCGACGTGGTGATGGAAACCGATGACGCCGGCCTGGAGACGGTGCGCTACATCCGCGAGCAACTGCGCAACGCCGACCTGCAGATCGTGCTGCGCACCGGACATCCGGGCATGGCGCCGGAGCGCGAGGTCATCACCGGATACGAGATCAATGGCTACTTTCTCAAGACAGAACTGACAGCGCAGAAGCTGACGTCCGTCGTGATCGGCGGCCTGCGCACGTACCAGTATGTCAAGGCATTGCAGCAGGCCAATGCGCTGCAACCGGAGGGTGGCGTGTCCGCCGCCCGTCCATTGCCGGACCTCGCAAGCGCTGCGCCATCCGGCGGCCCGGGCGTGGAAGACGCCATAGAAGAGAGCTTGCGCGGCGGGCAGTACCGGCTGCAAGCGGTGTCCCAGTTCGACTTGAGTTCCGCCGCCATTGCTGCCATCGCACTACTGCCGGAGTGGCCGGTAGCGGGCGGCTGGATGCCGCATACCGAGATCGCCTGCCGAATCCGCCGGCCCGGCCTGATTACCGAAATCAACGCCGCGCTGCTGCGCCGCGCCTGCGAGCTTGCGCAAGCCTGGCACACCGACCCGCAAGCCGCCGTATCCAGCCCGACCCGCGTCAGCGTTCCCATCCTGCTGCCGCAGGTGGCCGGCGCGGAGGAATCCGCGCTGCTGGCCTTGCCGGAGCTGCTCAGGCAGTCCCTGCGCGAGACCGGCCAGCCCGGCAACCAGCTCGACCTGCAGCTACCCGGCATCCTGCTGGGCACGGCCACGGAAGCCGCCCGCCTCGCCTGCGCCCGGATCCAGGAGCAAGGCGCGGCGGTCACGCTGGCCGACGTGGGCAACACGCCGATCTCCCTCGCGAACCTGCAGCGCCTGTTGCCCGACCGGCTGCAGATTCCGCTTGGCTACGTGCGCAACGTGGCCACCGACGCCAGGCGCGCCGCCATCGCGCGAGCCGTGATCGCGCTGGCGCATACGCTCGGGATGCAGGTGCTGGCCAACGGGCTGGCCAGCACGGACGAGCTGCAGTTCTTCAAGTGGGAAGGCTGCGACCACGGGCAGGGAGACGTGCTGGGCACAGCGTGGGAGACGACGGCGTGGATGAAGGCGGCCGCGCGGAAGTAGGGATGGCACGGCAGGTTCCTGCCTGGGTTTTGGCCGCTGCCTGCCACCCACCCGGCCCGCAACGACAGGAGGGCCAACCTCTTCCACGACGTTCCACTGGGCGTTATGTCGCGGTAGGAATGCCCATTACTAGGCACCCCCCGCACAGATCCCGGCGTGCGCGATTCGCGCACCGGGCTCCTGCCTCGGGTGTTTGGCGGTGAACCGCACAACAGGCCAAGAATGAAGGACTCGGGCAGGTGGAAGCCAATCCCTTTCCAGTCGCTTGATCAAAGCCCACGTAGTGTTGTCCTTCTGGCTGCCGGTATCGTAGGTCACCGAGTGCGCCTCCACCGGGGACACCACCTCCCATCGATGCAACACTCTTTCGATGGCTGCATTTATGAGCGTGGTGTCCCGCGCGAGAGCGCCTGGATCGCCGTGGTGTCGAACTTGCCGTCTTGAAGCACGGGGACCGGCTCGACGCCGAGCAAGGCAAACCACTCCACCGTCTCTTCCGAACCGAGGCATACGTTCCGCGCGTTCCAGACCGAGAATCCCATGAAGAAGGAAGCCAGGTCCCGGTAACGGATCGAATGCGTCGCATCGATTACGCCACGGTGCGAAGGGGGCTGTGACTGCGCGCCGATCCCGGCATAATCTGCAGGAAATACAAAACGAGCCAATTCAATCCATGAACGACTGTCGCCGATGCAGTCACCCAGGCCCGGCCGTTCACCGGGGCGCTGGCGAACCGGAAGCGCTTCCCCACCGCGTTCCGGCCCCTGGGCTGATCGGGAGGCCTGCGATCTTGCCGGCGGTCTTGATGGCATTGGCACTCGCTTACAGCCACGACGGCCGGGCGGCGCCGCTGCGCGCGTTCACCATCGAGGACGTCGCGTCCGAAGCGAAGTCCCAGTGCTACACCGAATGGCCAGCCTATCCGGCGGAACTCGGCCGGGCCGGGATCCGCGGCCGCGCGTCGGTATCGATGTCCATCGCGGCAACAGGCAAGGTGGCGTCGGTGTCCATCAAGGTCAGTTCCGGCAACGCCATGCTCGACGGCCTGGCCCTGGCAAACCTGCGCAAGGCCGATTGCCAGCCGTTCTGGAGCGCCGAAACCGGGCAAGCCATCCCCGGCACCGCCGTGGTGCAGGTCAGTTTCCCGCCCGACAACGCCGACGTCCCGAGACGTCCCCAGCCAGAGCAGCTTGCGGTAGCCACCGAAGATAGGGTTGCGGAGCCGCCGCAGTTGTTCCCGCCTACCTACGATGAAGCCGTCACCGCGCTGATCCGCGCGTTCGATGTCGGCGCCATCCTTGCCGTCGGCCTGGACCAGGCGTTCGCAAGGCTGCCTGCGAAGATCGGACCGATCCCGAAAGACCGCTACGTGGAATGCACCCGTACGAAGCTCTCGCCCGATCTGGTGGAGAAGGCTGTCAGGCCTGCGCTGGCGGCGGAGATACAGGATCCCGGCCTGACGATGCGGCTGGCGCGCTTGCTCGGCTCTCCGATCGGGCGCAAGACCAAGGAAGCGGCGTTGTCGGGCAAGGCGCTGGCGGATGCGGGGATTACCGGGGCCGACCTGCTCGAGTTCAACCGGTATATGGAGAACCGGGACTTGAAAGCCTTTCTTGAAAACGGAGGCCTGCGCCGCATAAAGGATGCCGTCTCCCGCGTGATCGACGTGGAAAGCAAGGCGGCGGCGAACGCCTGCGTCAGGCAACTGATGCCGCTGTACCGCCTGAAGAACGAGCGTTCGGCGTGACCTCGCCTGGCACCCGCCGCATCCGAATCCCCGCGTGAAATATCGTTACAGTTGTATCCTGCGGCAAGGCAGCGGCAGGGCTAAAGTCAGATCCTGCCTACTGCACGACGAGGATCGAAATGAGACATGGTTTCTTCTACGCGCTGGGTATCGGAGCGCTGGCCTGGGCGGCCTCCCAGCCCGCTCTGGCACGCGTCGATGTTGACCTGAATATCGGTGTGCCCGCGCCGGTGATCGTGGCGCCGGCACCCGTCTATGCCGCCCCGGCCTATCCGGCTCCGCCGCCCCCGGTGGTTTATCCGGCCCCGCCGCCTGGCTATGGGCCTCCCCCGGCCGTCTACGGACCGCCCCCCGCCTACGGCCCCCCGGTGGTGGTCGCACCCGCGGTGGTCATCGGGTGGCATGGGGACCGTTACTGGGACGGGCGCCGCTGGTGGGGACGCCGCGACTGGTACGCCTATCACCACCCCTACCCCTATCACCGCTAGCCGCCCGCGGCAGCCGGCGCTGCTTGTAGCACAGGCGCAACGGACCGGATGGAATTCTGTTAATTCTTATTACACGCAGGAAAACAAAAAGCCGCCCCGGCAAGGGGCGGCTTGTTTGTCTGGCATGAGCCTTGGTGGGCCTTGGTGAGCGTTAGTGGGCCTTCGTACCGATGACGAACTCTCCGTCCTGGTAATCCACCGGCACCACATCCTTGGCGGCAAACTTTCCCTCAAGGATGGCGCGCGCCACCGGGTTCTCGATCTGCTGCTGGATCGCGCGCTTGAGCGGACGCGCCCCGAACACCGGATCGTAGCCAGCGCTGGCGATCTTGGCGATGGCAGCCTCGCTCACCTCGAGCGTCATGTCCATGCGCGCCAGCCGTGCCGTCAGCCGCTCCAGCTGGATGCGGGCGATCGACTCGATATGTTGCTGGTCGAGCGAATGGAACACCACCACCTCGTCGATGCGGTTGAGGAACTCGGGCCGGAAATGCGTTTTCACTTCCTGCCACACCGCGCCCTTGACCGCCTCGTGCGGCTCGCCTGTCATCGCCTGGATGATGTGCGAACCCAGGTTGGAGGTCATCACGATCACCGTGTTCTTGAAGTCCACCGTGCGCCCCTGGCCGTCGGTCAGGCGGCCGTCGTCCAGTACCTGCAGCAGCACGTTGAACACGTCCGGGTGGGCCTTCTCGACTTCGTCAAGCAGGATCACGCTGTACGGCTTGCGGCGCACGGCCTCGGTCAGGTAGCCGCCTTCTTCATAGCCCACGTATCCCGGCGGCGCGCCGATCAGCCGGCTCACGCTGTGCTTCTCCATGAACTCGCTCATGTCGATGCGGATCAGGTGGTCCTGCGAATCGAACAGGAACTCGGCCAGCGCCTTGCACAGCTCGGTCTTGCCCACGCCGGTAGGACCGAGGAACAGGAACGAGCCGTAAGGCTTGTTCTCGTCCGACAGGCCGGCACGCGAGCGGCGGATGGCGTCCGACACCAGGCGCACGGCCTCGTCCTGGCCAACCACGCGGCGGTGCAGGTAGTCCTCCATCTTGATCAGCTTCTCGCGCTCGCCCTGCATCATCCTCGACACGGGGATGCCGGTCGCGCGGCTCACCACTTCGGCGATTTCCTCGGCGCCAACCTGCGTGCGCAGCAGCTTGTTGGGCTGCTTCTGCTCGCTGGCCTCGGCCGCGGTGGCGGCCTTCAGCTTGCCTTCGAGTTCGGGCAGCTTGCCATACTGCAGCTCGGCTACCTTGTCGAGCTTGCCCTCGCGCTGCAGGCGCGTGATCTCCAGGCGGATCTTGTCGATCTCTTCCTTGAGCGCGGCCGCGCCCTGGGCGGCACCCTTCTCGGCCTTCCAGATCTCTTCGAGGTCGGCGTACTCCTTTTCCAGGCGGCCGATTTCCTGCTCGATCAGTTCGAGACGCTTCTTGGAGGCTTCGTCGGTTTCCCGCTTGACCGCCTCGCGCTCGATCTTGAGCTGGATGGTGCGGCGCTCGAGCTTGTCCATCACCTCCGGCTTGGAGTCGATTTCCATCTTGATGCGCGCGCCGGCTTCGTCGATCAGGTCGATCGCCTTGTCGGGCAGGAAGCGATCGGTGATATAGCGGTGCGACAGCTCCGCCGCGGCGACGATGGCCGGGTCGGTGATCTCCACGCCGTGGTGCAGTTCATACTTCTCCTGCAAGCCGCGCAGGATGGCGATGGTGGCCTCCACGCTGGGCTCGTCGACCAGCACCTTCTGGAAGCGGCGCTCCAGCGCGGCATCCTTCTCGATGTACTTGCGGTATTCGTCCAGCGTGGTGGCGCCGATGCAGTGCAACTCGCCGCGCGCCAGCGCGGGCTTGAGCATATTGCCCGCGTCGATCGCGCCCTCGGCCTTGCCGGCGCCGACCATGGTGTGCAGTTCGTCGATAAAAACGATGGTCTGGCCCTCGTCCTTGGCGATGTCCGACAGCACCGCCTTGAGCCGTTCCTCGAACTCGCCGCGGTACTTGGCGCCGGCCAGCAGGCCCGCCATGTCAAGCACCAGCACGCGCTTGTTCTTCAGGCTTTCCGGCACCTCGCCATTGACGATGCGCTGGGCCAGGCCTTCCACAATGGCGGTCTTGCCCACGCCCGGCTCGCCGATCAGCACAGGATTGTTCTTGGTGCGGCGCTGCAGGATCTGGATGGCGCGGCGGATTTCGTCGTCGCGGCCGATCACGGGGTCGAGCTTGCCGATACGGGCGCGCTCGGTGAGGTCCACGGTGTACTTCTTGAGTGCCTCGCGCTGGGTCTCGGCGTCGGCGCTGTTGACCGAATCGCCGCCGCGCACGGCTTCGATGGCGGTCTCGAGCGACTTGCGCGCCAGGCCGTTCTCGCGGGCGATGCGGCCGGCCTCGCCCTTATCGTCAGCCACGGCGAGCAGGAACAGTTCGCTGGCGATGAACTGGTCGCCACGCTTGATGGCTTCCTTCTCGGTGGCGTTGAAGAGCGCGTTAAGCTCGCGCCCGACCTGGACCTCACTGGTGCCCTGAACCTGCGGCAAGCGCTTGATGGCGGCATCGAGCGCGGTGGTCAGGCCGCCGACGTTGACGCCGGCGCGCGACAGCAGCGCGCGTGCGGCGCCGTCGTTCTGCGCAAGCAGAGCGCGCAGCACGTGCAGCGGGTCGATATATTGGTTGTCGTTGCCGATCGCCAGGCTCTGGGCATCAGCCAGCGCTTCCTGGAATCGGGTAGTCAGTTTGTCAAGTCGCATTTAGGAGCCCTCTTTTTCGGATGAGTGCCCGATGCGGAAGGCGGGGCGTCTGCGCCCCGGCCTGCCGATCCCGTCGCACGGGCCGGACACTGGATGTCTGATCGAAAGATAAGGCTTTGCGCCTACATTTCAAGGCCTGACTGCACGGCCATTGATGTGGCGCAGGAAATACGTTGCGACCTGTTCCCTCCCGCGCATTTCACGCGGCCGCGAGCGCCCGCTTGTCTTCCAGGTTGCGCACCAGCACCAGGGCTTCGCCGGCCAGCACCACGCGGCCATCGTCCCCGGTGACGACGGTGGCCAGGTTGACCAGATCCTTGTCGCCGCGCAGGCGCACGATCCGCACCGAGGCGGTCAGCAATTCGCCCAGCCGCGCCGGCGACCGCAGCCGCAGCGACTGTTTCATCCAGCCGGTGCCGCGGCCCGGCAAGCGCGTGCCCAGCAGGTCCGAGAACATGCCGGCCAGCAGGGGCAGCGGCACGATGGCACCCCCGAAGCCGCGGCTGCGGGCAAATACCGGGTCGGTATAGAAGGCGTTGCCATCGTCGGTCAACGACACGTATTCATCGATATCGCCGGCGCTGAAACTGCGTACCGCCGAAGCCTCCTGGCCGACGCTAAGGTGATAGAGCCTCCGGTCGCCGTCCACCGCGGCGGCAAGGCGCCCGGCGTCGTCCGCCTCGTCAAGCGGCGCCTGCGCCAGCGTTTCGGCACTTGCGTCGACCAGCAGGATCGCATCTCCCTGTGCCGTAATCTGCTCATCGGTAGCTGCCGTTCGCATGCGGCCACGCTGCATGCAGCGGATCTCGGTGTCCAGGGCGATACGGTCCTGGCCGGGCGTGTCGTTCAGCACCAGCACGGCCGCCACGCCGTCGCCGACGAAGGTGGGACGAGGAAACATCAGCGTCTGCCCGATCGGCAGGACCGGCCTGGGGTTGCTGCGCCGCATCTGCGCGCACAGCAGCGAAAACAGGAACATGCCGTGCGCCACGGTCGCGCCGAAATGCGTCGTCCTGGCGAACCGCGGGTCGCAGTGAATGGGATTGTCGTCGCGCGAGAGCGAAGCGAAGCGGTCGAAATCTTCTTGCGTCAGGACGCGCGTGCGGGATGCCTTCATCAGTTGGGTACCTCTACGGTGCTGCCGATGACCGTAATCCGGTCCGCATTGGCCGGGGTGGCGGCAAACGGCGGCAAGTTGGTGGGCAGGATGGTGGGCGCCGGCGACAAAATGCCACCGCGCGCGATCGTGCGCACCACCTGCGAGGGCGGCAGCGCGGTGCCGGTGGTGAGGTTGGCGTAGACCGCGTCGAGCGCCCGGTTCAGGTAGACGTGGAGCGGGATATAGCGATTGTCATAGCCCGCTACCGCGCCGATGAAACTGTCGAAGTGCTGGCCGTTCGTGACTTCCATATAGGAGAGATTGCTGGCGCTGCCCTCCTTGAGCCGGTTGTAGCCGAGATAGGGCCGCGAGGTATGGTTGACCGGCAGCAGCGCATCGCTGCGGCCATGCACGATGATGGCCGGCTTGCCATGCAGGTCGCCCGAGCGCAGCGTCTGCGCCAGCCCGGCCTGCAGCGCCTGGGCCTGGGTGCCGGTGCCGGTCAGCAGTGCGCGCAGGCAGCGGGCGCCATCGAGGTTGGCATCGGCCAGGCTTGTGCCGGGCGATCTGGAATAGAGGTCGCGCAGCGGCCCGCCGGGGTTGTTGTCGTTGATCAGTTGCACGCCGGCCGCCGGCGGCACGCCATTGCCCGTCGAATACAACACATTGAGCGTGGCCGGCGCGATTGTCGCCGGCGTCAGCACCGCCGTCCCGGTGGCGGCAAAGCTGTAGCCGCACAGACGGTCGGCCACGGCGGCACGCGCCAGCGCGTTGGCGAATGTCACGGATACCGCACTGGCCACCTCAAAAAGGGCAAGCGACGGATGGAGCGCGTCGGAATCCGACTCCCAGCCGGCATCATGCAGCTTCTGCAACGCATCGGCAGCCCGGCTGGCCCCGTCGGCCCCGCTGACCAGCCCGGCATTGGCCAGCGACTGGCAGCGGTTGAGCGCCGGTTGCACGAGCCCGACGGCGGGCAACGCATACAAGGCCACGCCCGGCGCATTCACCAGCGCGGTCGCCTGCGAGGTGCAAAGTTGCATCAGGTTGGCCGTGGTGGTGTAGTCATACAGCACGAGCCCCGACTTGCTGACCGGCACCCCACCACGCGTGACGATCACCCCGGTGTTGGCGGGCAGGTTGAGATTCGGCTCGGCCACCGCCACGCCGTCGATCAGGCCCTGGGTATCCTGCTCCGCCGCGGCGACGGCCGCGCCACCGCCATTGGAGACGCTGGACGCGATGACAACGATCTTGTCGGGGCCGAAGCTGCGCTGGCGCGTGCCATCGGAGGCCACCGTGCCAAACCGGTCATTGATGGCCCAGATCGCGAATTCGGCGGCCTGCAGCGTGAAGGTGCCCCAGTCCTTCTCGGGATTGCGCTGCGAATGGGCGTGCTTGAACGCGAGCCGGTGCGGCGCCAGCGCATTGAAGGCGGCCAGGCTGGTATTCGGGAACGGGGCGGCGAACTGCGCGCTGGTGCCGGCGGCGGTACGGTTGGCTCGCGTGCCGTCGATCAGCGGCACGGTGTCGGTATCCAGGTCGTGCGGCGCGGCGCCGGTGCCCTTGTCCGTATAGGCGACGGCGCAGCCGCGCTTGAGCGCCCACTCGCCAGTGGAAATCGCGCCGTAGACGCCCCGCGAGCCGGACGAGGTGGCCGTGATCAGGCAGGGCTTGGCCACGTTGAAACTGTCGGGAATCTGCACCAGCATCGTCACGTTCTGCTGGCCGCTGCCATCGTCCGAGAAGGCCAGGTACTCGCGCCCGGCGACCTTCCCCTGCCCGCTGGTGACATTGCCCTGCGCGTCCACGTTGGGGCCATACAGGCTGCCATAGCCACCGCCCACCGTGATATCCACCAGCGCGCGGTAGTTGGTATAGATGGCATAGCGGCGCAACTCGGCCGCCGTGGGCGCCGCGGGGTTCAGCGGCACCGGCGCCGTGGCCGAGCCCAGGCCGTCCTTGCCAAGACCGGCGGTGAGCAGGTCGTCGGTGTTGCCGTCGTAGGTCGTAATCGTTACCGCACCGATATTCGCGGGCTTGGGATTGGGATTGGGATTGCCGTTGTTCGCATTGTTGTCGCTCGAGCCGCATGCCACCAGCAGCAGGCCTGCCGCGCCTGCCAGCGCCAGGCGCCCTCCGCGTCCGCACCTACCGCCATGTCCTGCAAGTCCGCGCAACATGTTGACCCCCTTTTGCATGCTTGATCTATCGGAACGCAATACAGAAACGAGAATTTCACAAGACAGCAACTGCATGACATCGAACTGGGCCGCGACAGGCGCTGGCCGCCGCCTCATTGCGCCTGGAAACGCGCGCGCAACTTGTGTTTTTCCACCTTGCCGGACGGCGTGCGCGGCAGCGCCTCGATGATCCGGACATGGCGCGGCACCTTGTAGCCTGCCAGCGCCGCGCGGCAATACGCGAGCACCCCTTCAGCATCGAGCGCCACGCCTGGCCTGGCCACCACCAGGGCCATGCCGACTTCGCCCCAGCGCGCGTCCGGCACGCCGATGACGGCCGCCTCGGACACCCCGGCAAGCTGGAACAGCACGTTTTCCACTTCGGCGGGATAGACGTTCTCGCCACCGGAAATAAACATGTCCTTGGCGCGGTCGACGATGTAGTAATCGCCCTCCTCGTCCATGTAGGCGATGTCGCCCGAATGCAGCCAGCCGCCGCGAATGGCGGCATCGGTGGCCTGCGGCAGGTTCCAGTAGCCGGGCGTGACGCCCGGCCCCTTGATCAGCAACTCGCCGCGCTCGCCGGGCGCCACGTCGCGGCCGTGCGCATCCACCACCCGCGTCAGCATCGAGCCCACCGGCTTGCCGATGGTGCCGATCTTGCGGCGCGCAGTGGCTTCGTCGCAGACAAACACGGTGGGACCGGTCTCGGTCATGCCGAAGCCGAAGCAGATCGTCACGCCCTTGGCCAGGTAGGCCTCCAGCAGAGGCCGAGGCACCGCCGAGCCGCCCGCGGACATATTGCGCACCCGCGAAAAGTCCGCCGCAGCGAAGCCGGCGTGCTGGCTCAGGAAGAGATAGACCGCGGGCACGGCAAAGAACATGGTGATGCCTTCGCCGGCGCTGGCATCGAGCTTGCCCAGCGTGACCGCGGCGTCGAACTGCCGCATGATATGCACGGTGCCGCCTGCATGGAGCACCGGGTTGGCGTACAGGTTCAGCCCGCCCGTATGGAAGAACGGCAGCACATTGAGGAACACGTCGTCGCGCGTGATCTTGTTGGCCAGCATGGCGTTGACGGCATTGAAGAAGACCATGCCATAGGTCTGTATCACGCCCTTGGGACGGCCGGTGGTGCCCGAGGTATATAGCAGGTGCCAGACCTCGTGCTCGTCGCGGCAAGGCATCTCGATGATGCGGCCCGAACTGCCGGCCAGCATCGCTTCATACTCCATCCAGCCTCCCGGCACATCGGCGCTCTCGTCGTCGGCCAGGTGCAGGACCGCGCGCAGGGGCAGCGCACTGCTCAAGTCCGCGGCGGTAGCCAGGAAGCCATCGCCGGCCACCAGCACGTCGGGCGCGCAGTCGCGCAGGATGGGCAACAATTCCGCCGCAGGCAGGCGCCAGTTCAGGCAGACCATCACCATGCCGGCCTTGGCGCAGCCGTAGAGCATCTCGAAATAATCGGAGCTGTTGTGGGCCAGCACGGCCACGCGGGCGCCAGGCGCCAGCTGCAACCGCTCGCCCAGGTACTCGGCGAAGCGGCTGGCACGTTCGTCGAACTGCCGGTAGGTCACCTTGCGGCCGCTCTCCACGTCGACCAGCGCCACCTTGTCCGGCATGTGCAGGGCGTTCTTGTGCAGCCAGTCGACTACATACATGGTCCCGGATCTCCGCTGTTAGGTGTCTTTGTTATAGCGCTTCTTATCGTGCTTGTTAACACTTGCCGCATGGTCCGGCATGTCGAAAAGCCCTACGACGCCACCTCGTGCTCCGAGCGATCGCCGCGCAGGCGGCCAACGATGCCTTGCGGGAAGTAGTACACGCTGAGGATGAACAGCAGGCCGAGCCATAAGAGCCAGCGGTCCGGATGCAGCAGCCCCGAGAGCAGCGGCACGGCCGTGGTGGCCTCGCTGGCCAGCTTCATCACATCCTGCAGGTAGGTTTGCGCCACCAGGAACAGCGTAGTGCCGATGATGGCGCCGTACAGCGTGCCCATGCCGCCGATCACCACGATCAGCAGGATGTCGACCATGATCTCGAACGACAACGAAGTATCGGGCCCGTTGTAGCGCAGCCAGAGCGCCATCAGCACGCCGGCCAGCGTGGCGAACCCGGCCGACAGCACGGTGGACACGGTCCGGTACACCACGGTGCGGTAGCCGATCGCCTCGGCGCGGAAATCGTTCTCGCGGATCGCCTGCAGCACCCGGCCGAACGGCGAGTTGACCACGCGCAACAGCAGCAGGAACAGCACCAGCGCGCCGGCGAACACGAAGTAGTAGGAGAACAGCTTGCCGTTGAGCGGCACGCCGAACCACTCGGCGTCTCCCAGGGTAAAGCCTGGCGTGAAGACTTCCGGCACCTTGAAGGTGATGCCATCCTCGCCGCCGGTCCATTCAGACAACTGAGATACCAGCGTGGCGAAGGCGGTCGCCACCGCCAGCGTGATCATGGCGAAGAAGATGGCCCTGACCCGCAGCGAGAACAGCCCGATCAGGAAGGCCAGCGCCATCGACACCGCCAGCGCGCCCAGCGTGCCGAGCGCCAGCGCGCCCCACCCCGGATCGAGCCGCGACATGGCGATCGCCACACCATAGCCGCCGATGCCGAAGAACATGGTATGGGCAAAGGAGACGATGCCGGTATAGCCGAGCAGCAGGTCGTAGCTGGCCACCAGCACCACGAAGATGCAGATCTTGGCCGCCATATTGAGCGCGCGCGCGCCGGGAAACAGGAACGGCGCGCAGGCCAGCGCCAGCAGCATCGCCACCAGGATGACGATGAGCACGCGGCTTCTTGGCAGGTCGCCGGAAAGCAATCGGATCATGGTTTTCCTCGGCGCTCAGCGCTTGGCTACCGGGTACAGGCCCTGCGGACGCCACAGCAGGATCATTACCATCAGCAGGATGTTCGAGAACAGCGCTACCTTGGGAAACAGGAAGCCGGTGTAGTTGGCCATCAGCCCGACCAGCAAGGCGCCGACGAAGCAGCCGGTGGTGGAGCCGAGCCCGCCGATGATGATGACGATGAAGATCAGCACATTGACCTGGGCGCCGATGGCGGCGGTGATGTTCTGCTGGTACAGGCCCCACAGCACGCCGCCCATCCCGGCCAGGCCGGCACCCACCACGAACACGCCGATAAACAGGCGCCGGATACGGTAGCCGAGTGACTCGACCATCTCGCGGTTCTCCACGCCGGCGCGGATCAACAGGCCAATGCGGGTACGGTTGAGCACCAGCACCATGGAGACGAAGATCACCAGCCCGAGCACCACGGCGATCAGCCGGTATTTTTCGATCGCCGCATCGCCCAGCAAGACCGCGCCGCGGAAGGTGGTGGGCACCTGCAGCGCGATGGTTTCGGCGCCCCAGATGGCCTTGATCAGTTGCTCCGCCACGATCATGCCGCCCATGGTGATCAGGATCTGCTTCAGGTGCTGGCCGTAGACCGGGCGCACCACGATGCGCTCGAACAGGAAGCCGATCGCTCCCGCCGCCACCATCGCCGCTCCGATGGCGAGGCCGAACACGGCCAGGTTGAGCGCCAGGCTGTCGGCCTCCACCCAGGCGCCCAGCGGCAGCAGCACCGACGCCGCCACGTAGGCGCCCAGCGCGATAAACGCGCCGTGGCCGAAGTTGAGGACGTCCATCAGGCCGAACACCAGCGTCAGCCCCGAGGACACCACGAACACGATCATGCCCATGGCAAGGCCGGCAATGGTCAGGGTGAGCCAGGTCGAGCCACTGCCGATCAGGGGATAGGCCAGCAGCATCAGCAGCGGGGCCAGCGCCAGCGGCGTCCAGTCGAGCCGGACCTTGGGCAGGTCGGCCGGCGCCGCCGGCGTGGTGGGTAAGGAGCTTGTACTCGTCATTGTCTCGGTCCTGACGATTCTTGTTTGATTGCGTGAAGGCCTTGACGGCCCGCCACGGGCGGCGGCACTTGCCACCGCGCTTCATGCCGCGCCCGACGCTACTGATGCGCCGCCAGCGACAAACCCAGCAGCCGCTGCTGCAAGGCCTCGTCCCCTGCCAGCTCAGCCATGTTGCCCGTATGCACCACGCGCCCGTCGTCCATCACGGCGACCGTATCCCCCACCGACCTGGCCATGTGGAAGTTCTGCTCCACCAGCAGGATCGACACGTCTGTCTGCTTGAGCTCGCGGAAGACCGTGATCATGTTCTGGATGATGGCCGGCGCCAGGCCCTTGGTCGGCTCGTCGACGATCAGCAGCTTGCGCGGCTCGATAATGGCCCGCGCCACCGACAGCATCTGCTTCTGCCCGCCGGACAACACGCCGGCTCGCTGGTGCCAGAAAATCTTCAGCGCGGGAAACATGCGGAATACCCAATCCAGCCGCTGCCCGTCGATGGCGCCGCTGCGCGCGGCCAGGCGCATGTTCTCGGCCACGGTCAGCTCGGAGAACACGCTCATGTTCTCCGGCACGTAGGCGATGCCGGCCTGCGCGATGGCGGGCGTGCCGCGGCGGGTAATATCCGCGCCGTCGAACGCGATGCGCCCCTCGCTGGCCTGCCAGAGATTCATGATGGTGCGCAGCGTGGTGGTCTTGCCGGCGCCATTGCGCCCGAGCAGCATCGTCACGCCGCCGCGCGGCACCGAAAAGCTCACGCCGTGCAGGATGTGATATGGCCCGATATGCGTCTGCACGCCATCCAGGCGCAGGATGGGCGTTGCCGGTCCGTCAGCCATGTCTGCCCTCCCCCTGCACGCCGTCGTCGGCGGCGCCGATCCCGAGATAAGCCTGTTGCACGATCGGCGAGGCGATCACCTCGGCCGGGTCGCCGTCCGCCATCAGGTTGCCGTTATGCAGCACGATGATCCGGTCGGCCAGCGAGCGCACCACATCCATCTTGTGTTCCACCAGCAGCACCGTCTTGCTCCTGTCGCGCTTGATCTCCTGGATCAGGTCCAGGATGACGGGCACTTCGTCCACGCTCATGCCGGCGGTCGGCTCGTCGAACATGAAGATGCGCGGTTGCAGCGCCAGCAGGATGCCCACCTCCAGCTTGCGCTGGTCGCCGTGCGGCAGCGAGGCAACAGGCAAATGGCGCTTGTCGGCCATGGCCACGCGTTCAAGACAGCGCTCCGCCTCGGCGCGTACCGCGCGGTTGCCGCTCCACACGGACCACAGGTCCAGTCCGATGCGTTGCCGCGCCTGCACCGCCAGCCGCACATTCTCGAACACCGACAGGTTCGGGAACAGGCTGGTCAGCTGGAAGGCCCGGCCAATGCCGCGCGCCGCCTTGTGTGGTACCGGCAGCCGCGTCACATCCTCGCCGCCAAGCAGGATCTGCCCGGCGGTGGGCGGCAACTGGCCCGAGATCAGGTTGAAATAGGTGGTCTTGCCGGCCCCGTTGGGGCCGACGATGCAGGTCAGCTCGCCCGGTCGGAACGCGCATGACACCGCATTGACCGCCACATGCCCGCCAAAGCGGATGGTGAGGCCGCGCGTCTCTAGCGCGGGCGGCTCCGCCACCGCCCGCGAGAGCGCCGCCGTGGTATCGATGGAAGAGGCGCCCACCGTCATCACCGCTTGTTGCGGATCGGCACGTTCATCTCCTCCGGCTTGATCTCGCGGATCAGCTCGGGCACGCCCCAGGCGAACGCCGGATCAACCTTGATCTTGAAGTGATACATCGACTGCAGGGCCTGGTGGTCTTCCTTGCGGAACGTCATCTTGCCCTTGGGCGTCTCGAACGACATGCCCTCCATCGCGCCGATCAGCTTCTCGGTATTGGTGTCGCCATTGGTCTTCTTGAGCGCCTCGACCAGCGCGATGCCGGCCGACATACCGCCCGCGGTAAAGAAGTCAGGCGGCGACTTGAACTTGGTGTAGTGGTTGGATACCAGCCACTCGTTGGCCTTGTTCTTGGGAATGCCGAAGTAGTAGTACGTCGCGCCTTCCATGCCGGGGAAGTTCTTGTAGTTGCTCATGGCGGGCAGGATATTGCCGCCCGTGGCAATCTCGATGCCGTAGCGCTTGGGGTCGAGGTCGGCGATCTTGAACGGATTGCCGGCGCCGGCCCAGATGATGAAGATGATCTTGCGGCCCGGCTTGTCCTTGAGCGAATCAAAGAGCCGCTGGGCGCCGGCCGTGAAGTCCGTGGTGTTGGTGGGCAGGTATTCCTCGTGAACGATCTTGGCGTTCTTGAGCGCGCCCTTGAAAGCCTTCACGCCATCGCGGCCGAAGGCGTAGTCCTGCGCCAGCGTGGCGATCTGCACGCCAGGCTTGTCCAGCGCTACCGCGTTGGAGATGGCGTCCTGCGACGAGTTGCGGCCGGTGCGGAAGATATAGCGGTTCCACTTCTCGCCGGTGATCGAATCCGCCACGGCGGGCTCGACCAGCAGGATCTTCTTGTATTCCTCGGCCACCGGCAGCATCGCCAGCGCGGTGCCGGAGGACGTGGGTCCCACCGCGATGTCCGCGCGATCATCGCTATAGGCCGCGGCAAGCTGGGCCTTGGCGACGTCGGGCTTGCCCTGGGTATCCTTCTCCAGCACCACCAGCTTGTTGCCGTTGACCATCATGGTGCCGTTGGTGGCATAGTCCAGCCCCATCATCAGCCCGGTCTGGGTCTGCTTGGCGTAGGCTTCCAGCGCCCCTGTCTTGTCGTAGACGTGGGCAATGCGGATGTCCTTGGCAAAGGTACCGCCGGCGGCCAGCAGGCCGGCCAGCGCGAACGCGGCTGCGGCTTGGTGCTTGAGTTGCATGCTGTGTCTCCTCTTTGGGTTTCTCTGTTTCTCTTATTGTTGCAAGTAGAGATGCTGCTCGATAACTGCTGATCGCGGCGATTGACCGTGGCCGCCCTATTGCTCCGCTCCTTCAGCCCGCATCCGCGCCGCCCAGGAAGCGGCGCATGCCGGCGGCGGCCTCGGCGCGCGTCACCTGCACCACAAACGCCGCGCGCTCTCGCTCGAGGCCGTGCGCCAGGACCTCAGGGTCCCAGCGCAGCAGCGCGCGCGTACTCGCCACGCTGCCGGCTACCTTGTCCTTCAGTCCGGCCGCCAGTGACAGCGCCATGGCCTCGGCTTCGCCGGAAGGCGCGAGATGCGTGACCATGCCCAGCGAGGCGGCTTGCCCCGCGGTCAACGTCGTGTTCTCAAGCTGGATCGCGCGCGCCCTTGCGGCACCAATCATCTGGGGCAGCATGGCGGTCCAGCCGCCGTCCGGGCTGAAGCCCACCACCGTGTAGTACGGCGCAATGCGCGCGCCCTCGCCCAGCACCGTCATATCGCAGGCGAGCGCCAGGCCCAGCGCGCCGCCGGTCAGCCAGCCCTCCACCGCTGCGATCACCGGGCAACGCAGCGCCGCCAGGCGCAGGATGGCGGCGTTCAGCAGGCCAAGCAGCCGGTGCGCATACTGTTCCAGTTCAGCGCTTTGTGGCGGGAAAGCGGCAAAGGCACCCACGTCGCCGCCCGTGGAAAACGACCGGCCGGCATGGCCGAGCACCACGGCGCGGACGTCCGGATCGGCCTCCACGCGTTCAAGCGCCGCCAGCAAGTCCTCCAGCAACCCTGGCACCAGGCTGTTGTGGCGCTCGGCGCGGTTGAGCCGCAGCACTGCCGTGCTGCCGCTACGCTCGACCAGTACCAGCGCGCTCATCGTGCGGCCAATCCGTGAGAGATCATGTCGAAGGCGGTATCGACCACCTTGTCCATCGACGCCGGCCGCTTCCACAGCGCGTAGCGCATACCGAGGAAATTGCTGATGCCGATCAGGCACCACGCCCGCACTTCGGCATCGCCCGGCGAAATCTCGCCTTGCTCCTCGGCCTTGCCCAGGCGCCGGCTGTAGACGTCGGCGAAGACCTGGAAATAACTGCTGTAGATGGTCTCGTCGACCGAGTAGGAATCGAGCACGATGCGGTACAGGTTCTTGTGGCGCGACACGAAGGAAAGGAAAGCTTTGAGCCCGAGCCGCTCGGCCTCGATCTGCGTTTGCGCCGGCCCCACGTGCTTGCGCAAGTGGGCGCGCACCAGCTCCAGCATGTGCTGCACCAGCGCGCGGAAGATGTCTTCCTTGTCCTTGAAGTAGAGGTAGAAGGTGCCCATCGCCACCTCGGCTTCCTGCGTGATCTCGGAGATCGAAGCCACGTAGTAGCCCTTCTCTCCGAATACTTTTTCAGCGGCGCGCAGCAGTGCTTCGCGGGTCTTCTGGCCGCGTGCGGTCTTGGGCTGGCTTACGCCGGATTCGGTAAGGGACATCGGGGCTCCGCGGTGGCCGGTCGGGCCGGAATCTCGGCAGCTATATTGCGGTCTTGCACCGCGGCAACTGCCCGCTCCGGCCGACCTCAAAACATGATAGCTGATTCATGTTTCATGATATAAAGTTAGCCATCCGAATGTCAATACATCGCTTACCCGGAGCCCTGCCACCCATCCGGGGAACATGGGCACGCCGCCTGGCAGGCCAACACATCGACTGGAACCATCGCCATTGGATGCTTCTCACACGGCGCCCCATGCCACGCTAGCCGAGCCAGCCGGCCTGGCTCCGGCCTTCGCCGTCCACGCCGCCAGCGCGGCCCGGCCAGGCTGGCGGGAGACGGGCAGCGGGCAAGCGTTGCTGCTCCTGCACGGGTGGTCGCTATCCGGCGAAGCCTTCGACGGCCAGCGCGCGCTGGCGCGACTCGGCTATCGCGTAATCGCCCCCGACCACGCCGGACACGGCTTGTCTGCTGCGCTGCCGCATGCGGGGCAAGCCAGCATTGCGCGGCTGGCCGCGGATGCGGCAGCGCTGATCGGGCACCTGGGCCTGCGGGACGTCGTGGTGGTCGGATGGTCGATGGGGGCGATGGTGGCCTGGGAACTGATGCGCGGCCATCCCGCGCTGCCGCTGGCCGCCGTCGGCGCCATCGACATGACGCCGCGCCTGGTCGGAGACGCGGAATGGCCGCACGGCTTGCACGGATGCTACGACAGGGTCCAGGCCGCAAGAATGGCCATGCACGTGCGCAAGGACTGGCCCAGCCTGATCGATTCGGTGCGCGCCGGACTCTGGTCCGCCGGCAGCGAACCCGATGCGGCGCAATCAGGCCGCATCACCGGCATCATGCGGCAGTGCGCGCCGGACGCGCTCGCCGCGCTGTGGGAAGACATGGCGCGCCAGGACTATCGCCCGGCGTTGCGCCAGGCTCGCCTTCCCTTATTCCACCTGGTCGGGCAGCACAGCCGACTCTATGCGCCGGCCGTGGGCCTGGCCACACTGGCACTGCAACCGGCCGCGCGCCTTGCCACCGTCGATGGCACCGGCCATGCCCCACATATGGAGCGGCCGGCGGCCTTCAACACCGCCTTGCTTGGGATGCTTGACTGGCCTGGCTTGCCCGCTGCACCGGCGCCATGAGCCGCTACCTTCAGGCCAGCAGCCGGTAGGTCCACAAGCCCAGCGCGGTCAGCAGCAGCGAGCCGCCAAGATGCGCGGCCAGGTGAACCGCCGCCCAGCCATAGTCGCCCGCCATCAGGTTGGCGACAACCTCGCTGGAAAAGGTGGAAAAGGTGGTCAGCCCCCCCAGGAAGCCGGTCACGGCCAGAAGGCGCCATTCGGGCGACAGATCCGCGTGCGCGCCAAAGAATCCTGCCGCCAGGCCGATGAGGTAACCGCCCACCAGGTTGGCCGTCAGCGTGCCATAGGGCAGCGCCGGGTTGGCCGCATTCCACAGGACCGAGAACACCCACCGCAGCCAGGCCCCCATCGCGGCACCGACCCCGACCGCAACAAAACCGAGCCCGCCCATCAGTGCTTGATACCCGTGTCTTCCGCCTGCACCGGGGTGGCGCTGCCTTCCGGCGCCTCCCCGCTGGCATTCAGCGAGCGAATGCCCCAGCGCGCCAGCGCGGACTCATCGGTCACCCGCGCGTCGACCCAGCGCTCGCCCTCCGGCGTCTGTTCCTTTTTCCAGAACGGCGCTTCGGACTTGAGGTAATCCATGATGAACTCGCAGGCGGCAAACGCATTGCCGCGATGCGCGGAGGCCACCGCCACGAGCACGATCTGGTCCAGCGGCAGCAGGGGTCCGACCCGATGCACGATGGTGACGCCGAGCAGTTCCCAGCGCTCACGCGCAACGGCTTCGATCCGCGCCAGCGCCTTTTCGGTCATGCCGGGATAGTGCTCCAGTTCCATCGCGCTGACCGCGCTGCCGTCGTTCATGTCGCGCACGGTGCCGACGAAACTGGCCACCGCGCCCACGCCCGGCTGGCCGTGGCGCAATGCCGCCACCTCCGCGCCCAGGTCGAAATCCTCGCGCTGCACTCTAACGCTCATGTCAGCCTCCGGTCACCGGCGGGAAAAACGCCACTTCGCAGCCGTCGGCCAGCATGCTGTCCGCGCTCGCCACCTCATGGTCCACGGCCATGCGCAAGGCCCGGCCTTCAGCCAGCACCTCGGCCCATGCGCCGCCGCGGGCGCCCAGCCACCGCCGCAGGTCCGCAACGGTGGCCACCGCCGGGGGCACCTCGACCCGCTCCTGTCCCAGGCCCAGCTGCTCGCGCACGCTGGCAAAAAAACGCAACTCGATATGCATGGCGGTCTCGCTCCTCATGCCAGCAGGCCGTCGAAAGCGATGTACTGCACGGTGTCGCCCCGCGCGATCGCCTGGTTGGGCGGATTGTCGACCAGGCCGTCGCCCCACACGGTGGAGGTCAGCACCCCCGAACTCTGGTTGGGAAACAGGTCGAGCCCGCCAGCCTGGTTGACGCGCACGCGCAGGAATTCATTGCGGCGGTCGCCCTTGGGCAGGTCGAAATCGGCGCGCAGCGGCAGCCGGCGCGGCAACACGTTCTGCACGCCCTGCAGCCGCAGGATAAAGGGCCGCACGAAGAGCAGGAACGTCACGAAGCTGGAGACCGGATTGCCCGGCAGGCCCAGGAAATAGGCCGGCGCCTGATCGCCGCGCGCTACCTCGCCGAAGGCCAGCGGCTTGCCCGGCTTGATGGCGATCTGCCACAGGTTGAGCCGCCCTTCCGCCTCCACGGCCGGCTTGATGTGGTCTTCCTCGCCCACAGAGACGCCGCCGGACGTGATGATCAGGTCATGCCCATCGGCGGCCCGGCGCAGGGTGTCGCGCGTGGCGGCCAGGGTATCGGGCACGATGCCGAAATCGCTGACCTCGCACCCCAGGTTTTCCAGTAGTCCGCGCAGCGTGAAGCGGTTGGAGTTGTAGATGGCACCGGGCTTGAGGGGCTCGCCCGGCATGGCCAGTTCGTCGCCGGTGAAGAACACCGCCACCTTGACGCGCCGCACAACGTCCAGCGCCGCCTGCCCTACCGAGGCGGCCAGCCCCAGCGCCTGCGGCGTGAGCCGCGTGCCGGCTGGCAGGATCACGCTGCCGGCGCGGATGTCCTCGCCGGCCCGGCGGATCCACTCGCCCGGTTGCGGCGCGTGATTGACGATCACATCGTCGCCTTCCGCCACGCATTGTTCCTGCATCACCACCGCGTCCGCCCCCGGCGGGATCAGGCCACCGGTGAAGATGCGGGCAGCCGTGCCGGCCGCCAGCGCCGTGCCGACATGGCCGGCGGGAATGCGCTGGGCCACCCGCAGCCGCGCGCCCGGCGCGGCCACGTCGGCACTTCGCATGGCGTAGCCGTCCATCGACGTATTGTCGGCCGGCGGCACGTCCAGCGTGCTAGATACCGGCGCGGCCAGCACGCGCCCGTTGGCGTCCAGCGTGGCGATGCGCTCGACTTCGGCGATCGGGCTGGCGCCGGCCAGCAAGGCTTCGAGAGCCTCGGCCATGGTCAGCATGGGGGGACGGGCGGGCGCGGCAGCTTGGGTCATGACGGGAACAGGTAGGTAAGTCAGCGTGAGACAGCAAACCCATGGCCATCCATCCGCCATGGGAAACGGCCCGCGTACCGCCGCCGATACATCCGGGGCAATGCGAGGGCCGTGCGATTCAGCTCGGCAAGTCTGATTGTAGCGAGTTGGCGCGCAGGCGGCAGGAACGCCGCCTGCACGGGCTGGCGCCTACAGGCCCGTGTGGCCGGCGATATAAGCCTTGATTAGGTCCACCTCGGCCGGCATCACCTCGAAGCGCTGCGGCAGGTTTTCGATGCCTTCGAAGCTGGCCGGACGCTCCGGCTCGTGGCCAAGCGCCTCGCGGATGGTGTCGGCGAACTTGGCCGGCAACGCGGTTTCCAGCACCAGCATCGGCACGCCGGGCGTGAGATGCTCGCGCGCGACCTTGATGCCGTCGGCGGTATGGGTGTCGATGGTGATACCGTAACGCCCCGACAGGTCGCGGATGGTGGCAACGCGGTCCTCGTGCGTGCTGCGGCCCGAGACAAAGCCGAAGGCGCGGATGCGCTCGAATTCCGGCGTGCCGGACAGGTCGAAGCCACCCTTGGTGTCGATGTCGTCGCGGAACATCGTCGCCAGCTTGCCGGCGTCGCGGCCCAGCAGGTCGAACACGAAGCGCTCGAAGTTCGAAGCCTTCGAGATGTCCATGCTCGGGCTGGAGGTGTGATACGTCTCGGCCGACTTGCGCACGCGGTAGGTGCCCGTGCGGAAGAACTCGTCGAGCACGTCGTTCTCGTTGGTCGCGACCACCAGCTTGTCGATCGGCAGGCCCATCATGCGCGCGATATGGCCGGCGCAGACGTTGCCGAAATTGCCGGACGGCACGCAGAACGACACCTTCTGGCCGGGGCCGTCGGTAGCCAGCAGCCAGCCCTTGAAGTAATACACCACCTGGGCCACCACGCGCGCCCAGTTGATCGAGTTGACCGTGCCGATCTTCTGGCGGGCCTTGTAGTCGAGATCGTTGGAGACCGCCTTGACAATGTCCTGGCAGTCGTCGAACACACCTTCGACCGCCAGGTTGAAGATGTTCGGGTCCTGCAGGCTGAACATCTGCGCGGTCTGGAACGCGCTCATCTTGCGGTGCGGGCTGAGCATGAACACGCGGATGCCGCGCTTGCCGCGCATGGCGTATTCCGCCGCGCTGCCGGTGTCGCCGGAGGTGGCGCCGAGGATGTTCAGCTCCTGCCCGGCGCGCGCCAGCGCGTACTCGAACAGGTTGCCGAGCAGCTGCATGGCCATGTCCTTGAAGGCCAGCGTGGGACCGTTGGACAGGCCCAGCAGTTGCAGCGGCGCGCCACCCTCTGCGCCCAGCGTGCGCAGCGGCGTGATATCCGCGGTATTGTCGCCGGGGCGGGCGTTGCAGTACACCTCGGCGGTGTAGGTCTTGCGCGCCAGCGCACGCAGGTCCTCAGCCGGGATGTCGTCGCAGAAGCGGGACAGCACTTCAAAGGCGAGATCGGCGTACGACAGCTTGCGCCAGGCCTCCAGCTCGTCGGCCGTGACCTGCGGGTACTCCTGCGGCAGGTACAGGCCGCCGTCCGGCGCCAGGCCGCCCAGCAGGATCTCGGAGAAGGTTTGCGGCATCTCATGGCCGCGCGTCGACTGGTATTTCATCGGTGCGTTCAGTTCAGTTCTTCCATGCGCAGGCGCGTGACGGCCGACAGCACGGTCGGCAGCGCTTCGATCTTGGCGATGGCGGCGTTGACCTGCTTCTCCAGGGTGAGGTGCGACAGCATGATGATGTCGGTCTGCGGCTCGCCTTCACGCGATTCCTTCTGCAGCATGGCATCGATGGAAATGCCGGCGTCGGCCAGGATGCGGGTGATGTCGGCCAGCACGCCGGTCTCGTCCGCCACGCGCATGCGCAGGTAGTACGAGCTGGTGACCTCCTCGATCGGCAGCACCGGCACGCTGGACAGCTCATCCGGCTGGAACGCCAGGTGAGGCACGCGGTGCTCGGGATCGGCGGTGTGCAGGCGGGTCACGTCGACCAGATCGGCGATCACGGCCGAGGCGGTCGGCTCGGCGCCGGCGCCCTTGCCGTAGTACAGCGTGGCGCCCACGGCGTCGCCCTGCACCAGCACGGCGTTCATGGCGCCTTCCACATTGGCGATCAGGCGCTTGGCCGGCACCAGCGTCGGGTGCACGCGCAACTCGATGCCGTTTTCGCGGCGGCGCGTCAGGCCCAGCAGCTTGATGCGGTAGCCCAGCTCTTCGGCGTAGCGGATATCCACGGCCGACAGCTTGGTGATGCCCTCCACATAGGCCTTGTCGAACTGCACCGGCATGCCGAAGGCGATCGAGCTCATCAGCGTGATCTTGTGAGCCGCGTCGATGCCTTCGATGTCGAAGGTCGGGTCGGCCTCGGCATAGCCCAGCGCCTGGGCCTGCTTGAGCACGGTGTCGAAGTCCAGGCCCTTGTCGCGCATTTCCGACAGGATGAAGTTGGTGGTGCCGTTGATGATGCCGGCGATCCACTCGATGCGGTTGGCGGTCAGGCCTTCGCGCAGCGCCTTGATGATGGGGATGCCGCCGGCCACAGCGGCTTCGAAGGCGACGATCACGCCCTTCTTGCGCGCGGCCTCGAAGATCTCGTTGCCATGCACGGCCAGCAGCGCCTTGTTGGCGGTGACCACGTGCTTGCCGTTCGCGATGGCCTTGAGCACCAGTTCGCGGGCAATCCCATAGCCGCCGATCAACTCGATCACGATGTCGATCTCGGGACGGGTGACGACTTCGTTGGCGTCCGCCACCACCTCGACCTGCCCACCGGTCAGCTCGCGGGCGCGCTCGGTGTTGAGGTCGGCCACCATGGCAATCTCGATGCCGCGCCCGGCGCGGCGGCGGATTTCCTCCTGGTTACGTTGCAGCACGTTGAACGTGCCGCTACCGACGGTACCGATGCCAAGCAGGCCTACTTTGATGGGATTCATGGACGATCTGACTCTGAGTTGCTGAAAAATGAATGACGCCGCAAACGGACCGGTTCAGGGCCGCTCAGGCCGCGTGGCCGTGGCGCTTGCGATATGCCTCGAGGAAACGGCCAACGCGGCCGATGGCCTCGCGCAGGTCTTCCTCGTGCGGCAGGAACACGATACGGAAATGGTCGGGCTTGCCCCAGTTGAAGCCCGTACCCTGCACCAGCAGTACCTTGGACTCCTGCAGCAGTTCGTAGATGAACTCCTGGTCGTCCTGGATCGGGTACATCGACAGGTCGAGCTTGGGGAACAGGTAAAGCGCGGCCTTGGGCTTGACGCAGGTGACGCCGGGAATCTGCGTGATCAGTTCATGGGCAATATCGCGCTGGCGGCGCAGGCGCCCGCCTTCGTTCACCAGGTCGTTGATGCTCTGGTAGCCGCCCAGCGCGGTCTGGATGGCCCACTGGCCGGGCACATTGGCGCACAGGCGCATCGAGGACAGCATGTTCAGCCCCTCGATATAGTCCAGGGCGGGCCGCTTGTCGCCCGACACCACCATCCAGCCGGACCGGTAGCCGCACGAGCGGTAGTTCTTCGACAAGCCGTTGAACGTGACGGTCAGCACATCGGTCGACAGCGAGGCGATCGAGGTGTGGGTATGGCCGTCGTACAGCACCTTGTCGTAGATCTCGTCCGCGAAGATGATCAGCCCATGCTCGCGCGCGATCGTCACGATGCTCTTGAGCAGTTCGTCCGAGTACAGCGCGCCGGTGGGGTTGTTGGGGTTGATGACGACGATCGCCTTGGTATTCGGCGTGATCTTGGCCCGGATATCGTCGAGATCGGGCATCCATTCATTGGCCTCGTCGCACACATAGTGCACCGGGGTGCCCCCCGAGAGGCTCACGGCGGCTGTCCAAAGCGGGTAGTCCGGCGCCGGCACCAGCACTTCGTCGCCGCTGTTGAGCAGCGCGTTCATCGACATCACGATCAGTTCCGAGGCGCCGTTGCCGACGTAGATATCGTCCAGGCCAACGCCCTCGATGTTCTTCTGCTGCGTGTAGTGCATGATCGCCTTGCGCGCGGCGAAGATGCCCTTGGAATCCGAGTAGGCTGCCGAGTTGGGCAGGTTGCGCATCATGTCCTGCTGGATCTCTTCCGGCGCGTCGAAGCCGAACACGGCCAGGTTGCCGATGTTCAGCTTGATGATCTTGTGGCCTTCCTCTTCCATCTGCTTGGCCTTCTCCAGCACCGGGCCGCGGATGTCATAGCAAACATTGTTGAGCTTATTGGATTTCTGGATCGGTTTCACGGCGATGTCGGCAGGAGGCAAGCGCCGCCGGCTGGCGGCGGCAATCTAGGGAATCTGGGTGGGAAAGGAGCGGCCCGTTGTGCGCATCCGCTGCGATGCAACGCAAAACGTGGCAGGCAGGAAGGCAAAAGCTATAATTTATCGGATTATGACAGACTTCGGCAGGGATTCTTGCATTGCAGCGTACGGCGCCGTCACCCGGCCCCCGCGACGGCAACCCCCTCCCGACCTGCCCCAAAATGCTCTCAACCCGCCTTGCGCGGCCCGGCCGGGTGCCGGACGGCCGCCCAAGGCAGCGCCCGATAAGGTTTGCCCTTGAAACTCCACGCTGACCAGCCCAATGCTCTCAATACGGTGACGTCCTACGGACCGGGCTATATCGACATCAATATGGTGCGCTACACGGAATCCGTGCTGGTCATGCCCGAGGGCGAGATCCGGCCCTGGCCGGTGCAGCGCTTCGAAGACCTGGAGCCGGCGCATTTCGAAGGCCTGCTGGCGCACTCGCCCGAGGTGGTGCTGCTTGGCACCGGCAACCGCCTGCGCTTCCCCCACCCCCGCCTGACCGCGTCCCTGGCGCGCCTGCATGTGGGCGTAGACGCGATGGATCTCCAGGCCGCCTGCCGCACCTACAATATCCTGATGGCTGAAGGCCGCAAGGTGGCGGCCATCCTGCTGCTGGAAGACCCGGCCTGAGTCCGCCGCGCCGCCTGCCGGGCGGTGCCGCAAGTTAAGTCCGCGCCACGCTTGAAGTTTCCGGGCCCGCCCCCATCTGCCGCCACCATGGTGGCAGCACTCATGCAGCCGCCCCCTTCCTGCCCCTCCCAGGAGCCATAAGAATGACAGTCAGTCTCAGCAAGCCCGTACCCGATTTCAGCGCGCCCGCCACCGGCGGCACGTTCAGCCTTGCCGACCAGCGCGGCAAAACCGTCGTCCTGTATTTCTATCCCAAGGACAACACGCCGGGTTGCACCACCGAAGCCATGAACTTCCGCGACCAGCATGACGATTTCGTCAAGGCCGGCACCGTGGTCTTCGGCATCTCGCGCGACAGCCTGAAGTCGCACGAGAACTTCAAGGCCAAGCTGGAACTGCCGTTTGAGCTGATCTCCGATGGCGATGAAGCCGTCTGCCATCTGTTCGATGTCATCAAGATGAAGAAAATGTATGGCAAGGAAGTGCGCGGCATCGAGCGCAGCACCTTTATCATCGACGGCAAGGGCATCCTGCGGCACGCCATGCGCGGCATCAAGGTCCCCAACCACGTCGACGAAGTCCTGCAGATCGTCCGCGCGCTCTGATTCGGGCGGTTGCCGGGCCATTCCCTGGCCCTGGCGGACGGCATGTTTAATGCGCCGCAGCAACACCCTCGCAAGTCGTCTCGGCCAGCGATTGCAAAACAGAAAACGTTCGGATACATTGACCTTTAATGAGTTCAGATTCCGGATGCCACGCTGCTTCATCGTCCCGGCCCAGGCGCTTCCTGCCACAGGCCGGTAGCGGACCTGCCGTGTCTCCGGTCCGAAAAAAAGCCGCCAAACCTGCCCCCCAGGTCTGGCGGCTTTTTTGTTTGTACTGCCCCCACGCACAGGACACGATCGGCAAGTCCGCGGCGCCAAGCGGCCGCGCCAGTGTCCTGCGCCGTTTTCCAGCCGTCTTCTCCCCCTGAAAGGAAAGCCAAGCATGCCGCTGCCGACCATGCCCGCCAAGCCTGCCCAATTGCTTGACCCGAGCGAATTCGCCCCGGTGACCAAGCTGACCAAGGCCAAATCAGCGTCGCAGGGTAAGAAACCTGTGCCGGCGCTGGAGCGTGTGGCCTTGCTGGAAACCGGAAATAGCCAAGCGGAAGGCGCGCCGGCCGTGGTGGCCCGCGCCAGCGGTTCGACGCGAGCGCGCACCAAGGAAGCGCCTCCGTCCTCGCTGAAGTCCGTACCGCCGCTGGCCGCCGTACCCTCGGCGCCCGCCAAGCCAGTACCGAGCACCACCAATCGCCGCGCACAAAAACACGTTGGTCCCAGCAAGCTGTTCGTGCTGGACACCAATGTGCTAATGCACGACCCGTCCTCGCTGTTCCGCTTCGAAGAGCACGACGTCTATCTGCCGATGATGACGCTCGAGGAGCTGGACAACCACAAGAAGGGCATGAGCGAAGTTGCCCGTAACGCGCGCACCGTCAGCCGCACGCTGGACGCGCTGGTGGGCGGCACCGACGGCGTGCTCGACGAGGGCTTGCCGCTGGCCAAGCTGGGCAACCGCGACGCGCAAGGCAAGCTGTTCCTGCAGACCAAGCTCAACGAGATCAAGCTGCCCGACGGCCTGCCGCAGGGCAAGGCCGACAACCAGATCCTGGGCGTGGTCAGCGCGTTGCAGCAGCAATTCCCGGAGCGCCAGGTCGTGCTGGTGTCGAAAGACATCAACATGCGCATCAAGGCGCGCGCCCTGGGCCTGCCCGCCGAGGATTACTTCAACGACCAGGTCCTCGAGGACAAGGACCTGCTCTACTCGGGCGTGATGCTGCTGCCCAACGACTTCTGGGCCAAGCATGGCAAGGGCGTGGAAAGCTGGCAGGACCCGAAGTCCGGCGCGATGTTCTATCGCCTGACGGGCCCGCTGGTGCCCTCCTTCCTGGTCAACCAGTTCGTCTACATGGAGCCCAGCGACGGCAGCCTGCCGCTGTACGCCCAGGTCAAGGAAATCAACGGCAAGACAGCGCTGCTGCAGACGCTCAAGGATTACACGCACCACAAGAACAATGTGTGGAGCGTGACCGCGCGCAACCGCGAGCAGAACTTCGCACTCAACCTGCTGATGCATCCGGAGATCGACTTCGTCACGCTGCTGGGCCAGGCCGGTACCGGCAAGACCTTGCTGGCGCTGGCCGCGGGCCTGGAGCAGGTGCTCGACCAGAAGCTGTACAACGAGATCATCGTCACCCGCGCCACCGTGCCGGTCGGCGAGGACATCGGCTTCCTGCCGGGCACCGAGGAAGAAAAGATGCAGCCCTGGATGGGCGCCTTCGACGACAACCTGGAAGTGCTGCAAAAGAGCGACGACAGTGCCGGCGAGTGGGGCCGCGCCGCCACCCAGGAACTGATCCGCTCGCGCATCAAGGTCAAGAGCATGAACTTCATGCGCGGACGCACCTTCGTCAACAAGTTCGTCATCATCGATGAGGCGCAGAACCTGACGCCAAAGCAGATGAAGACGCTGGTAACGCGTGCCGGCCCCGGCACCAAGATCATCTGCCTGGGCAATATCGCGCAGATCGACACGCCTTACCTGACCGAAGGCTCGTCCGGTCTCACTTACGTGGTAGACCGGTTCAAGGGGTGGAGCCACAGTGGCCATGTCACGCTGGCGCGCGGCGAACGCTCGCGCCTGGCCGATCATGCCGCGGACGTCCTGTAAAGGCCACCGACCGGAAGCCCATGTAGGACCATACCCGGCAGATTTGTCTGCCGGCTTGGCCTAGCATCAAAGCATCCGGAGCGCCCGCCATATCGGCACCTCGCGTGCCGGCGAATGGCGGGCGCTTTTTTTGCCCCCTCCGGCTTGTTGAATCGATGGAGACATTGATGGACAACCACCTGCACCACCATCTGGCTTGCGCCCGCAAGTACATGCCCCTACAGCTATCACGACCATTGCGGCCATTGCGGCCATTGCGCCTGGCACTCGCCGGCAGCATCGTGATTGCCGCATTTTCATGGCTATCGGCTCCCGCGCTGGCTGCCGACGAAATGGTGATCCGCACCATGGGCCCGGTCAGCTATGTTTGCGGCGGTATCGCCGCGGACGAACAGCAACAACTGGCCGCGCAACAAAAGAACTTCAATATGGGCGTCCTGTTCACCCAGGGCGAGCGCGGCGAATATGTCGCCGATGTGGCCGTACGCATGACGCGAGAAGGCCACGAAGTGGCCAGCTTCACGGCATCGGGCCCGAAGTGCCTGATAAAGGCCCCGCAAGGCAGCTACAATATCGAAGCGACTTATAAGGGTCAGGCCAAGTCGATAACCGTCAGTACTGGCACATACAACGCACAGTTGCGCTGGTAGGCCCACGGGCGGCAGCTTCGCTGCCTGCCCGCCACTGGCGCGGCACCTGACCCGGGACCGGACCGAGAAGGATGCCACCGCGCCAGATAGCCCATACCGGAAGACCCGCGCCTTTGCTGGCCGGCGTCTTCGACAGCGCCCGCCTGCCCGCGCTTTGCACCGCTGCGCTGCTGCTTGCCGCCTGCGCCTCTGCTCCGCCGACGCGGCCCGGCGCCCAGTCCCGGGCATCGGCCCCGCCCATGGTCGATCCCAGCGCCGGGCTCGAAGAAGTGTCCATCCAGGCCATGTCCCTGGTTGGCACGCCCTATCGCTACGGCGGCAATACGCCTGACTCCGGCTTCGACTGCAGCGGCCTGGTGCGCTATGTCGTGCTGCGCGCCGCCAACGTCAACTTGCCGCGCACCACCGAAGCCATGGGCGATCGCGGAGTCGCGCTGGAGCGCAGCCAGGTGGCATCGGGCGACCTGGTTTTCTTCAATACCACGGGCCGCGCCAATTCGCATGTCGGCATCTATGTCGGGCAGAACCGCTTTGTCCATGCACCCTCCACCGGCGGCACGGTGCGCCTTGAGGACATGAGCAAATCCTATTGGGCCTCCCGCTACAACGGTGCCCGACGGGTCGCGACAGGGTTTACGCCGCCGCCGGCTGCCTCACCGGCGCCGCAGCCATCGGTTGTGCCGCCGGTGCCGGTGGACGACGACCCCATCGCCGCATTCGCCAATCGCTGACGGCATACGCTCTCCCGCACCGCAACAAACAAAAAGCCAGGCATTGCGCCTGGCTTTTTGCATTCTTGTCGAAGAGGTGTCCGATCGCTCAGAGCACGTGCCGGCCGATCCACCACGCGATGGCTGCCATGAAGGCAGAAGCCGGAATGGTCAGCACCCAGGCCCAGACGATGTTGCCCGCCACGCCCCAGCGCACCGCCGACATCTTCTGCACCGAACCCACGCCGACGATGGCGCCCGTGATGGTGTGCGTGGTCGACACCGGCACGCCCAGCGCCGAAGCGATGAACAGCGTGATCGCGCCACCGGTCTCCGCGCAAAAGCCGCCTACCGGCTTGAGCTTGGTAATCTTCTGGCCCATGGTACGCACGATGCGCCAGCCACCGAACATGGTACCCATGCCGATCGCCACGTAGCAGGAAACGATGACCCAGACCGGCGGCTCCGCGCCGCCCTGCGCCACGTGACCGCTGGCGATCAGCAACATCCAGATGATGCCGATGGTCTTTTGCGCGTCATTGCCTCCGTGGCCCAGGCTGTAGAGCGAGGCCGAGATCAGCTGCAGCCTGCGGAACCAGCGGTCCACCCGCGACGGCGGCGTGCGAAAGAACGTCCAGGCCACGATCACCATCATCAGCGAACCGAGCAGGAAACCCAGCAGCGGTGAGATCACGATAAAGGCCACGGTCTTGAGCAAGCCACCACCAACCAGCGCACCGGTGCCGCTCTTGGCCACCGCGGCGCCAACCAGGCCGCCGATCAGCGCGTGCGAGGACGACGAGGGAATGCCGTAGTACCAGGTGATCAGGTTCCAGGCAATGGCACCCATCAGGGCGCCGAAGATGACATAGTGATCGACAATATTGACGTCGATCGTGCCGGTTCCCACCGTGGCCGCCACCTTGAGGTGGAAGATAAAGATAGCCACCACGTTGCACATGGCGGCCATCGCCACCGCATGGTGCGGCTTGAGCACGCCCGTCGACACCACCGTGGCAATCGAGTTGGCGGCATCGTGGAAGCCGTTCATGAAATCGAACAGCAAGGCGAGCGCCACCAGCAGGGCGATCACCCACAAGCTCATTTGTATGGTCTGCATTCCGATGTGTGCCTCAGGCGTTTTCCAGGACGATGCCTTCGATGATGTTGGCAACGTCCTCGCACTTGTCGGTGATGGTTTCCAGTTGCTCGTAGATGGCCTTCAGCTTGATCAGGCGCTTGACGTCCGTCTCGTCGCGGAACAGCTTGGACATCGCCGCGCGCATTACGCGATCGGCCTCGGACTCGAGCTGGTCGATCTGCTGTGCCGTCTTCAGGATCGCGCTGGCATTGCTCATGTCTTCAAGCAGGCCGACCGCGATCTTGACCTGGTCGCAGCACTGCACGCAGATGGCGGCGAGCTTGCGCGCCTCGTCCGTCAGGCTGGTCACGTCGTACAGCGAGATGGTTTCCGCCACGTCTTCCATCAGGTCGAGGATATCGTCCATGGTGGTGATGAGCTTGTGAATCTCGTCGCGGTCCAGCGGCGTGATGAAGGTCTTGTGCAGCAGGTCGATCGTGTCGTGCGTAATGCGATCAGCCTTCTTTTCAGTGGCCTGCACGCGGCGCGCATGCGCCTCGGCATTGGGCAGATCGTTGACCAGCACCTCCAGCTCGCGGGCGGCGGTCACCGCGCAATCGGCATGCTGGTTGAAGTATTCGAAGAACTTGCCCTCGGTGGGCATGAATCGGCCGAACATGGAATGTTCCTTGTCGAAGCGCGGGGGCGCCGCGGGTTATTGCTGAATGAGGCAGGTACGCATTGCATGACAGCCGCCCTGGGGCGGCTGTCATCAAAACGCAATATTTTACAGGGTTGTGGAGCGAAGCCGGAGGACTTTGACAAGCGGCATGGACAATCCACCATCGCAGCCGAGCCACGATGCCCGGCAAGCCGCGCCAGGACAGGCTTCAGGTATCGTTATCGAAGAAAGCGGGGCCGCCGCTGAAGTTGTCAAACTTCGTGAATTGACCCAAGAAAGTCAGGCGCACGGTCCCGATGGGGCCGTTACGCTGTTTACCGATAATAATTTCGGCCGTGCCCTTGTCCTGCGAATCCGGGTTGTAGACCTCATCACGGTAAATAAACAGGATCACGTCGGCATCCTGTTCGATAGCGCCGGATTCACGCAAGTCGGACATCACCGGGCGCTTGTTGGGCCGCTGCTCAAGGCTTCGGTTCAGCTGCGAGAGCGCGATCACCGGACAGTTGAGTTCCTTGGCCAGCCCCTTGAGCGAACGCGAGATTTCCGAGATTTCGGTCGCGCGGTTTTCACCGCCGCCCGAACCCGACATCAACTGCAAATAGTCGATGATGATCAGGCCAAGCTGGCCGCACTGGCGCGCCAGCCGCCGCGAGCGGGCCCGCAGTTCCATCGAGCTCAGCGCCGGGGTTTCGTCGATGAACAACTGGGCATCGTTCATGCGCTGGATGGCATGTGTAAGCCGTGGCCAGTCCTCGTCGAGCAGGCGGCCGGTACGCAGGCGGTGCTGGTCCAGGCGGCCGACCGAGCCAAGCATACGCATGGCCAGCTGTGTGCCGGCCATTTCCATCGAGAACACCGCCACGGGCAGGCCCTGCTCCACCGCCACGTGCTCGCCGATATTCAGCGAGAAGGCGGTCTTACCCATCGAGGGGCGCCCGGCAACGATGATCAGGTCGCCCGCCTGCATGCCGCTGGTCATGCGGTCCAGATCGATGAATCCCGTCGGCACGCCCGTCACGTCGGTACTCGAGTCACGGTGGTACAACTCGTCGATGCGCTCCACCACCTGCGTCAGCAGCGGCTGGATCTCCTGGAAGCCCTTCTGCCCGCGCGAGCCCTCCTCGGCAATGGCGAACACCTTCGATTCGGCTTCGTCGAGCAGTTCCCGCACTTCGCGCCCCTTGGGGGCGAAGGCCGCACTGGCGATATCGTCGGCCGCGGTGACCAGCTTGCGCAGCACCGAACGCTCGCGCACGATTTCCGCATAGCGGCGGATATTGGCAGCACTAGGTGTGTTCTGCGCCAGCGAATTCAGATAGGCCAGCCCGCCCACCTCCTCCGCCTTGCCAGCGACCTGAAGCGTCTCGTAGACAGTGATGACGTCGGCGGGCTTGGTGGCGGCGATCAACCGGGAGATGCTCTGGAAGATCATCCGGTGATCGAAGCGGTAGAAGTCCGCTTCGGACAGGAAATCGGCGATACGGTCCCAGGCGGCATTGTCCAGCAGCAAGCCACCCAGCACCGATTGCTCGGCCTCGATGGAGTGCGGTGGAACCTTGAGATTATCTAGTTGGGGGTCTGCGACGGGCGCGTTCATGGGAAGGGATTATAACGGTCGCCGCCAGACAGCCGGGGGAGAATTCGCAGCCGGTTGTTACCGCGTCCGGCCAAGTGACGGCGGGACAACCAGCCCTGTGGCAATGATGCAAACGAGGGTAGCGGCCAAACAAAAAGGCAGGAGCAAAACGCTCCTGCCTTTTTGTTTGGTCAAGCCCGATACCGGCAACCGGCCCTGCCAGCCCAACAGGCAAGCGGGACCGGTAGCGAGATCAGTGCTTAGACGTGTTCGCCCAGGACGGAAACCGTCACGTCGACCAGCACGTCGGTATGCAGCGAAACGCTGACCGGATGGTCGCCGACGATCTTCAGCGGGCCATTCGGCAGGCGCACTTGCGCCTTCTCAACCTTGAAGCCTTGACCAGCCAGCGCTTCGGCGATGTCGGCGTTGGTGACGGAACCGAACAGGCGGCCGTCCACACCCGACTTCTGGGTGATTTGCACGGTCAGGCCGTTCAGCTTTTCGCCTTCGCCCTGGGCCGCGGCCAGCTTCTCGGCAGCTGCCTTTTCCAGTTCAGCGCGCTTGACTTCGAACTCGCTGATAGCGGTCTGGGTAGCACGGCGGGCCTTCTTGTTCGGGATCAGGAAGTTACGGGCATAGCCGTCCTTCACGCGAACGATGTCACCCAGGTTGCCCAGATTGATGACTTTCTCAAGCAGAATAATTTGCATCGTGTTTTCTCCTTAACGGACCTAGGGCCGATCAGTTCTTGTGCAGGTCGGTGTAAGGCATCAGCGCGAGGAAACGCGCGCGCTTGATAGCCGTATCGAGCTGACGCTGATAGTGCGCCTTGGTGCCGGTCAGGCGGGCGGGGGTAATCTTGCCGTTGTCGCCGATGAAATCCTTCAGGGTGTCCAGATCCTTGTAGTCGATCTGTTCCACGCCAGCCACGGTGAAGCGGCAGAAGCGCTTGCGCTTGAACAGCGGGTTTTGCTGCTGGAAGCGCTTCTTGTTCTTGTTGTCACGTTTGACGAATGCCATGATTCAATCCTTTTCGAATGCTTTACATCCAGTGATGTGAAAGACGAGAGCCTTGCTGTTGCGGTGCTTGCGGGCCAGGAATCCTTCGCAGTCGAGCATCGCGCCGAGCGGAGTCCGCTCAAGCCGCTGGCCGATCTGACCGATTCCCATGGCGGCGATGGCGAATTCCACCTGCCTGGGCGTTTGCGCCTCGACCGTCTCGCCCGCGTACTGCAAGATGCAGTTGACAACGGGGACCCCGGCCGGGGTGTAACGCAAGGCATCGCGTTCCGCGAGCGTTGCGCAGAGCCTTAGCTGGTTCAACGCACTCTCCCGCACCGATGCCCGCACTTGCCGCCGCGGCGTTCAACGCCCACGGCAACCACAACAGTCCGCACTTAGGCGGCCTGGACTTCGCTGGTCTGTTGCGCGGCCTTGCGGGCTTCTTCGCGCTGCACTTCCTTCATCATCGGGGACGGTGCGGTTTCGGCCTTCTTGGTCTGAACGATGAGGTGGCGCAGCACCGCGTCGTTGAACTTGAACGCGTGTTCGAGTTCAGCCAGGGTTTCCTTGCCGCATTCGATGTTCAGGCAAACGTAGTGAGCCTTGGCCAGCTTCTGGATCATGTAGGCCATCTGACGGCGGCCCCAGTCTTCCACACGGTGGATCTGGCCTTCCTGCGACGTGACCAGCGTCTTGTAACGCTCGATCATGGCCGGAACTTGTTCGCTCTGGTCCGGATGGACGATAAATACGATTTCGTAATGACGCATTGACGCTCCTTTTGGATAAGCCGCCCGGGCGCCATGTCCGGTGCAGCAAGGTTGGATAGCCTTAAAGTATAGCGTGCTTTTGCCTTTTGGAGCAAGCCGCCTTAGTTTTCGGCGAAGAGCGCCTGCAACGCAGCGGGATCCGCAGCCAGTCCGGGCGTTGTCGCCAGGGCCAGCATCAGGAGCACGCGCGCCTTATATGGATTGAGATCGCCTGCAGAAACGAAGGCACCTGAAGCCGGTCGTGGAGGTGCCGGCATTGCCACATGCCCTGCCCCGGTGCGCGAGCTACGCACCACGGCCACTCCCGCCCCGGCCGCGTCCACCAGCGCATCGACCAGCGACTGGTGAACCGACCCGTTGCCTGCGGCCGCCACGACCAGCCCCGCCACACCTGCCTGCGCCAAAGCATCCACCACCAACCGGCCGGGCTCCGCGTAACTAGCAATAATCTCCACCTGCGGCCACTTGCACGGCACGGCCCAGGCCCGGTCCGGCAACAGCCGGGGCGCACGGACAAATCGCACGAGGTCGTCCTGCACGAACCCGATCGGGCCAGCCAGCGGCGACACAAAAGCGTTGACCGCTGACGTATGTCCCTTCACCACATCCCGCCCGGCATGGATTTCCTGATTAATCACCAGTAGCACGCCCTTGCCCGCCGCCCCGGCGCTGGCAGCCACCCGTACCGCGTCCAGCAGGTTCAAGGGACCATCGGCCGACAGGGAGGTCGAAGGCCGCATCGCCGCCGTCAGCACCACCGGCACCGTGCCCACCCATGCCAGATGCAGCAGCATTGCCGTCTCCTCCAGCGTATCGGTGCCATGGGTAATCACAATGCCCGCCACATCGGCCTGCGCAGACCAGAACGCAACGCGTTCAACCAACCGGGCCCAGAGGACGAACGACATGTCCTTGCTATCCACCTGCGCCACCTGCTCCGCCTCGACGCGGGCCACGGCACCGAGCGCCGGCACAGCATCAAGCAGCGCCGTCACAGGCACCGTGGCCGCCTGGTACTTCGCGCTGCTGGCAGCACTGGATGAAGAACCGGCAATGGTGCCACCGGTAGCAAGCACGACGACACGAGGCAGGAGGGACATGGCGAGATAGAGATCGAAAGCCAGAAAGGTTAAGCAGCGAGCGAAAAATTAGGCTGCAAGTGCCGCGAATTGTAACGCCCAGGCTCACGCCGCACGGCGCGGCGAGCCTCGCCTGACGCACCTGTCGATGCGCAAACTCCCAAAATTCCGCTTGCACTTCACTCGATACTGTATAAAATCACAGCATACTGTTTAAACATACAGTGCTTTCCAACACGGCGACCATGGCGACCCTGACACCGCGACAGCAGCAGATTTTCGATCTGATTCGCAGCAGCCTCCAGCACACGGGCTTTCCGCCCACACGCGCCGAGATCGCCGCCAAGTTCGGCTTCTCATCGCCCAATGCTGCCGAGGAACACCTGAGGGCTCTGGCCCGCAAGGGCGTAATCGAACTCACCCCCGGCGCCTCGCGCGGCATCCGGCTCAAGGTTTCGCGCAGCGACTCAGAACTACCAGACCAATTCTCGCTGCCAATGGCCGGCGTGATGCAACTGACGCTGCCCCTGGTCGGGCGCGTCGCGGCCGGTAGCCCGATCCTTGCCGCAGAACACATCGATCGCCAATACCAGGTCGACGCTTCGGTGTTCGACGTGCAACCTGACTACCTGCTCCGGGTACGTGGCCTGAGCATGCGGGACGCCGGCATCCTCGATGGCGATCTGCTTGCGGTCAAGCGTGCCAGCGAGGCCCCGAACGGCAAGATCGTCGTTGCGCGACTGGGAGACGACGTCACCGTCAAACGCCTCAACCGCCGCGGCGACTCGATCGAACTCATTGCCGAGAATCCCGATTTCCCCAGCATCATCGTGCGCCCCGGCCGCGAAGAATTCTCTCTGGAAGGTATCGCCGTCGGCTTGATCCGACCCAGCGGCTTCTGACGAGTGCGGCTGAGGCGGGCAAGCCCGTATCACGCCGACGCCCGATTGTGCCAACGCCGCCCGCTAGTCGGGCACCGCTAACTGTTGTTGCAAGTCACCAGGTGTAGCCATGCTGCCAGCCAACCGCCTCTCCGCCCGCCGCCCCGTCAAGCCCGTACCATTCCGCCAATCCAAAGGCGTGCGTATCTACCAGGGTGCGCAACGACGCACCATGGTGGGCAGCATGGCAGCCATCTGCCGCATGCTTGAGCTGGAGGAGTCGGCCAAGCTTTCATAGGTGGGTTACGGCAGCACTCACTTGCGCGCGTCGCGGTAACCGACCTAACCGGCTGAAATCGCATAAGGCAGCGCAGAGAAAAAATTTGTGCAGAGTGCTAGCCATCCGCCTTTTGGTATTGTATGATCTTGTTCTTCGTTGCTCAGCAGCCAGCTGAGCAACCTCTACGGTGGCTGTAGCTCAGTTGGTAGAGTCCAGGATTGTGATTCCTGTCGTCGTGGGTTCGAGTCCCATCAGCCACCCCAAGAATTTGCCCTGCAAAACAGCGCCTTAACCAAGGCGCTGTTTTCATTTGTGCATCCCAAAGCCGGGTTCCATTCCCGCCATCCTCCCACGGTGGGAATACTTGCAACCGCCGGTGTCAGCACCACCGGCTCGATCTAGCCTGCTTCAGCATACCCCTCCCCCGTTTCTTCCACGCAGCGACCTCTCCCATCCCTTAGCTAGTCCGCAAGAGGGAATCCAAATTCGCCGCGCTCCAGATCTCGTTCAAATGCGACTGTCCACGAAATGCCGGTAGCTGCGGGATAGACTTGGACGTCTCCGCCCACTCGGGCGACAGTGATTTTCCGGGGGATATGACTCGCCCCGCTGCCTCGCGAAATGCCCTCTTCCTCGCTCACCTCGAAGTCTTCTCGAACAAATCCATGCCGCGCGCAGGCGGATTCAAAGTCGCCGCGTTCATTCACGGGCAATTCGTGGAACAGCTTTTGAACCATGGCTATCTCCCAGAGCCTGGCAAAATCCTAGCATGACGGCAAACCAGCGCGCATAGCCAGAAGCGCCAGGCATGAGCCTCATCGAGCGAATGAGAGTGCGGAATCAAAGTTCTACGAGGTGCCTAGATGCTCAGCGCCAGGAGCATCTCACACGATGGCGATTGCACAAGCGAACCTTGACCAAGCGATTTTGGACTCCGCTGAACATTATCGCCGGGCGATTGCCAACGCTTAACAGGCGCGTCTCCTGACTATCACGGCTACACCTGGGCCGACCGATAGCGGGGGGATCGTCAGCCACCGCAGGTCCGTTGAGTACCGCAGTAAGGCGCCTGGCAAAGCATCGTGCGACAGGTTCACAGTAAAAATCAGCCATCTCAAAAGCAAATCAGATCGAACTGCTCTTGCCTGGATCGCATACCCACTAGGTATGGCAGTTCGTCATCCAGCCATTCGATGGGCAAACTCGAATGGATGCGCTGCCCCTCCTGACGCAATTCGCGAGTTGGCTCCACTGCCACGACGCGACGCCCAAGCCGCGCAACAGGAATGACGCGACAAGCATTGATTTTAGATATTTCCCCTACGGCCGAGGAAGCGAACGGTTCTCGCTCGATTTTAGCCTGCAAGCTAACAGCCCACTGAAGGCGAACCGCCAGGATCGCCCCCAAATAGAGTGGGTATGGGATCAATCGCCGTCTTTCCATATGGCAATATCTTGCCATGCGGCCTTGATCACCTGAAGGGCCTCTCCTACTCAGCACCGACATGGGAGCTTGAAATATGGCCGGCACCAGCCTGCTTTTGTTGATCGACGACATCACCTCGATCCTTGACGATGTGGCAACCATGAGCAAGGTGGCTGCCAGGAAGACCGCTGGTGTCCTGGGCGACGATCTTGCCCTCAATGCGCAACAGGTCAGCGGCGTGAAAGCCGATCGCGAGTTGCCGGTTGTGTGGTCGGTTGCGGTGGGTTCTTTGCGCAACAAGGCGATTCTGGTACCGGCTGCGCTCGCAATCAGTGCTGCGACCCCTTGGGCGATCGTGCCACTGCTGATGGTGGGCGGCGCGTTCCTTTGCTACGAAGGATTTGAAAAGATCGCGCACCGCTTCATGCACGGAGAGTCACGGAGCGAAGTAGATCCTCCTGGCGAGCATCAGGCACAAGATCCTCCGACGGATTCAGCAATTGACGAGAAGGCGAAGATCCGCGGCGCGGTGCGCACGGATTTCATCCTGTCCGCCGAGATCATCGTGATCTCACTGGGGACCGTCTCCGGCGCGCCGTTTGGTACGCAGGTGGCCGTGCTGTCCGCCATCGCCCTCGTCATGACAGTGGGTGTCTACGGGCTAGTGGCCGGCATCGTCAAGCTCGACGATGCCGGCCTGTATCTTAGTCAGAAAGCCTCCACCCTCGCGCGAGCCGTGGGCCGCGGGGTTCTTCGGCTGGCGCCTTGGCTAATGCGTATACTTTCCGTTGTGGGTACCGTGGCAATGTTCCTGGTTGGCGGCGGGATACTGGCACACGGATTTCCTGGCATGCATCGCCTGACGGAGGTAACAACGCAAATGCTTGGGGAAGTACCGTTGCTCGGCAGTGGACTGGAAATAGCGGCACCGATGCTGATCAATGCGATGATCGGTCTGCTGGCCGGGGCGTTGGTTACGATCGGCTTCACGGCAGTGAAGCGAGGAATGCGGGTTCTTCTGCCGTCATCGCGCTAACTTGCGACTGGACCTGTACCTTGTGCTGGCGATCGCGGACAAGAAGGTTTGCTTGAAGCAGGCTTTAATCGGCCTTTTCGCCACGAGCGGATCAGAGCGCTGTGCTTGTTTCGGCGCAAAACTCCGAAGGAGCAGCGTGAATCGCCGCCGCAAAAGCAAAACCCCCCAGTACTTTCGTACTGGGGGGTTTCAAGGGAGAGCCTGGCGATTACCTACTTTCACACGGGTATCCGCACTATCATCGGCGTGGAGTCGTTTCACGGTCCTGTTCGGGATGGGAAGGGGTGG